>JBHEKV010000143.1:0-55292 GCA_041859235.1 Ignavibacteria bacterium | reverse complement strand
TTGGGCAACAAACCCGCAATAGCAAGGTATATTTACACTTTTATGATTATCCGTAGCAAAAAAAAGTGAAGGTTATATTTTTTAAAAAAAAGAGAGGTTGTTAACCTCTCTTTTAATGTATTTTGAACATTCATTTAATCAGGAATACCATTTCTGTCGTTATCAACAAAACATTTGAAGTTATTGTTTATATTATCCTTTATGTTATTATCTATATCGTTTGCGTTTGCCGGGTCACCCGGGTCGAGATACAGGCCGTTCTTGATGAACCAAATGTATGGCTTAACCTGCAATGTAATATTTGATTTGCCGCTTGCTGAAACCTGCAGATTACCCGGGAATGTCAGTTTCTGATGAGCGGACTTATTCGATTTGAAAACAAATGAAATTCCGTTATACCTGCCTTTTACCACGACAGAATATCTTCCGTTTACGTCCACAAAATCAGGATCAGGAGGGGTTTCTGAATCAGCCAGTTTATGAATTTCAAATTTTACTTTGTCATATGTCCCGGGCGGAATATATGCTGTACTGATGATGTTAACACTGGACGCCATATTAAGATAAAGCACATATGGTCCTGTCTTAAAATTTGTTGAATCCTGATTGATGTTGGCTACATTGAGTTTGATATCTTTTATAAGTACCTTTACAGTATCAAGTACAAGTATTCCTATATCCGAGCCGATGCTGTCTCCTGTACTCATGCTGCTGAAGTCAACATTATCAGCCTGGGTAGTTACTGAGTCTTCTCCGCATCCCTGTATGAAATATGAGCTGAGTGCGATCAGAACTGTTAATGATAATATTTTTAATTTTGAGCTGAACATTTTATCCTTTCTTTAATTTTTGATTGTATTTCCTTTTAACTTTGATTCCTTAATTTAGAGTTTACTTCCGTTTTACTTCCTGCCTTTACTTTTATGCTTCTCAGAATTCTTCTCCACGTTGTCCTGTTTTTTTTGCTTCTCATTTACTCTATCAATATTACTTCCATCCTTTTTGTATGTATCGTTCCTGTATTTTTTGTTTCCCTTTCCCTTCTTTTTATCTTTCCCTTTGTCATCATTTGTTTTTGGTCCCTTTTGTTTTGTGTTTACATCCCCGGAATTATTCCTGTTCTTATTACCTTTTTCATTCCCGTTTTTCATGTTCCTGTCATCAATATACTTTCTTTCTTTCCCTGGATTTTCGGGTACCTTAGAATTTTCATTGGGTTTATATTCATTTTTCTTGTTATTTTTAACATTTCCATCACTTCTCTCATTCTTGTTCACTCTGCCGGATTCTTTTTGTGAAGCACTGTGGAAGTCAGTAAACTCCTTAGGTTTGCTTACAGGTCCCTTTACTTTTACTTCTTTTTTTACTTTCCTGAACTCCGGTGAATACACATCAAACTCCCGGTCTGTATATTTGATCCGGCCTTTTCCGGTTACATGATTTATCACAACAGGTTCAAATGTTCTTCCGGTTGCGCTTTGTATCACTGTTACATCAGGACCTTTATTTACAATAGTTTTATTTACAACCGTAATTCCGTCTATCCTTCTCCATTCGGTTATCTTTATCCTGTGTTTGTTTGCTTTGTACGTGTACTGATACACATCAGGCTCAATAAAATATCTTCTTTCAACAATTACGTATCTTTCTTCATATACCGGCGGGGCAATTATCACATTATTTACTATGTAAACACTAGGCGGTACCGGTGCCCATGCTACATATTCATCTTCTTCGCGCCACTCAACCCACGCAGGCGCCCATACTCTGCCCGGTACCCATAACCATCCCATTGCGGGAGTATAAACCCATCTTCCGTAATGATGTGTCAGCTCTTCATGCTGCGAAGCGGCGCGGAAGTACCATCCATTGTTCGTGTAAACCCACTGACCATTTGTATATGGATGGTAAACCTGCTCTTCACCGGCTGCGATACCAACTGCTAACCCGGGAGCAGGTTTCCAGACAAAAAACGCGCCAAAACTTACATCGTCAGCATGTGCATTTTTGATTGCGAAAAGTTCACCAAATGAGATAGATCTTCTGCTGTTACCTGAAGTTGATCCCTTTTTCAGGTCTACCCCGATTTCACTTCTCTTAACTTCTATCCATTCACCATGCGGAGCCAGTTCATCATAGAATTCCCTGTAATCAACATTCAGCAGGTCCTCATCAGTTTCATTTATATCTTCGCTGCTTACTGCGGTCATATCTGCTTCTTTTACCATTTTATCTGCCGTCTCATCGGAATTTTTTGTACAGGAAACAAACCCGCTTACAAGGAAAATTATGAAAAATGCTATTGTCATTTTGATTTTTGAGTGATTCATTGTAAAACTCCATTGTTTGTTTATAAAACTGAACTTATCCTTTTCTATAATTTAAAATCCATACCAAGCTCAAGTGTGTTAAAATCGTTGTTGCCCAAACCCAGCCTTACAGTACCTGCCACCTTAGGACTAAAGAAATATCTCATCCCAAGCTGACCCCAAATCCACGCACCGCTTGAATAAGATACATCCGTTACATGCACGGCATTCCTTGTAACATCTGTATACGTATTATTAACATAATTGTATCCTGCAACCAGCCCAAAGTAAGGTACAAAGCTTCCATCTCCGATCTGGTTAAAATTATAGTTGAACTGTGCGCCTAAGGAAGAGAATGAATACTTTCTGGAGTCACCGTTGCCGTAATTGTTAGTAAAAGTATAATACCTGAAGATTCCGCCGACTCCGACAGTACCAATACCTGCCTGAACAACATTTGATTCAAAATTAACACCGAACATAGGAACATTCCCTTTTGCCCAAAATCCAACTGAACCGCCAAGGAGATTGTCTTTTTCTTTCAGCTGCGCGAAACTCCCTGCAGCCGATATGGCAAGTATCAAAAACAAAAGCTTTAAATTGACCTTCATAATTGCACCCTTTCTATGTTTTAAAAAATGACATTTTAGTTTTGGAAATGAATCGATAATATTTCTATAAATTGATTTAGTATTATCAATAAACTATATTAACATCAAATACCGTGCCACTTTTTCATAGGCATAATCATAGAAATGTAAATTAAAAATTGCCGAAATCAGGCGAAATATGACAAAAATGTCATACTATCGGAGAGGTATAAGTGGGTATTTTTTCATTAGTTTGGCATAATAAGTGAGATTATATGCCATTTTTTTAGCCATTATTTGAGATGCTTTGTTCTTCAGTCTATCCCGACGGTTTGTTTTAGGCGGCTTACCAACTTCACCAACCCAATATGTACAGCACTCCGGCGGAATTGTAAAATTCATGAATGTAAGAACAGAGAGTATTGAGCCAAGTGTTGCCTGCGCGCCATCTTCGCTGCCCGTAATTACAACACCTGCAATTTTGTTAAGCAAAACACTTCTGCCTTTTTCTTTATACTGCTCATCAAATGAATCCATACGTTCTATTATTCGCTGCATAAGGCTTGACCTTGAACCCCACCATATTGGCGTTGCAAAAATAATTATATCAGAAGCTGCCAATTTCTCGGCAAGTACAGGCCACTTATCGGTTTTGTCTTCGCTGTATTTTACACCCGGAGGAATATACAGGTCAGAAAGACGTATGAATTCAGCAAGAATATCTTTGTGAAATTCTTTCATGTTTTTCACCACAAGATTTGATAGTTCTTCTGTATTTGAAAGTTTCCCGGTATGTTTAAGCGATGCATTGAGTATCAGTACTTTAAGTGATCGGATGTTAATCTCTTCTCCCGTTTTCCTTTTCATAACCTTCTCATTCTTTAAACATTTTTACAATGAATGCGATAACAGCGGCTATCGCTATCACTATAATGATCCCTACCCAAATTCCCGCTTTAAAAACATCACCAATAAATTCACATCCAGGCAGTATTGCCAATAGAGTTACGAACGTAATAACCATATACAACACAGATAAATGTTTTTTCATCTTTTTGATACCTTTCTTAAGTGTCTTTTTTCTGCTTCTTCTATAGAGTGAGATACTTTCAGATTTTTTTCTTCTTCAAACAATCGTGCAAGTTTGCTGTAATGTTTCTTAAGAATTTCCAGTTCAGCTTCGCTGATATCCTCTATTTCCACCATCCTGTTGCTTGCACCGGCAGAGGAAGCTATGAGCTCATTCAGCTTTAGCTGAATTGCCATTGAATCTTTATTTTGAGTTCTTTGGATCAGAAACACCATTAAAAATGTAATAATGGTCGTACCGGTGTTGATAACCAACTGCCATGTCTCAGAGAAGCTGAACAAAGGCCCGCTTAAAGCCCATGCCGCAACCAAAGATAAGCTCAGGATAAACGCAGGAGTGCTTCCCGTAAAACGCGTGAGCATGATTGAAAGTTCTTCAAAAAGATCGTTTTTCCTTTTCCTAGCCATTTACTATTTCTCCTCCGTTAGGATGAAGTATTTGGCCTGTCATATATGAAGAATCATCTGATGCGAGAAAAACGTAGCAGGGGGCAGTCTCTTCGGGCTGCCCCGCTCTGCCCAAAGGGACATCCGTACCGAATGAAGCGACGTCCTTAGGAGGAAATGAAGCCGGTATCAGGGGTGTCCAGATTGGGCCGGGTGCTACGCCGTTAACCCGAATTCCCTTTTTGGCAAGATTTGCCGATAGTGATCGTGTGAATGAAACAATTGCTCCTTTTGTTGCGGAATAGTCTATCAGGTGTCCGCTTCCCCTGTAAGCTGTTACAGAGGTTGTGTTAATAATTGCTGAGTTCTTTTTTAAATATTTAAGCGCGGCCTTTACCATATAAAAGTATGAAAAAATATTTACGCTGAATGTCTTTAATAGCTGCTTCCTGGAGATCTTCGTTACATCACTCAGGGGATATTGTACCGCCGCATTGTTAACCAATATATCTATCTTGCCGTATTTTTTTACGCATTGTTTGACTGCCCTTTGGCAAACAGCTTCTATCGAAACATCTCCTTTTATTGTCAAACAGCGGGCATTTATTTCTGTTATTGCTTTAGCGGTAAATTCAGCATCTTTTCTTTCGTTAAGGTAAACAATTGCGGTATCACATCCTTCCCTTGCGAAGGCAACCGCGACCGCTCTTCCTATACCGCTATCACCGCCGGTAATAAGCGCAGTTTTACCGGCTAGCTTTCCGGCAGCCCTGTATTTAATAGATGCAAATTTCGGTTTCGGCTCCATTAAATACTCCAGCCCCGGCTGCTTTTTCAATGCGAAGGCCTTCCTAACTTTTTTTTTCACCGAAGCTTTCTGCATTTTCAATTCCTGCCTGTCAGAGATTTTGGTTTGTTCACTACCTTTACATTATCTTTAAAAAGAAAATGCGCAGAAATACATTTAATTCCCTTCAAGATCTTTCCGATCGCACGGTTGTTAGTTTTCCGGTAACGGCTCAAATGCTCACCGGGCACACCTTTGTCGCAGAATGAAATATTTATTTTATCAAAATCCAGTTCTCTGAAGTTTTCTACGTACTCTTCAAGGATCTCTGCAGCCCTATTGATCCTGAAATCATGAAGGTGAAAATAAATGAACAGACTGTTGTCTTCACCTTCAATAAACAGCTGGTTTCCGAATTTTTCCATTTCTGCCTCCCTGTATTAAACTATTCTTAAACGGTTTCTTCAAACACTTTTCTGAATTCTTTTCTTGCCCTGTGCAGCCTGCTTTTAACAGTACCTAACGGCCAATTAAGCTTTTTGGAAATTTCAATCAGTGAAAATTCTTCCAGATGGAAGAGAATTATTACCTGTCTGTAATCATCCTTAATGCTTTCTATGATCCTTACGATCTCGAAATATTTGAGCCTGCTCTCTTCTTCCTGGTAAGCCGGTTCATTCACCAGCGTATCAATGCTGTAGCATGGATGCGCCTGTTTTTTTCTGTTAAAATTTATAAAAAGGTTTTTCATTATCCTGAAAACCCATGCTTTCGAATTGCTGCCAGGTTCAAATGAATCCAGAAACCGGTAAGCCCTAATGAATGTATCCTGCAGAAGATTTTCCGCGTCAAACTCGTTCATGGTCATTTTCCTGGCAATATTCAGGAAATATCTATGATGAATATAGATCTCATTCATGAACAGATTATCCTTGCCGCAAATGATATTTTTCATATGTTTATTTCCTTTTGATGAAACTTAAGATTATTACAATAACTGCAAATATCAGCAAAATGTGTATGAAACCGCCAAGAAAATTTGAAACTATTCCCAATACCCAAAGAATAATGAGAAGAATAAATATAGTCCAAAGCATTTAATTTACCCCCGTAAATTTTCATTTTTTAAAGTGCGAACATTGTGAAGATCCAGATAAAAAGCAAAAGAAGGCTTAACCATTTATATATTTCGTCATTGTCGTCATCACTATCAATTTCAATGTGATCATTGAAAAGCTCGGTGTTCTTATTTATGATCATGGCTGTTTATTTTAGTTTAAAAAAAAATGTGTTCAAACCTTTTTTAACCGCACTGCTCATATTCAAAATATTCTTCAGAGCTGAAAACGCGGTATCTCTAACTGTGTTAATATAAATTTCTGCTTCTTCTGTTTTATCAAGTATCTTACCGCTTATGTTTTGAGCGTTATCGCTGATCCTGCCTACGGAATCAGCGACTGCGCTTATTTTACCAGTGAGAATACTAATATCATTAAGAACCGGATTGAGACCCTTATCAATTTCATTGATGCTTCCGCGTATGCCTTCAATTGCTGCGCTCAGCTTTTTGATGTTAACAATAAGATAAATACAAGCCGCGCCAATCAGAATAAACATTACAATTTCAGCAGATATTCTTATTATATTTAGTACTTCCACTTTCTTATCTATCCCTTTAGATGATCTTATTTATTCCTGCGTTCCTCGTTGAAAGTATCGACGCCCGCCTTGAAAGCCCCTTTTAACTTAGCAGCTTCTTCGGTAATGTATTCCTTTCCCTGGGTGTACAACTTTTCAGTTCCCCTGGTAATGGAATCGGCTTTTTGTTTTGCGTCGTTAATCAGGTTCTCAGCTTTCTGTCTGCCTTCTGAAATTATTTCCGCAGCCCTCGTCTTTGCGGAATCAACATACTCGCCTGTTTCTTTTACAACTTCCCTGCTTTTCTTTCTGATATCTTTTCTTAATTCTCTACCGCTTTTGGGGGCGTACAGCAGTGCGGCAATACTTCCTATCGCGCCTCCGGCTATAAGTCCAAGCATAAAGCCCTTACCTTTTGATGATGATGTTCTCTGTTCCATTTTCAATTTCTCCTTAAGCTGCCTGTTGTGCGGCAGATATTATGTTTTATTGTGATCTGAATCTGTTTCTGCCTTCTTTGTTGATCTTAATATCAAATTTGAGCTTGAATCCGGTTGATTCGTTATAAGCCTCTTCAAGATACAGCATTCCGTATACCGGATAAGGCGTAACATTATCATCAAACTTACCTTTCAGATAAAAACCGTAAACCGTATTAAAAAGAAGCGGGGCCGTGAATGAACCGGTATTATCGGAAGTAAAATCGTTCTCTGATAAAGTTGTATCTGTATCAGGTATAACCTTCATAGTATCAAATTGTGATTGTGATGCCTGAAGCATTATGACCTTGAATCTGGTTCTGTATCCCGGAACAGAAACCGGAAAATCAGAAAGATCTCCTGAGCGCAGATAATAAACTGAATCACCCAATGCGATAGAATCTATCAGGTTGGCGTCCTTGTATCTGCTGGAGTCCTTTACTATCATACCGCTGAAAAGATCAACCGCGCTTAGCGCATCATCAAAAGGAATAGTCCTTTCGGATATAATAAGATCATTGTAGTTCACGGCTATTGTATCTGTCGCGGGAGGATTTATCGGGTCATCATCTTCGCTGCATCCATAATAAAAAACCGCAGCAGTGCATAATAATAATATCATCGTTAGTTGTTTCATATTTTAAAGCTCCTTTTTGGTTTACTTAATTCTTTTCTTTAAAATTCAGCAGGGCTCATAAAGCCCTGCTGTTTAATATATATCCGCTATTTTTATTTAATTGTAAATTCAAGTCCGGCATTTACAGTCATGAAGCCCACCGACCCGGTCCTTGTGAATACATTGTGATACTTAGCCTTCGCAAGAATACTTACCGCATCGCTGAGGAATAAACTGGCCCCCACACCGCCATTGATACCTGCGTTTGTCTGTGAAACCTGGCTGACAGTCACCGTATTATCGATCGGATCTACGTAACTGTTCTGATTGAAATAATATGCTCCGGCTCCGCCTTCAAAATATACCTGTGACTTCAGCTTAGGATGCGTAAAAAAGTACCTTGGTCCGGCTGAAAATTCCATATACTGGCCAATTGGCGCACCGGTCTTTTTGGAAGACATGAACATGTAATTGAATTTACCGTATATTCCCACTTCCTTGTTCAACTTCAGACCAATATCCATTCCAACAACGCCGCCCGGCTTAAAATCTGCCCTGAAGTCCCTGGTAAGCGGAAATATCGCACCACCTGATGGAGCAATTGAGAACTGCGGGAAATTCTGTTTTTTTATCTTTGTTTTTACCGTAGAAACCTGTGAATATGTGAGACCTGTAAGTGCGATCATGCATATCACAAAAAAATGTGTTAAAAATTTGTAAGTCTTCATTTTTTAATTCTCCTTTATTTTGTTATCATGCTTTGTTATTGAGTTAAATTTCTTTGTGAAGCAGCTTCTTTGCCGGAAGAATGGCGTAAAATGCTGTCTACTGTATCTATCACATCGGTTATCAGGAACGGTTTATCAATAAAGGCGTTGATCCCTTTTGAACGCGCCTTTTCTTTCAGTTCTTTGTCTTTCCCGTAAGCCGATATCATTATTGCTTTTACGCCGGGATCCTTTTCTTTGGCCATTTTGTATATATCAAGCCCGGTTATACCCTGCAGGTACTGAAGGTTATAGTCGAGTATCAGCATATGGTAATATTTTTCACTGTGCTTTATTTTGTTTATTGCATCCAGCGCGCTTAAAGCTGATTCAACATTATATCCTTCAGATTCCAGCACTTCACATAGTGTCTCATTCATGTATTTATCGTCTTCAACTATTAATATCAGAATATTCATGATTTTTTCTTATTCTAATTAAGAGGCATATTCTTTATTTTTTTCTTGTTGTCTTTTGATTCTGTGGATGCCAGGTCAATTATTAACCTCAAATATCCTAAGTCTTCCTTTGTGATCCTTAAATCTAACATCATACCCTCCATTTTTATTTATTTATGTTTTTGTTATCTTTTGGTACTCACATGAAATAACAATTACTGTGCCAAATCTTTTTTGCTGATTTTGATGTTATTTAGGTAAGTACAAGGCATGTCAATGACATTTTTGTCGTAAAATTCAGAAAAAATCGGGCAATTTGAGAGATAACAATTCGAAATTCAGAAAATTTGCTGAAAAGCTTCCTCTGGAAAAGTTCATACCGGCGGCTTTCCTCATATTTCTTTTGTGTTTTATAGTGTTAAGTATAATTACCTATAATAACATCACTTTATATAAAAGCAGTGTAGAACTTATCGATCATACTAATAAAGTACTGAGAAAAACAGATGAGATAAATTTCCTGCTTTCAAGTATTCAGCTTCATAGAAGAAGTTATGTTGTTAAGGGAGATGAAAAGTACTATAATAAATACAGGGAATTCCAGAATACATTGGTTTATGAAATTGGGCAGTTAAAATTATTAACTTCGGATAACAATGCGCAGCAGCTGGATATAAATACAATAGACTCACTTTCAAAAAACATAGCCCTGTTACTTGATTCTTCTATAACCCTATACCGATCTGAAAAACAGGTAACTGCCGAGCAGACAGGATTGGCAATGCAGTCACAGGAATTTCTTGAAGCTATAAACAGGATAACAGCACGCATTAAGAATGAAGAATTCAGGCTGCTGGAAGAAAGGCAGCAGGCTTCAAAAGACAGCCTGACAAATACGCAGGCTTTCATTATTATTACAAGCTTATTCGCATTCGCAGTCCTGGGACTCTCCCTATTTGTGTTTGATAAGCTTATCAGGAATAAGAATGAGACTGACGAATTACTGAAAAGATCTTACGAAGAGCTTGAAGACAAAGTTGAAGATAGAACTGCTGAGCTTAAAAAATCCAACGAGGATCTCGTAAATGAGATAAATAACAGGATAAAAATAGAAAACTCACTGCGTGAAAGTGAAAGCAGGTTCCGCGAAATGGCTGATTCAGCTCCTGCCCTTATCTGGATCTCAGGGACAGATAAGAGATGTGAATACTTCAACAAAGGCTGGCTGGATTTTAGGGGCAGAACTCTTGCTCAGGAAACCGGAAACGGGTGGGTGGATGGTATCTTTCATGAGGATCTGGAAAGATGCCTCAATACATACGCGGCCTCTTTTGAAAACAGGGAACCTTTTGAAATTGAATACCGGCTGCAAGCAGCAGATGGTGACTTCAGATGGATACTTAGCAGAGGCATACCAAGGTATACCGGCGGAGAATTCGCCGGATATATTGGAATTGCCATTGATATTCACGAGAAAAAAAGAACCGAAAGATATTTGAAGATACAATACTCCGTTACACGAACTCTGGCTGAAGCACTATCAACCGAAGAGGCGCTACAGAATGTACTTGAAAATATTTGCACAGGCGTGAATTGGAAATTTGGCATTGCCTGGGTTGTGGAAAATGAAAAATTGATGCAAAAAGCCATCTGGAGCGAGATACCGTCAGATGCCAAAAATTACAGCGCCGTCTTCAGTAATTCGTTTGTGCTTGAAAAAGGCTCAGGACTACCGGGAAAAGTATGGGAAACTGCCAAATCTCTCTGGATTGAAAATGCAGACTTAAATGAGGCATTCCGCGAAAATGATGGATTTGCGGAACTAGGATGGCAAACCGGTTTTGCGGTACCTATCAAAGATGGTGACCGGGTAATAGCGGTTATTGAATGTTTTAACCGGAATACGCTTACCGCAAAATACGATTTGCTGGAAGTACTTGAATCTGCGGGAAAACAGGTAGGTAACTTCCTTGAAAGAAAAAAAGCAGAAGAAAACCTGAAAATTGCTTACGATGAACTGGAACAGAAAGTAAATGAAAGAACAATTGAACTTGCAAATACTCTTAACAGGCTGCTTGATGAAATGGCAATTAAGGAAAAAGTTCAGAGCAGGCTCAAGCTCTACGGCCATGCGCTCAGAGGCATCAAGGAATGCGTGTTTATTTCAAACCTGCAGAACCGTACGATTTTTGTAAATCCTGCATTTGAATCGGTTTACGGATATATGGAAAGTGAACTTCTTGATAAGAATATACCGGTTTTGTATACTGAAAGTATCTCCGACGGGAAAAGAAGAGAAATACTCAGCGAAGCATTGAAAAACGGATGGAAAGGAGAACTGGTAAACAGAAAGAGCGATGGAAGTGAATTTTTTGTCTATCTTTCAGCATCTGTGATAAGAGATGAAGAAGGAAAAGTTGACGCAATTGTCGGGATAGTTCAGGATATTACCGCGGAAAAAAATAATCTTGATCTGCTTGAAAAGAGATTCAGCCTGCTGAATCTTGTGAATGAAGTTGCGACTGAGGCAAATACCTTCACTGAAAATGAGCCGTGTATTCAGTATTCAATAGATAAGGTCTGCGAGTATACGGGCTGGGATATAGGCCATTTTCTTATTTATGAAGGCAGCGAGCTGAAAAGCTCGGGAATATGGAACAAATGCCTTAAACCTGAATATGAAGTGTTCAGGGTGTTAACCGAAGAGATCATACTCGGTGCGGAACACGTGATACAAAAAGAAGTTATCAGAGAAAAGAAACCTGTATGGATCGATATATCTTTACTTAAAGATACAAAGATCTACAAACGGGCTGAGCTCTGCAGAAAGATAGGCCTTTTATCATGTATATGGGTTCCGGTCATAGATAAGGATGAGGTTATAGGTGTACTGGAGTTCTTCACTGCGAAAGATATTAAACCCGATAAGGAGATACTGGATAGTATTGTAAATATTTCAAATGAGATAAGAAGCGTAATCAGAAAGAATGATTATGTAAAAGAGATAAAGGAAAGAGAAAAACATTTCAGCGCTATCGCTGATACAGCCAACGATTCTATTATAACCGCAGATAGCCGGGGAGAGATAATTTATGTCAATTCAAGTACTGCGGGTATGTTCGGATATTCGATTGACGAGATAATCGGAAGTTCATTAACCAGGCTGATGCCCGATAGATATATCCCAAAGCACCAATCTGCGTTCAGTAATGCTGCACACACCGGGGTATCGCTGCTGCATGGAAAGACATTGGAGCTCACAGGCAAAAAGAAGGATGGAACGGAATTCCCTATTGAGCTATCAATAGCCAAATGGGAACTAAACGAACAGGTATACTTCACAGGTATGATTCGCGATATTTCACCCAGGAAAATGATCGAAAATGAACTTATTGAAAACAGGAATTCTCTCCTTGAAGCGCAATCAATTGCTAAGTTGGGTAATTGGCAGTGGGATGTGGTATCTGATAAAGTGAATTGGTCAGATGAAATGTATAACATCTACGAAATTACAAAGGATGATTTTGATAACTCGTACGAAGGTTTTCTTAATAAGCTGCATCCTGACGACAGGGAATCAATCAAGGCAAAGATCTCTGACGCCTTCCTGCATAAAGAACCATTTGAATTTAATGAAAGGATCGTCACACCTTCCGGAAAGATCAAAGTTCTTCGCTCTTCCGGAGGAGTCAAGCTTGACAGTAATGGAAATGTCGCTAAAATGGTAGGAACTTGTCTTGATATTACTCTGGTTCACGAGGCTGAAAAGAAGATCAGAGAAAATGAAGAAAGACTTTCTCTCATCATGGAAAACATCAAAGATTATGCGATAATTCTTCTGGATGAAAAAGGTCATGTAAAGAGCTGGAACCCGGCCGCTGAGTTTATTAAAGGATATAAACAGGATGAGATAATTGGAAAACATATTTCGGAGTTTTATATCGATGAAGATATCGAAAAGGGTTCGCCGGAATATAATCTGGAAATGGCTGCCGCCAAAGGCAGATATGAAAGCCAGGGCTGGAGAAAACGCAAGGATGGTTCCCGGTTCTGGGCTGATATCATTTTTTCAGCGCTTTATGACGGGAAGAAATTGAAAGGATTCGTAAAAGTTACCCGTGATATTACTGAACGAAAAAATGCTGAGCGTGACCTGATTGAAAGCGAAAAAAGACTGAAAGAAGCCCAGGAGATCGCAAAGATGGGCAGCTGGGAATGGGATGCTGTTACTGATAAAGTTAAATGGTCTTCAGAAATGTACAATATTTTCGAGATCAAACGCACAACTGAGATCACTCAGGAGCAATACCTTGATCTGCTGGACGAAGATAACAGAAAAATCCGCGAAGATGCGATCCAGGCAGCAATGAATGGTGATGGAAGTTTTGATTACTATTTGAGCATCAGAAGCACATCAGGGAAAATTAAGATCATACATTCCCAAGGAGAAATTGAAAAGGACAGTACAGGCAAAGTTACCAGGATGGTTGGTACATTTATGGATGTTACTGAAATGAAAGAGGCAGAAGAAAAGATCAGGCAGAGTGAAAAACAGCTTAAAGAAGCGCAAAGTATTGCCAAACTTGGTAGCTGGCAGGCAGAGCTGAAAACAGGTTCACTACACTGGTCTGATGAAATGTACAGGATATATGAATTCAAACCGGGGATAGATTCCATAAGTTACAGTAATTTGCGGAAATTCATATATCACAAAGATCTGAAAAAAATGGATGAACTGATAGAAACTCTCGAAAAAAAGCCGCAGGACGCGGAAATAGATTATAGGATAGTTACTCCTTCTGGAAGATTGAAATACCTGAGCCTTGATCTCAGGGTAGAGTATGACAAACGTAAAAAACCGCTTAGGCTTTACGGCAGCGTTCAGGATATAACCGAAATAAAACTGGTTGAAGAAGAACTGAGAAAAACCAATGCCAAGCTGATAGAAGCCCAGAAAGAACTGATACACAATGAAAAGCTTGCTGCATTAGGAAGATTCTCCTCAGGAATTGCACATGAGATCCGCAACCCTCTGGCTAATATCAGCGCACTGGCGCAGCTTCTTGAAAAATCAAAGATAGAAGATGAAAAAATGAAGAAGCACCTTAAATACATTCTTGTAAATTCTGATATAGCTAACAAGATCATCAAAGATCTTCTGAATTTCGCGTCACCCGAGGATCTGATTTATGATAACTTCTCTGCTTCAGAACTTCTTGAAAACACAATGAACAGCGTGGAGGCACGATGCTCTGAAAAACATATCACTCTAAGCAAAGATATCTCCCCTGAATTGCCGGTTATTCATGCGGATAAAGTGAAGCTCGAAAACGCACTGCTTAATTTTATATCAAACGCTATTGACGCTATTGATAATAAAGGAAGCATTTCTGTCAAAGCAAGAGAAGATAAGATAAAGCACTGGATCATTATTGATATAATTGATGATGGAAAGGGTATTCCCCAGGAGAACCTGGATAAGATATTTGAACCGTTTTTCACTACAAAAGAAACAGGAACCGGACTTGGGCTTGGACTTGCGTATCAATATATAAAATCACATAATGGTATACTAAACATATTCAGTGAACCGGGTAAAGGTACACATGTTGAAATAAAACTGCCGGTGAAAGAAAATAATTAAAAAAAGTTTATAATTGAATTATGGAAAAAATTCTCATCATTGATGATAACGAGTCTTTAAGATACACGCTTGAAAACGTGCTCGAAGAGCATGGTTTTTATTCGAAGTCAGTTGAAGACGGTTTAAAAGCAATTGAGGAAGTCAGATCAAAAGCCTACGACCTTGTGATATGCGATATGAAAATGCCTAAAATGGATGGCATGCAGATCCTGGCGGAAGTTAAAAAAATAGATCCGGATATACCGTTCATTATCCTTACAGCCTTTGGGGATATCAAGAACGCAGTTGAGGCAATGAAACAGGGTGCCAGCGATTATCTCACAAAACCCTTTGATAATGACGGGATGATATTAACCCTCAAAAAGGCTCTGGAAATAAGGTATCTTAACAAAGAACTCGCGATCTTAAGAAAACGAACTGATGATTCTTATAAGGGCGGCGGTATAATTGGCTCCAGCAGAGAAATGAAGGAAGTGTTTGACCAGGTGAAAATTGTGGCTCCCACTAACTTAACTGTTTTAATTCAGGGTGAAAGCGGAACTGGAAAAGAAGTTATAGCAAATATGATCCACCGCGCAAGTGAAAGGGCGGAGAAACCTTTTATTGCCGTTGATTGCGGAGCTATTCCTGAATCACTTATTGAAAGTGAACTTTTTGGCCATGAGAAGGGCGCTTTTACCGACGCTAAATCTCAGAGAGAAGGCAAGTTTGAACAGGCAAACGGAGGAACTATTTTCCTTGACGAAATTACCAATCTTTCCGATCCAAACCAGATCAAACTGCTGCGCGCAATCCAGGAAAGAAAGGTAACTCGTATTGGGGGAAAAAAAGCTCTTACACTCGACGTTCGCATTCTGACAGCAACAAATGTTAGACTTGCAGACGCTGTTAACAGCAATAAGTTCAGGGCTGATCTTTATTACAGGCTGAATGAATTCCATATTGATCTGCCTCCCCTGAGAACAAGAACCGGCGACCTGGAACACCTGGTGAAACACTTCATTAAAGATGCCAATGAAGAACTTAACAGGTCTGTTGTTTCAGTTTCAGAAAATGTTATGAATAAGATAAAAGCACATCAATGGCCGGGAAATGTGCGTGAATTAAGAAATGCAATAAGAAGAGCAGTATTGCTTACACCCGGAACTGTTATGGAAAATATAAATATAACTGATGAAGTTGCCCCAAAGAACAACATTGAAACAAAAACAGACGAAACCGATACTTCCACATTTGAAACCTTGACAAAAAAAGCTGAAAAGGACGCCATTTTGAGCGCACTTGATGAATCAGGCGGCAACAAATCCAGGGCAGCAAAGCTGCTTAATATCAATGAACGCACTTTCTACAGAAAACTTAAAAGTCTTGGTATTAACTGAAAAGTATTTGTGTGGTCAAATATTCAAAATAGTTTTGGCATGATGTTTGCAGCATTTTCTCCTGTAGAAAGAGGAGGTTCAAATCATGTTAAAACATTTGCTGATCATTTCGGGATTAATTTCTATTTTTATCTTTGTTTCCTGTACTAAAGAGGACAGAAAAGAAGTTAAGCAAACTATTGATTCTGCTTCACAGAAACTGGGGCATGAGCTGGATACAGTTATTAACACTAAGCTGAATAATGACTCATTGTTCAATAATGCTCCCGTAGAAACTATTAACGGTGCGGCATTGAAAAGTAAGGAATTCAGGTCAGCACTTAATGACATTTTTGACAAATATGAAGACATTAAAGATGATCTTGCCGATGATGATACATCGGGAGCAAGAGAAAGCGCCGATGAACTGAGTAAAATATTAAAAAATACCCAAACATATGCACCCGCTGCAGAAATGGACAGGAATTGGAAATTATGGCTCGGAGGTACCAAAAGAATAACTGGGGAGTTCACTGCGGCCGCACTTCTATCTGAACAGAGAAAGAAATTCACAGAACTTTCAGGTTCGATGGAAAGCCTTGTGAAACAGTTTGGACTTGATAAACGAACGATCTATAAACTGAACTGCAATGCCCTTGCTGATGGAATATTCTGGCTTTCTGATACTAAAGAGCTTGATAATCCATACACAGGCAAAGATAAAACCAATGGCAGAGATGAAAAATGTGTAAAAGTCATCAAGTCATGGAAATTTGAATAAAAATGAATTTTGAAAAAAAAGCAGGCATTAGCCTGCTTTTTTTTTGACATAAATGTCATTACCTCTCCGCATTAATCTTAAAAATTACAATGATAAGCGTAATATTTTTTGGCACGAAATTTGATACAGTATAAGTATCTAATAATTTACACAACAAAAGGAGATACCGCTATGACACAGATAAAAAACCCCTCAGGAAAAAACTACGGAACAGATCAAAACGATCAGGAAAAAAATAATCAAAATACAAGGAACGAAAACGACAGAACTCAGGAAGTAGATTTGCCAATTCCTGAAAAAAAGAATGATGATATTACTACAGGCATTAACGGCGAAAAACCGGAAAAGAACACAGGGCAGACAGGTTTAAAGCCCGAAGTCACCGAAACATATAAAGAAAACAAGAGTAACGAAAAACGAACCGGTTTTGATGTAAACAACACTACTGAGCCGGCAAGAAAAGAAAAACGCGGTAATGAAAGTGAAAGACTGGAAAGAGATGATACAACTGATCCGAAGACAAAGGATGCGGACTGGCAGCAGGATAAGATGAATGAAGCAAATAATCAGCAGGGTGAAAACCCGAATGGTGCAAAGCAGAATGTTGATAAGGCTGCAAAGCTTAAAGATACCAGGGATGATTCAATACTGGACCGGCCTAAAACTGAAACATATGAAAAAAACGAAGGTGAAAATGTTGGCGGTAAAATAAGGAAAGATAATTATACGCACTCAATTGATGAAAAAAAGCGTGATGACGTGAACAGGAAAAACCCGAAAACAGAAAAACAGTATTAAAGCTTTAAAACCATAAACTTTAAAAAATAAGAGGAAATACAAGATGGCTAAGATGAAATCTCTGGAAGATTTTTTAATTGAAGAATTAAAAGATCTCTACAGTGCAGAAAAACAGCTCACAAAAGCGCTTCCAAAAATGGCGAAGGCAGCAAATTCAGATGAATTAAGAGAGGCATTCGAAGATCACCTAAAAGAAACCGAAGGCCAGGTTGAAAGGCTTGAGAAAATATCTAAACTTGCCGGAAGATCTCTGGCGGGTAAGAAATGTAAAGCAATGGAAGGGCTTGTGGAAGAAGGTAAAGAAATACTTGAAGAAGACTGCACTCCGGAAGTACGAGATGTTGCCCTGATAGCTGCTGCCCAGAAAGTAGAGCATTACGAAATAGCTTCATATGGATGTGCAAAAACATACGCAAGACTTTGCGGGTACAGCGAAGTTGAGGAGCTTCTCGAAGAATCACAACAGGAAGAAAGTGCTGCAGATGAAAAGCTGAACGCTCTGGCGGAAGAACTGAATGCTGAAGCATTGGAACCCGCTGAAACTGAAGAATAAAGCAGAATAACAGCTCCAAAATCATAATTTACCCCATTGGTCTGCCGCGATAAGCGGCAGGCCGGTTTTAAAAAAGCAGATAGAAAAACATTGCCTGCAAAAAAACGAAATACTTCAACTAAATCAGTAAGAAAGAAAAGCTCCGGGCCAACTGCGAAAAGATCAGAAGTTGCTGCCGGGAGGCGTAAAGGTGCTGAAAAACGAATGCAGGAGCTGCCGGAAAAAAGAAAAAGACAGTATCAACATATCCTTGAATCAGAAAAAAAGGAAGGAAAGACTTCAAAAACAGCAAAAAGAATTGCCATGGCTACAGTTAACAAAACCAGGCGTAGAAAAGGTGAAACCGCAACTAAACGGAAATGATGGAATTACTGGAAGTGGCAGGCGGCAGCGCCGCATTATACATATTGATCATATTTTGCTTAAGATTGCTGGGCAAAAAAGGACTGGCTGAAATGTCCCTTGGAGATCTTGTTCTGATAATTTTAATAGGTGAAGCGATCGGTTCCTTGATACCGCAGGAAAATGCTTTCTTATCTGCGGTAATTTGTGTTCTTACATTGGCATTAATGAATTTTATTATTGAAAGGATTGTGTATAAATCTAAATTTTTAAGAAAATTTCTCGAAGGCAGCCCGGTGGTAATAGTGAAAAATGGAAGAGTGATGCGTACAAGGATGAAGGAAGAAAAGCTTACACAGGATGAATTAGATGAAGCCTTAAGAAATAAAGGAGTTAAAGATATTAAAAAAGTTGAAGAAGCTGTATTTGAAACTGACGGAGGAATCAGTATTGTAGAGAAATAATACTCAAATTCCATTTAAGGAGAAACAGAAAATGAAAAACTTTTTAGTCTATGTTCTCACAGTTGTATATGTATTTGCGGCAATAATAGTATTGGTTGGTGATTAAATTAAACCGGAAAGGAATTTATGTACAAATTAATGAAATCAGTAATAGAAATAATTGAATCCTTACGAGAAGAGGGCTATATTCATGACTTCATAATTAAGAATGAAGAATTGTACTGTGATGCCCATGGCGGAAAGTATGAACCGGATGAACTTATCATTGAAAAAACCGAAAGATATGAGGGAGATTCAAATCCTTCAGATAACGCGATCATCTATGCCATTACTGCAAAAGACGGTACAAAAGGAGTTTTAGTTGATTCATACGGTGCTTATGCTGACCCCAAACTTGCAAAGATCATCGGTGACATTCCTTTAAGGGAAGAACATGATCTTCAGGATAAATAGGTCCATCTATAACCGGAGTAAATATGAAAAACGAATCTGGCTCTTTTAGAAATATGCTGTTCCCGTTAAGCGCAGCTTACGATAAATCATGGATTAAGAAAAATTCTCTGGGTGAAAATGTATTATATAACCTGGAAAGTTTATGCGAAATAATGGATTTTAAAGAAGGAATGAGGGTACTTGATCTTGGCTGCGGAAAATCTGCCAGCGCAATATTCCTGGCAAAGGAATTTGGTGTTGAAGTGTGGGCAATAGATCAATATATCGCACCTTCAGAAAACTACCAGCGCATTAAAGAAATGAACTGTGAACACAGTGTCTATCCATTAAAACTTAATGCAAAAGAACTGCCGTTTCCGGCTCACTTTTTCGATGCAATCGTATCAGTTGATTCTTACATGTACTTTGGAACTGATGAAAAGTTTACTCCGTATATTTCTCAATTCCTGAAACCGGGCGGTACTATTGGTATTGTTGATATTTGCTTCAGCAAGGAAATTAACTTTCTTGCGGAATTGCCGGAATTTATGCGGGAGCATTACCAGGATAAATGGTATTTTGTGCATTCACTTGAATGGTGGGAAAAAATGTGGATAAAGACGGGACATTTGAAAATACTCAATTCCGAAATAGTTCCCCAGAATGAATTCATAAAAAAAGAATATGTGGAAGATTTTAAATATTCAAAGAAATCAGACGCTATTGCAGATGCGCTTGCGCAGGATAAAGAAGGATTGATCAATATTTTCAGAATGACAGCTCAAAGATCAGAAAAACCAATTGACTTGGGAAATTATTGTATGGAAGTATAATTGATGTACTCAGCAGGATTAATAAAATAACAGAATCGAGGGCAAAATGGAATTCATAGTAATGGCAGTAATCATAGGTCTCGGGGCATGGGGCGGTTACGCATACTGGATATACATAACATCCAGGAGATACGGCAAGAAAGGGAACGGCCGGCACTGACTGTAAATTCTATTTCGATAACCGTAAATAAGGAGATCTATCATGGGTTCTAAAACAATCTATCAGGAAAGTGAATTATTTAAGCGCTACAAAAATAATCCTGTACTTACGCCAGCTATGTGGCCATACAAAGTAAATTCTGTATTCAATGCGGGAGCAACGATCTATGATAAAAAAGTATTGCTGCTTGTCAGGATAGAAGACATGAGAGGTTTTTCTCATCTTTGCAGGGTAGAAAGCAAGGATGGTTATACTAACTGGAAAATTGACCCGGTTCCTACACTGGAGCCCAAACCGGATGAATTTCCGGAAGAGCTGTATGGAATTGAGGACCCGAGAATTGTAAAACTGGAAGAAGAAGGCAAATTTGCTGTTGTATATACTTCGTTTTCTCAAAGCGGACCGTTAGTATCTTTGGCAACGACAGAAGATTTTAAGGGTTTCAGGCGTTATGGAGTAGTTATGCCCCCTGATGACAAGGATGCTTCATTATTCCCCCGGAAATTCAATGGACGGTATGTCCTGATACACAGGCCATCACCAACAAGCTATCTTCTGGGAGCTCATATTTGGATCTCGTATTCACCTGACCTTAAACATTGGGGAGATAGCGCAATTCTGCTGCCTGCCAGAAAAGGAAGCTGGTGGGATGCGTATAAAGTAGGTCTTGGACCGCAGCCAATCGAAACATCTGAAGGCTGGTTAATAATATATCACGGCGTTAAGACTACTGCTGCAGGTTCAATTTACAGGCTGGGATTAGCCCTGCTGGATCTGGATGACCCGAGCAAAGTAATAGCAAGGAGCGACGAATGGGTATTTGGACCGAATGAATATTATGAAAGGATTGGCGATGTACCCGATGTAACTTTCCCTTGCGGCGTCGTATTAAAAGGCGATGAATTAATAATGTATTATGGTGCGGCCGATACAACAATGGCTATCGCAACCGCTTCTTTGAATGAGATATTGGGATTTATAAGGAAACATAATAAATAAAATGAGCAAAATATTCGGAGTTTCATTTATATCCTCATTTATTCCGAGGCAATGCGGTATAGCAACATTTACAAATGATCTTGCTGCTTCATTCAACAAGATTGAAAATGGTTCTATTATCAAATCAAATATTACTGCCCTTAATGATATCCCGGAAGGATATAAATATTCGCAGGAAGTAAAATTCGAAATTAAAGATAAAAGCATCAATGATTTCAAAGAGGCTGCATACTATCTGAATTTATCTAACAGAGATATTATTAACCTGCAGCATGAGTTCGGTCTCTACGGCGGCGAAGCAGGCTCGCATATATTGTATCTTCTGGAAAACCTGAAAAAACCTGTGGTAACAACTTTGCATACTGTGCTTGAGCATCCCAATGAAGACCAGCTAAAAGTAATTCGGGAAATTAACAGGTATTCATCATACATGGTTGTGCAATCAGAAAAAGCATTTGCTATGCTTTCAGATATTTATGGTATTTCCCCCGAAAAGATCAGATTTATTCCGCATGGTGCGCATGATGTTCAGTTCCTGGATACAACATATTATAAGGATAAATTCCAGTTAACTGAAAAAAAAGTTCTGTTGACATTCGGGTTACTCAGCCCCGGCAAAGGTGTTGAAGATGTTATTAATGCCCTTGCCGAAGTTGTAAAGACCAACCCCGATGTTGCTTACATCATTTTGGGTGCCACGCACCCGCATGTAAAAAAGCAGTACGGCGAGTCCTACCGAAACAGCCTGGAAAACCTTGTGAAAAAACACGGTTTGGAAAACAATGTAATATTTATAAACCGATTCGTGGATACTGAAGAACTTCTGGAGTTTCTGCTGATGAGTGATATTTATATATCACCTTACCACAACATGGAGCAGATCGTTTCGGGAACACTGACCTACGCTCTTGCATCAGGTAAAGCGGTCATTTCTACCCCCTACTGGTACGCGGAAGAATTATTGAAAGATGACAAAGGTATTCTCTACGAGCCCCATAATGTTGAGTCACTTTCTGATGCAGTTAAAGAGCTGCTGGATGATGAAAACAAACGCAACAGGCTTCGCCGGAATGCATACGAAGCAGGCCGAAAAATGATATGGGATGAAGTAGCCAGGAAATACTATGAAATTTTTCAGCAGGCTGCGGCTGAGTACACAATAAATTCCTCAAGTCTTGTACCTTCTCCCAAGTACAAGATGATACCATCATTACCTGAGGTTAATCTTGCACATTTACGCAATATTACTGATACAACAGGCATTCTGCAGCATTCGGTTTTTTCTATTCCCAACAGGAATGAAGGTTACTGTATTGATGATAACAGCCGTGCGCTGCTTGTTGTTATCATGAATAAGTACCTCTTCCATGACCCTGTTGCTGACCAGTTGTTATACACTTATCTATCATTTATACATTATGCTTATA
This sequence comes from Ignavibacteria bacterium, assembly GCA_041859235.1. Lineage (GTDB taxonomy): Bacteria > Bacteroidota > Ignavibacteria > Tepidaquicellales > OLB5 > OLB5. Next base: position 32,441 of record JBHEKV010000143.1, on the reverse strand, counting down.
ACAAAAAAACCGGTTTATTCAGAAATTTTATGAGCTATGACAGGAAATGGCTCGAAGAAGCCGGCTCAGAGGATTCAAACGGAAGGACCATATTTGTACTGGGGTATTTTATCAAGAATGCCGAAAATCATTCGCATCTTGCATTGTGCAAGATGCTGTTTGATTCAACATTAAAGAACATGGAAAAGTTTTCTTCTCTCAGATCAATTGCACATATCATTATGGGATGTATTTTCTACCTGCAAAGATTTTCCGGGGCGCGAGATGTCAAGAGAATATGCAGAAAATTTCTCGAGAGACTTAATGAATCTTATGTTCAGCATTCAAACAGTGAATGGAAATGGTTTGAAGGATTTTTAACTTACGATAATGCGCGTCTATCCCAGGCATTGCTTATGGGAGGTATATATTTTAAGAACAGCAATTATCTATACAACGGCCTGGAATCGCTCAATTGGATGTATGATATAATTAACGATAAAGAAAAGAACTATATTTCGCTGATTGGCAATGATGGCTGGTACTTTAAAGGTAAAGAAAAGGCAAAATTTGATCAGCAGCCGGTTGAAATAGCTTCAATAATTGACGCCTGTTACCAGGCATATCTGATATCTGAAGACATGGAATGGATCAACAAAATAGGTGTTGCTTTCAGCTGGTTTCTTGGCAACAATGACAGGCAGGAACCTTTATATGATTTTACAACCGGCGGATGTTTTGATGGTTTAACAACTGCAATTACAAACCAAAATCAGGGGGCAGAATCAACCATAAGCTGGCTTACAGCACTGCACCGCATGTACAGGATAAGACAGGAACTTCAGGTTGAGTAAAATACCGATACCCAATCTAATATTACAGATTGATCTCAATTTCTGCTTCCTTACGGAGATGATACAAAAAACAACAGAGAGCGTTGTTAACTAACAACGCTCCAAGGAAATAAAAGTACAGACCCCTCACTTCAATATTTTTATGCCACCGGATTTCTTCCCTGTATAAGCCTTATAAGTACCGCTACTACAGCCAGCACAATTAATATGTGAATAAAGCCGCCCATTGTATATGAGCTTACCATTCCTAAAAGCCAGAGTACAAGTAATATTATTGCAATTGTCCAAAGCATGATGATTTCTCCTTTAATAATTTATTTTGAAAAAACAGTTTAGTTTATTAATATATTATTCACAATTTCTGTGCCAAATAAGTATACCAATTATTGAGAATTTATGCAGAGTTTTCCTAAAATTGGAATTCACATTTGTCAGAATCAATCAAATTCTGTCAATAATGACATACCATATTACTTAAATACCAAAAAACAAAGTTAATCGGCTATTTTTTCCGGCACGGAAATTGAATTATATTTATAAAAACACTTGGAAAGGATTCAGTATGAAAATCATCATTTTCATTTTGCTAAGTACTTCTGCATTATTCGCACAATACGCTAACGGTATTTCTGCAAATTCAGGTACTACGGAATTCAAAGATCCCGAAAGATATATCTTACGAATAGAAACCACCTCCATAAAAGAAAGTGTTTCAAATCTAACTGTTGATCTTAACACAGACGGCCACAGAGAAATACTGGCAGGTCAAAAAATAATTCCGCTGGAAAAGAACCGCTACTGGCTTAAAGAGGTCTCACTAAAAACTTCTTCAGGCGTAATCTATTATTTTGGAACAGTTATGGAAAAGAATGATGTTTCGCTGGTAAACCAGGTTAGTGCAATTAACGGTTACATTCTGATATTAACGGAAGGTAACGAAACGGCTGAAGTTTACATTGCAGGTGAATATGGCAATATCATTTCAGATCCGTTCATGGTATCATTGAGATAAATTTGCAGCCACTATGTCAACCCGCTCCCTGTCCCGTAAAAACTGCCCTTATTGTGGATCTGTTTTTATATTACAGTAATTGGCAGGAAATGCTTTGATACGGTATTAATAATTATCGTACAAATCATTGATTTTGTGTTTTTCTTGTTGTAATATTGTTTTATGCAAGCAAAAATACTCAATATACTGCGTAATCCAGGATCTTAATTCCTTACAATGATAAATTTATTGAAAAATCTCTCGGGAGAGGAACTGATAAGGTTCGAGCAGTTCATTAACTCCCCGTATTTTAATACGTCCCGGAAACCCGTTGAGCTGTTTGAACTGTTGAAAAATTCAGCGGATGAAGAACTGGATAAACAAAAAGTTTTTTCCGGGTTATATCCCGGTGAAAAGTACAATGATACGCGTTTCAGAAAAATCATTTCTGATCTGAAGAAATTGACGGAAAGATTTCTCGGCTATTCGGGAATCGAAAAACTTGATCCTTTTTCTATTGAAACAAACATGCTTGAAATTATGCAGGAAAAGGGCTTGCAGGATGATTTTTCCGCTGCATACAGGCAGTACAGCAGGAAACTTTCTTCACAATACTTTAAAGAGGACCCTTATTACAGAAGCCTTTCAAGGATAGAATTACTTCAATACTACGAAGGATACAACAGACTGAAAAGTCCTTCCCCAAAAGGCCTTGAAAAAGCATCGTTCAATATGGATATGCATTTTGTGTACAGCAAACTGAACCTGATCAGGGACATATTGCTGCACAATGTAATGAACAAAGATAAATTCAGTTCTGAGATCAGGTTTTTTGACGAAACCCTGAAATATGCAGAGGAAAATAAAGCTTTAATTTCCAGAGAACATCCCGGCCTGTACATAATTTATCTTACAGTAATGGCAACACTGCATGAAAGCGATCAGCAATACATAAAGGAACTTGCCGGATATATAAAGAAAAATGAAAAGAAATTCGATAATGTAAGATTAAGTTATTACTACACTTACTTAGCATCTTACTATTGGAACAGGATTAACACAGGCGATCTGAGCTTTCGCCCTAAACTTTTTGAAGTATATAAACAAATGGAGCGAAGAGGCGTTATCAAAAGCGAAAGATACATACCTCATTCCGTTTTTAATAACATTGTTATTGCCGCAGTGTGGGCCAAAGATTTCATCTGGCTGGAAAAATTCATAGAAAAATACAAAACAGAAATTGAACCCGAATATCATGATGATGTTTATAATTTAAGTATGGCTAAGCTGCATTTCTACTCATCACAATATGAAATTTCACTTAAACATTTGAATAATGTTGAATACAGAACACCCAATTACTATATCAATGCTAAAACCATTCTGCTGAAGACATTATATGAATTAGGCGACTTTGAGGGAATGAAATATTCATTAGACAGCATTAAACATTTTGCCTACAGGAACAATGCCCTTAATAACCAGCAAATACACAATGTAAAGATGCTTGTAAAGTATTTCAAATACCTTCTGAAAGTAAGAGCTAAGAGTAATTTCGAACTTCAGAAATATATTGAATTGCTTGACAGGGAAAAAACATTTGTTCCCGAAAGGATATGGTTCACCGAAAAAATTTCGGAGCTTGCCGCAAGGCACAATGATTAATCCAGCAGTCTGAAATTTAATTTGTATACCATATATTTGGTTTTTCTCGCGGCTGCGGGACTTTCTTTCTTCTGGTATCCTTTTGTCCTTCTTATCGCCCCTTTAACATCATTAAGATCGTTAAATAATGTAGGCTGTCCGTTGGGTACAAAAAGCCTTCCTGAGATCTCGCTGTAAGCCAGTGTCTGTTCTGTATCATTGGTAGATCTTATCGCTATGAATTTTGTGAATCTATTTCTCATGATTTTTTATTTTAAAAGGTTTATGATTATACTTTCTATACCCTGATACAGCAGCCTTTTAAGGTTTTTTATGCAGTAAACTGCATGACTGCTGATACAGGAAATTGATCGTTTTTAATTTTAAGGAACGCGGCGCAGCCCGTAAGGTTTTTATACGCAGTAATCTGCACGGCTGCTGAATTCTTTTTTCTACTTGATCAATGTCATTTTTTCTGTTTTTTCATATCTGTGGCTGCTGTTAGTCGCGGTCAGCCTATAAATATACATACCGCTTGCAAGTTTACCGGCATCAAACTGTTTGGTATAGTTTCCGGCGGATTGCATTGTGCTCACCAACTGGGCCACTTCTCTTCCCAGCAGATCGTAAACTTTTAAAGTTACAAAACTTTGTTCAGGAATGCTGTAACTTATCATTGTTACCGGGTTGAACGGGTTTGGGAAATTATGCTTAAGTTCAAATTTTTCAGTTTCTGAATTTTCAATGTTTCTTTGCGATTTTCCACCCGGAGCAAATGAACCAGGCTCAATTGTATACAATTGCTGACCGGATGAATCATATTTAATGATCGAATAAGAAGCCAATTCTTCATTCCAGGCAAAAGTAACGGTAATAACACTCTCATCTGAGAGCACATAAGAATCTGTCGAAAAATCAGTATAAACCTGCCAGTTTTCATTCTCTGAAAACTCAGGTATATAAGAGCTGGACCAGGTTTCTTCGAACTGTGAGTTTATTTCAGTGAACTTTTTTGTAATATAGCTGTTGGTTGAGCTGTATTGACTGTATCCGGAAACTGCATATGTATTATTATTCCTGAATATAGATGACGCCCTGTCCTCCCCGCTTAGAATATCATGAACGATAGGACCCCAGATAATAGAATTATTTGTCTTATCGAATTTTAGAGTGCCGAAATCGTCATTTCCGGAATTATCAAAATAGCCCGTTACAACAACATTTCCGGAATTATCTGTTGTAACATCGGTAGCGATATCATCAAATGGATAACTACCCCAGTCTCTGCTCCAGCCAACAATATTCTCAGTGCCGTTAATGTTCCTGTCATAGTAAGCAATAAAATAATTTTTGTCCCAAAGCCTGCCTATTACTTTTTCCTGGATTCCAGTGACTATTACTTTGGAAACTATCGGCGGAAAAGTCATTGGGGCCAATTCTGCTATCTTGAATGATGTTGGTATCTCTGTACTGCCCGGGAGGCTGATTATGGTCGGGGTTGGTATTGGATCATCAATAAGGTAAGTTAACAGCATCACATCTTTAGTTGGCAAACCGCTGCCTAAACCATCGGGAATTTCATCTTTATAGCCGATCACATAAACATAAGCATTATCTGTCAGAATGTCCGTTGCAACTTCATTTCCCGGTGTTTCGTACTTTCTTTCCCAAATCATATCACCATCGCTGTTGTATTTAAGCGTGATATAATCAGTTGTCATATCAAAATTTGTTACATAGCCGCAAACAAAAATATTCTCATCACCATCAATAGCTATACCGAAAGCTTTATCATCACCAAGTGCGGTGCCGTATTCGCGGTGCCAGACTAGAACACCCCCAAAACCATCATCCTGATATTTCAATATTTGGATATCATAATTTCCAGTAGAGCTATTAAAGAAATAACCTGCGGTATATATTTTTGAACCATTAATATTTGTTACAATATCCATGCCTTTTGATATACCACCGTTTATATATGTTTTAAACATTAATGGAGTACCTGATGAACTGAATTTCCATATTGCGATGTTATCATCAAGTTCCCCTGAAACATAAAGATTCTCATTTGCATCTAAGTATGTTTCAAAAGGATAAGAATCCGGCAATTGGGAATAAATAGTGGAAACAGATAAAATTAAATATAATGTTATTATTGATATTTTGTGCATTTTTTTAGTTTTGTTCGTTAATAAATATGCATCTGGAGCAAACTGACCAAGGTTATCTGTTATCTCAATGCCTGTTTTTAAATATCTATCCGGAATAGAACGGGTGAAAATTAAAACACAATCGATCAGTTATTTATTTTATAAGCATCATTTTTTTTGTTTCAGAAAAATTATCAGCTTCAATTCTATAAAAATACACTCCCGATGAAAGTAATCCACCATCAAATGATACTTCATAAGCTCCTGCACTTAATTCTTCATCAATAAGACGGGTAATCTCCTTACCCTGCAAATCAAAAACAATGAGTTTTACGCTTGAGAGACTGCTTGTATGATTTATAGGTATCTCAAATTTTATTTTTGTAGAAGGATTAAACGGGTTGGGATAGTTCTGTTGAAGCAGGTAACTCTTAGGTATTATCTCATTGTTTGACTGAAGGAAAGATAATCCACCATTAGTGGTTTTGATTATAGCGCCAAAATAACCTGCAATATAACCTGTGTTTTCGTCAGTAAAATATACAGATTGTAAACGATTTTCCGTAATCCTGGGTATTTCTGACCAGTTTACTCCACCATTCGTCGTTCTCATTATTCTGCCATTATTACCTGCCGCAATACCAAAATCTCCAAAAAATTGAATAGTAAAAAACGCTTCAATTATTCCTGTACTTGTAACATTCCAGTTGTTGCCGCCATTAATTGTTTTATAAACATTTGAATTTGAACCCATTGCATAACCGGTCAAATTATTCGTAAAATATATATCATAGCCTTCAACTCCGCTTATGACATTCCAGTTTGCACCGCCATTATTGGTTTTATACAAATTGGAGGTGGTAACTGCAAAACCAGTATCTGTATTAAGAAAAAATAAGGAAGTAAAGTTCATTGAAGAACCGCTTAACTGCGTAAACCAGTTTTCACCCCCATTGGTTGTTTTCAGTATCACTCCCTGACCGTTATTCATTTCGCCACCAGTTGCATAACCAATATTTGAATTTGTAAAAACAATTGATAGCAGGTTTTTATCCGTTCCGGTGGATTGAACTGCCCAGTTCACACCGCCATTAGAAGTTTTAATCACAGTACCGCTATCACCTGCCGCATAGCCGGTGTTTACATCTGTAAAATAAAGTGAATAAAGATTTTTAACAAAACCAGAGTTTATTTTCTGCCAGTTATTGCCAGAGTTTGTTGTTTTAAAAATTATCCCGCCATCTCCAGAAGCATATCCTGCATTCACATTGAGAAATTGAATACTTCTGAGTGCTGTTTGGTACCCTGTTAAATAATTCCAGTTCAGGCCGGAATTACTGCTCTTAAGTACTGCTCCACCTGCGCCTGCTAAATATACAGCACTTTCATCTAGCATATTTACACTCATGAACAATAATCCTCTTGGAAAGGGTAGTATAAAAGTAGTATCCATTGTCCAGTTCAATCCACCGTTTATTGTCTTCAGTATTCTTCCATTATTGGAAACAATAAATCCGGTATTATTTATCATTTCCATGTCACGGATTATTTCACCATTTAAGTTCAGAAAATTCTGATAATTTGACCAGTTTTGCCCCCCATTTGTCGTACGAATAAAATATGACGGGTATGAACCAACTACACCAACAATGGTTTGGGGTGCAACATATGAAATCCCTGCACAAAGGTCTAAAATATTTTCAATCACTCCATTTTGCGCTATCCAGTTTTCACCGCCGTTTGTGGTAATTCTAAGACTGTTGATCCCGCCTGCTGCGCCAAACATGTCATCGTAGAAATCTACAGTATAAAAATTGCCAACACCAGTTGGCTGTAGTACCCATGTTGCTCCCTGGTCAGTTGATTTATGTATTGTTCCGGCGCCAACAACATATCCCGCACTCGGACTCGGGAAATCGACTCCTTTATAATTCGCGCCGCCCTGATTCTGAACAATTACCCAGCTGATCCCGGTATCGGTTGAACGCAGTATTATTCCGTTGTTACCTGAAGATACATCTACACCAACTGCGATCCATGTATTAACATTAACATATGTCACATCCCAAAGATAGGCGTACACGGGTGATTGCTGCACTGTCCAGTTCAGCCCGCCGTTCGAAGTTCTCATTATTGTGCCTGCGGCACCAACGGCAATTCCTGTCTGCTGGTTAATAAATTTAACAGCTTCCAGCTGGTTGCCAGTCGGTAAGGGATGCTGCCAGAAAAAGCTCGTTTGGGCATTAAGGTTATTTTTTTCCGGCAGCAGCAATAATATCATAATGTTTAATAGTGTTAATATTATTTTCATTTTATTACTGCTGCAAATTAATTTCATGGTGTAGTTTTTCCTAATACTTTTAATAAAATTTCCGGGGACATTTATTTGGATTTGTGAAATGGTAATTTTAAGAAATTTAATATATAAAATAATCATTTTATTGATTAATTATTACAGCTCAAAAATAATATATCGTCCATATACCCAAATTTCATTTATTTTTCAAAGTAAGAGTAATTCAGTGGTTTGAAATCACCGGATGACCCGGGGCCATCCGGCTAATAAAACTTCACTTCTCAATCAAACTAATGCTCTTTTTCCCGTCCATCAGTATGTTCACAGGCTTATCAAGATGCAAATGTATAAAATGTTCAGTGGTATTTTCCGGGGTAATTGAGCGCAAATAATCCCAGTCTATGAAGTCACGCCCGTTTGACTGGTGTACAGTCAGGTAACCGATATTCATAGAAGTTATGTTATGGAAAAAATGCGAACCCAGCGATGCATCGACCTTAAAATCATCAAGGTCAGTTTCAACTATTACCTTCGCATTCGATATCTGCGGCCATTGAACAGGAATTCCAAGCCAGCGGTCACGGGTGCCCCACCTTCCGGGCCCAATAAGCACGTAATTTCTTTTGGCAAGCTTCATCATTACATTAAGCTTTTCAACTTCCAAAGCCATTTGTTCGGTCTTTGCCTTGTTAAAAAGCTCCGGGACTGCATATATTATATCAGTAATGCTCTCTACTTTGCCGTTACCCATACCGCGCTCAGTGTATAATATCAGGTTATCCTTATCTATTTCATCTTCTTCAATAGTAAAGAACTCACTGCTTCTAATAAGCGGCTTAAGCTGAAGTATATAAAACCCCGGATTGTTCTCATCCAGATTTACAGCAAATTCAATTTCAACCGGAAGTCCCATTGAGCTTTCTATAATTTCAAGCAGCCTGCTTAGAACTTTTGCAAACGGGAATAGATCATACTTCAATATCCCTGCAAAGTTAACTATCCGTGGACCCTTATAATTCAATCCTACCTTCACTTTGTTATCCTGCGGGTCGTATACAGATACAACATCATCAAGTACACCAAGCGATTCAGCGTCAGCGATCTCGACCCTTTTGAGTGTAATATCCTCTCCCTGTGCAAGATTAGAAATTCCGCGCCCCATATCAATAGCGTAGAAAAATGACTGCGTATCTCTCAGCTGAGTTTCAGGATCAACAATATCAATTTTGGGGTACCTTGGGCAGAAACGAAATGCCTTTTCGGCATCTATGACGTACTTGCCCAAACCAACAGCTGATATGCATATACCGTCTTCCGGTTTGAACCGCGCAATTGGGTAGAAATTATATGACTGCGCAACTCCCGAAATATGAGGGAAGAACAAATCTTCATATTTAATTCCCACAATTTCCTGGAGAACCACAGCCATACGCTCATCATCTATTCTGTAATTGATCGCTTCAAAATAACTGCGGGCATGTTTGGAATATATTGAAGCATAAACAAGCTTTATCGCGTCAGTCAGGTTCTTCAGTCTGTCATTAAGGTTTTCATGGTTATTCGGAATGAGGAAGGTCTGGTAAATTCCCGAAAACGACTCGGAAATTGAATCCTCAAACATCCCCGAAGATCTCACTGCCAGCGGAGTTGTTACTCTGTCAAGATATACCCTCAGCTTCGAAACCAGTTCTTCCGAAAGAGTTTTGGATAGAAATATCTCTTTAACTTCATCAAAACTGTGATCCATATGAATTCCGTAAAGGTCATGCCTGTTTATGAAATTCTCATACTCTTCTGCGCCAATAATTGCAGTTTTTGGGATCTTAATAGATACATTTTCAATTCCGCTGAAGAGCTCTTTGGTTTGCAATAGCGTATTAATAAATGCTATCCCCCTGCCCTTTCCGCCAAATGAGCCAGGTGCCAGTCTTAATATCAGGTTATCTTCATCAAGGAACTTTGGGCTGAAATCCACTACACCGCCCCGCGATACAGTTGTCTCTACGTTCTTGGTTGTTTTTATAATATAATCTCTTATTGCATCCGCCCCGGAAAAATCCGTTACCTTTAGCTTTTCAAGATGCTCAGCGATCTGAATTTCGCCCCTGGCCATAAGCCAGGCTGAAAAATGGTTCCTGCTGCCGTGATACAGGACAGATTCAGCCGGTACCTTTTTAAGCTGATGCTTGAACTCATCAATTGATGACGCGCGGGCTATTTCCGCACCTGAACGGTCACGAAAGATAAAATCACCAAATCCAAGGTTATCAAGAATAAAATCACGAAGGTCATCAGAAAGAGTCTCGGAATTTTTATTGATAAATGTTGCATCGTTCAGGATCGCGGTTTCAGCAAAAGTACTTTCAGATGACTGCAGCAGAAAAGGCAGATCAAAATCATCGGTCTTTATTTTCTGCAGCAGCTTTATCCCGGCTTCCTCATTTATCCTGCCTTCATAAGGAAACTTTACATCCGATATGACGCAAAGAATTGTAGTCTTGAATTTTTCATATAACTCAATTGCTTCTTCGTAATTTACTGCAAGCAGAACTTTAGGGCGCGCGCGCATGCGCAGTATTTTTTTCACACCATCAAGATTATCTTTGGTTATCAGCCGCTGAGTTTGCTTTATGATCTCGGTATACAATATTGGTAAGTAGCGTGAGTAATACCTTATAGAGTTTTCAACCAGAAGAATAACTCTTACCAGCCCTACTTCTGTATCATTTGCGCAGTTCTTTTTGTCTTCAAAGTACTTTATGATAGCAAGGAAGATCTTCGTTTCGCGGTTCCAAACGAATACTTTTTCAAATATTTCTATCTTGTCCCGCATCTGATTTACAAGAACAATATCACTGTTATCATATAATAGCAGGAAAATAGGAAGGTCGGGTTTTATGCTTTTCAGCCTTTGTGCAAGCTCGAACGGCGAAAGGTTCTGCGTACGCATAGTGATTATAACAAAATCAAAGTACTTTTGCTTAAGCAGGCTTTCGGCTTCGTTTTCATCAGATGCATTGGTTATCCTTGGGACATTCGACAGATCAAGTCCGTAATACTCGCCAAAGATCTTTTCATTTAGCTTTTCCTCTTCTTCAAGTATAAAAGCGTCATACAATGAAGTGATCAGTAGTATCTCTCGCACGTGGTACTGAGCAAGATCATGGTATATTTCATTATCACTTTTATGTTTCTTGAATATTGATTTCAGTTCTTCCTGCAGCATATATATAATATTATTTAGAAGTCATTTCAATAATTGCAAACCACATAACCCAGCCGGCAAAAGCAATAACAAAGCTCATAAGCCAGCTTATCAATTTAACAAGCCAGCGGGTTCTGGCTAAAGATATAACAACAGGGATGATCAAACATAAAACCAGTAATCCACCCCATACATAAGTTAAATAAAATCTTTCAGCAGTATCAGCATCGGAAGGCTTCATATCTGCCCAGCCCGCCATACCAACCCAAAAACCGTAGACAATTACAAATCCTGCGGCGGTAACAATAAACATTACAAATGTAAAAATCACCCTTTGCCAGAGCGGGACAGTGTATTTGTTTAATGATACGTTCAATAATCCGTATAAGCTAATTATATAAAAGGAATTCAGCCCTTACTTTATTGTATTCGCTTAAGCCGTCTGACCAGGCGGCACGAATTTCATCAACTGAGCTTCCGCTCAATATCATTTTCCTCATCTTATCAGTACCTGCCAGCTTATCAATAAAATTATCCTTGTTGAATTTGAATTCAGGGCAGCTTTTATACAATGCTATTAGTATCGCTGTACCGCACTCCGCGGCATTGAACTTATATTTATCCGTTATATTAATATATACCCCGCTGCACTCTTGGTTAAAGAACTTTGGCGGGTATGCGGAAATTTTTTCAGAGGGAGTAAATGCTGCAGTCTCAAACTTCACGCCTTCAAGACCATATGAATTAAGCTCCGCTATAACAGCATCACTGTTAACCCAGGGTGCACCAAAATATTCAAAAGGCTTATCAGTACCCCTCCCCTCTGAAACATTTGTGCCTTCAAGAAGGCATGTTGCAAGGTAACAAACAGCTGTTGACGGATAAAACATACTCGGAGAAGGCTTTATCCAGGTTAAGCCAAGTGAGGTATATTCTGTTTTGCGTGAATATCCATCCATTTTAATTATTTTCAGATTGCTTCGGCTCCCGAAAACTCTGCCGTTAAGGTAGGCTGCAAGCTCACCGCAGGTTAATCCGTATGCCTGCGGGGCAGGGATCTTTCCGACAAATGATGAATAACTTTCTTCAAGCATAAATCCGCCGGTATAGTCCGGATTAACTATCATAGGCCTGTCGCAAACAATGAGCCCAGTATTGCTTTCTGCGGCAGCCTCTATTGCATAATAAAGCGTTGATGTATAAGTATAAAACCTTGCCCCAACATCCTGTATGTCATAAATAAGTACATCAACATCAGTAAGATCACTTTGAGATGGCTTTACTTTTCCGTTATATAAAGATACGATCTGTATTCCGGTCTTTTCATCAACTTCTGAATAATTTTCGTCGCCTCTTATTCCATGCTCAGGAGAAAATATTTTTACAACATTAACTCCTTTGCTTACAAGCGCATCTATTATATGTGTGCCGTCAGGCAAAATGCCTGTCTGATTGCTCAAAACCCCTATTCTCTTATCTTTGAATTCAGCCGCCATATCAAGCAGCACTTCGTTTCCCAGGCGGAATTTTACATAAAATGCTTTGTTAACTTCTCCCAAAGTATTGCTGTTACAGTTAATACTCCCCAAAAACAAATGAACTGTAATTAAAAAGACTTTCCAAATCGCAGCTTTCTTAAAAAAATATATCGATTTATATATGTTCATATACTCTTTTTTTTACAAAAACTAATTTTACTCTAAATATATCTATTTATGAAACCTAACTTCAAAAGTCTTTAAGACTTTTGAAGTTTTATCATTCCTGCACTAAACCCATTATTCCCTATACAAATAATCTCTTTCTATTTGGAAATCTCTGTATATTTTATGAAAATCTAGAAAATTATTCATACCGTTGAACCAGCCAATCACTTCATTCTTATCTATATTCAGCATATTGGTTTGATCACTATTAAAGTATCTATATGAACTAAACGGCCATAATTCAGGAGATTCTACCAAACCTGACCTTACTGGGTTTAAATGAATATACGCTACAATAATATTAATATAATTGCTACCATGAATAATTTTTCTTTTAAATTTCTTTTGAAATAAGCTCCCTGTTCTGTTATACGCCTTGTTGATTGCCTTTGAATAAGACATGAAAAATCCCTTAAATGCTTTTTCCATTGGTGACAGTTCGTTTTCATGTCTCTTTGTATTGTTCTTATCACCGTCTGTTTTCACTTCCAGCAAAATATGAAAATGATTAGGCATGAGGCAATATGCATACACTTTTACATGATCCTCCAAATAGTATCTGAATCTCTGTAGAAAAAATTGGTAATTTCTTTCTTCAAAGAAGATGTTTTCTTTATTATTTCCGCGATTATAAATATGATATATATTTTTTTCTTCCATTATTTAATTATAAGACTTCAAAAGTCTTTAAGACTTTTGAAGTCAAAAAAAAATCAACTTGAGATCTTAACTACTTTTTTCTTCTTTATTGCATCATCAATAGCTTTTGCAACAATTATATCCTCTAATGCCACAAGGGTACTGCTTTCAGGTTTCACACCCCGTGTCACTGTTTCATAAAACTCTTTCCACTGCCCGCCTGAACCCGGGTGCATTGGTTCATCAGGATATTCATCGTAAAACGCAAGATTGGCATCATCCGGAGGGTAGCTCATCGGGTACTTCCATGCTACAGGGTATTTCCTGTTATCTGCAAATATATAGATACTCGAAGGATTCCCTTTCCATTTGTGTTTTGATCTCATACCTGCCCTGGCGAATGTTTCAAAGTGAGCAACAATCTTCGCTTTTTCAAGCTGAATGATCCAGCGTGATTCACGCGCATGCGGACTTACATATGACACAGTAATAGAAGCTTTTACTCCGTTCTTGTATTTTATGATGGCCATAAGGTTATCATTTGAATCACCTTTTAATTTTACCACATTTCTAAATGCCCTCACCCTGGTGTAAGTACGCGGATTGATGAGATACTGTCCGCCAAAAGCCGCCGCTTCAGCGGGTTTAGAGCCGGCAAACCTGTTAAAAAGATTTATCTGGTGTACTGCCTTATCGTGAATGATCGCATCACCTTCGGTCTTAGAATTTATATACCGCCATAACATAGGATCAAATGGCCTGGTTTCCAGCCAGTTCATCCACAACACTTTTCCGTATTTTCCGGAATCTATTATCCGGCACATCTCCTTATAAAAAGAGCTGTATCTTAAAACCATACCAACCTGAACATACCGGCGGTATTTTTTTTCAGCGGCAATGATCCGTTTAACATCACGCGGAAGGACAGCTGCGGGCTTTTCGAGAAATACATGCTTTTTGTTCTTGAGGGCCTGCAGTGTGTATTTTACATGTGCCGATGTACTTGTCAAAACGGCAATTGCGGCAATCGAAGTATCACTCAGTATTTCTTCAGGGCCCGCAGAAAATCTTAAGTTCAAACCCCGGGGAAGTGAACGCAAAGCAAGTTTAAGAGCACGGCTGTCATTATCATATACGGATACAATATTAAATTTATCAGCCAGCTTCAGAAGAGAAGGCAGGTGCATGGATCTGAAAATTGAACCGCACCCAAGGATTCCCAAGTTTACTTTCCTTTTCATCTATAAATTTATGCATAAATCATATGAAATTATACAGATTTCTGTTTTCTGAATTTTTTAAGTGTAAACCGGAGATTTCCGGAAAAAAGGATACGGGGAGTTACCAAAAAAACAAACCGGTTGTTTAGGGTGCTCATTCCCAATTACAACCGGCTTAAACCAATCTATTTATTTATAAGGGCAGCGCTATCTATCCGTAAGGGTAATCCAAATCTTTCGTAAGGGTCCTTCATATTTCATAGGGGTTTTACTACTGCTTTTCATAAGGGTTCTTTTTATACTCATAAGGGCTCTCTTTGTGCTCTCATAAGGGTTCCTGTTTCTTGTCATAAGGGTAATATTCAATCCCGGGGTGAAACCTGAAAATCATAAGGGTATATCTAATTAACCATTTTGAAACTATCTAACGAACTATCTAACTAACTATCTAACTATCTAACTAATCTTTCTATACAAACATAACACTTTAAGCTGCCGCAAAAATATAGTTATATATATTAAACCGTTGTAGTGAATTTAATTACATTCAGGTATACAAAATATCGCTTATTTTTTTGAATTTTAACCATTTTTTGAGTATTTTTGGATAAAGGAAAACTTTCCCATGAAAAAATCACCGCTTCACAGTATGAGTTTTCTGCATAACCCGTTTCAAAAACAAATCCTGCTGATCATACTTTCAGTACTGCCGGTTTTTGCGCAGGGCTGCGAATACCTGTTTCCATCGCTCAGAAGCGATAAGATAACTGTCGAAGAAGCAGCTGTTTTCCTTGAAAATCACAGAGATGATGAGGATGTTGTACTGCTTGATATAAGGTCAAAGCGGGAATTTGATTCGTTGAGGATCGAAAATTCCGTTAATCTGGATTTCAGTAAGCCGGATTTTCCCGATATGGTTGGTAACCTGGAACGCAGCAAAAGATATATCATCATTGACCAGAACGGAAGGAAGGGCGCAATGGCATTTGAATTAATGAAAGAACTGCGTTTCCCTCAAATTCATTATATAATCGGGGGATTTGAACAATGGTCAAAGATGAACTTTCCAGTTCAAAAATAAAAGATGAGTATCTATTTGGGTGGTAAATAATACTTACAATCCGATCTGGATTCTGTCAAAAATCTGTTAATAAATTACGTTAGATTCACCTTTACTATTTATCATTCTTTTTTCAATACAAGATTGTATATTATGGAAAATTCAGGTTTTGCTGCATGGAATAAACAAGAACTAATTACAGCCCGTTGATAAGTGATTTTTTGAAATCTGCCGGTTTACTTACAAAACTGCTTATTGGAGTAGCTCTTGTTGCGCTTGTAGCGGTTATTGATTATTATACTACCAACGAAGTATCATTCTCTATTTTTTACCTGATACCAATTGCCTTTGTCACCTGGAATACGAACAAGTTCTATGGATTGCTGTTCTCTTTTGCATGCGCCGTCATTTGGTTCTATATGGATTCCAACGGTTTTAGAGATATAACGAATTTCGTACTTAACTACTGGAGTACCATAGTAAGACTGGGCTTTTTTACAATAGTTACGCTCCTTATTTCAAAGCTTAGGCTGCTTAGGGATAACCAGGAAGAACTGATCAAACAGCGCACTGCCGAACTTGTAAATGAAATTGGCGAGCACAAGAAATCGAAAGAAGAGCTTGTGCAAAAAGGCAGACAACTGCGGGAGCTTAACAAGAAGATGGAATCAATTAAGGAAGAACAAAATGTAAGAATAGCCAGGGAAATACATGACGAGCTTGGACAATCATTGACGGCTATAAACCTTGAAATAATGTGGATAAGCAAAAAGCACGCAAGCGATCCTGATATAGTAGAAAGGATGTATAATCTTTCAGGCATAGTAGAAAATACAATAGGAACAGTCAGAAAGATCTCTTCAGATCTAAGACCCAGACTGCTTGACCAGCTGGGGATATTACCGGCTATTGAAAGCCTTCTGAAAGACTTCAGGAAAAGGTCAGGAATTGAAACTATATTGAACATGCCTGACCTGCCTGTGAAGCTGGATAGTACGGGCTCTATTACTGTATTCAGGATATTCCAGGAAGCATTAACAAACATTACACGTCACTCAAAATGTACGAAAGTTGAAGTAAACATAGCATTGGAAAAAGATCAATTGATACTGAGCGTAAAGGATAACGGTACCGGCTTTAATCTTGAAAATAAAATAAGAGAGACAAAATCACTTGGACTCATAAGTATGCAGGAACGCGCCGATGTGATCCACGGAACTCTGGCCATCAGGTCTGCTGAAAACAAAGGGACAGAAATTGTGTTAAGAGTTCCGCTTAACCAAAAATTCAATTAATAATATATGATAAAGATATTAATAGCAGATGACCATTCCGTAGTAAGACGCGGAATCAAACAGATACTTTCTGATGAAAAAGATATGCAGGTGCTGGGCGAAGCGTCAAACAGCGATGAGATATTCAGCCAGCTTGATAAACAGGAGTGGGATCTTCTCATTCTGGATATCACAATGCCCGGCAAGAGCGGGCTGGATTGCCTGATTGAAATAAGGCAGCTTAAGCCTGAACTTAAAATACTCATTCTTTCAATGCATCCCGAAGAGGAAATAGCCGTAAGAGCTATCAAAACCGGTGCTGATGGCTATCTTAACAAAGATAGCGTCCCCGGAGAACTTATCAGGGCTATAAAGAAAGTAATTGCCGGAGGCAAGTATATCAGCAGTTCTCTCGCCGAAACTCTGATTTTTTCTGTGAACAAAGACGCGAGCAAAGAACCACATGACGAACTTTCAGAAAGAGAATTCCAGGTGTTATGCCTGCTGGCTTCAGGCTACTCGCTTACTCAGATTGCTGAAAAGTTCTCGTTGAGCGTAAAAACTATCAGCACTTACCGCTCCAGGATCCTTGAAAAAATGGACCTGAAATCAAATGTAGATCTGACACACTACGCTATCAAACATAAATTGGTACTCAACGACTGATAATTGTTTACATAAAACTAAAAAAGCAGCCCGCATTTAAAGCAGGCTGCTTTCGGATAAAGTATCCTGTTCATTCCATGATGTAATTTTTGTACATTACTCTTACAATTCCGTTAACGTTTACTTTCAACTCGGCTTTTACCTGCGTTCCCTTTGGGGGAAGTTTAGAACTGTTCCATATTATACTTACTGTATAAGACTTCAATATCTGGTCAAGAATGCCCGCATATATTTTTTTAAGCACTTCCGGGTCATCTGCCTGGTAGAAAAACCCTCCCGTACGCTGTGCGATTGAAAGCATATCATATTTTCTTCTTTTTAATTCATATTCATTTGGCCGGTAATTGCCAACATCGTTATACAATCCAACAGTAAAAATTTTTGTGCCTGTCAAACCGGACCTGTTATAAATTGAATCAAGCGTAATATCTCGTGATGAATTTTCCATCCCGTCGGTGAAAGCTATAACAGTCTTCATCACAGTTGGATTGCTTTGAAAAGTTGTATCGATCAATGCCGTATAGATTGATGAATACAGTGCAGTGCCGCCCATGGGGTATGAATCATTTTCCAGCGCCTTCAGCAGAACGTCCTTTGACCCGGTGTATCTCAACGGAGGTAAAACATCGGAGCCGAATTTGATTATCTTGCAGTACATTCTGCTTCCCAGAAGTTTAATGAACTGCTCTACGCCCTTTTCCATTGCTATTATTTTATCGCTTTTTTTAATATCTCTTTTGCGGGTTTCTGTGCCGTACATACTGCCGCTGTAATCCATTGTAAGTGTAAACGCTATCTTCCTTTTATCATTTATAGGTATAAGTCTTGGTGTACCTTCGGTTGAATCCATCGCTCCGTTGTTATCCCACTTCAGCTGCGCTGATATATCCCCGCTTTTAACTGAATCCACCGGCAATCCTGCTGAATCCCTTATTGAAAGTTCGGCTGTTATCTCTTCCCTTGAGATTACTTTTACAGATGAGTTAATGTAATCATTTTCAAGTGTGGGCTCTGCGTAAAACCTCCTGTGAGGGAATTTATCAATTGCGTAGTTACCTGTGTTTTTTCCCGGGTCTGTAAAAGAAAACACTACTCGCCTGTTCAAAGCTCTTTCTTCTTCCGTCTTGTTTTCGTTTAAGGGTCCTTTCTTGCCCATAGCTTTAACCACAAGATATTCCCCTGAAATTCCCCTGGTAATAAGATATTCTTTTACCGCATTTGCCCTTTCCAGAGAAAGCGCATTGTTGAATTCTTCGCCTCCCCTGTCATCCGTATACCCGGTTATGTAAAGAGTAACTTCGCCGCTTTTTTTCATTTCAGCGGCAATCCTGTCCAGAACAGGCAATGCATCCTTCTTAAGAACAGATTTGCCGTAATCAAAATAAACGGTTTCGGTGCTGTTCACTGAATCCAGAAGCGTACTCAAAACCTTACTGCTGCTGTACGCTGTTGTTACCAATGAAATAACAGATATAAGTACCACTGCGATAAAAAGCCAAAGCAGGTACCAGATGCCGCGCTTCTCTTTGAGATTTTCAGTTTGATTTTTCATGATCAATTTCCTCCTCTAGTTGAAATTTAATGCAACATACTTTTCCGCTCCGGCAATTTCCTATCATGCTGTGATAGAATTTTGAATTTTTCTAACTGATAAAACTAACTATACATCCTAATTGAACCGGATAATAATCTCACATTCAGGTTATTTGCAGTTATAATTAATATGATTAATTTGCGTACATGCAGGATATCAGAAGTAAATTCAAAAGACAGCTTGAAATTACAGGATTAATACTCTCACAGAATTATTCAGGGATATTGAGGTCTGCCGATCTGGCTTATATTTTCGGAGTTGAAGAGCTGACTATAATGCGTGATCTTCAGCATCTTCGCTCAATTGGCATTGATATACATTCAACCAAAAAGGATGGTGTCTGCATCAACAAAAAACTGCCCGAACCAAAACTTCTGGAACTCATCAGTCAGTATTCATCACTCAGCCAGTCACCCGCCTTCGCGGATAAATCAACCAAACTGCTGGTTAGCAGGCTTGGTGAAAAATCACTTGCCAATTTTGTTATCCTGCAGATGGCTGCTGAAAAGAATCTGATAGCTGCTATTGACTATGAAAAGGATAACGGGATGCTTGATTTCGGAAGGGAAATTTGTCCTGTGCTCGTATTTCAAAGCGATAATTATTGGCGGGTATTGACATGTTCTGAAGGAAAGTTCAAGCAATTCCACCTGAACAAAATACTCGAAGCACGTCACACAGAAAGATCGTTTGCAAAAGTACCTGATAGCATTCTGGAAGATGTTTTCAGATTCTCATGGAAAAGCTGGGTAGGCACAGATAAAATAGATATCAAACTGCTTTTTTCCACAGTATGGAAAGAAAGAATACTTCCAAAACAATTAATGACCAGCGAGACTTTTACCGAATCAGCCGACGGAAATTTCATCTATGAAACA
The DNA here is from genome assembly GCA_041859235.1 of Ignavibacteria bacterium. Lineage (GTDB taxonomy): Bacteria > Bacteroidota > Ignavibacteria > Tepidaquicellales > OLB5 > OLB5. Next base: position 12,282 of record JBHEKV010000143.1, on the reverse strand, counting down.
ACTGTAAACTCAATTGATGAGCTTGCATCATGGATAGTAAGCCGGGGCAAAGGGGTAAAAGTAATTGAACCTGATGAACTTAAAACAAGGGTGATTACGCTGGCAAAAGAGACCCTCGGAAACTACGGAATTGACTGATCTAACCCTGATTTTCACCTCTAAACAAAAAAACAAATAAATTGAATATGTATGATTTATATCAATTTTTTTTAATAAAAAAAGTATGATATTTGTATAGAGTCACAAAGTTTAACTTATAAATAACATATATTTACTTTTTAAAAATTAATAGGATATCTAAAAATAGAGATACAGAGGTCATAAAATGAGCGACAAAAATTTTAACGCCTACCAGATGGCGCAGGCACAGTTTGATAAAGTAGCGGATATTTTGACATTGGACGAATCAGCAAGACAGCTTTTGAGAGAACCATTGCGCGAATATCATTTTTCAATACCGGTTAAGATGGATGACGGAACAACGAAAATATTCAAAGGATTCAGAGTTCAGCATAATGATGCATTCGGACCTTCAAAAGGCGGAATAAGATTTCACCCTATGGAAACAATTGATACTGTACGTGCGCTTGCAATGTGGATGACATGGAAATGCGCAGTTGTTGGTATTCCTTTGGGCGGCGGCAAAGGCGGGGTTATTTGCGACCCGCATAATTTAAGCATGCGCGAGCAGGAGCAGATCTGCCGCGGATGGGTAAGGCAGCTTGCAAAGAATGTGGGCCCCATAAACGACGTACCCGCACCTGACGTTATGACAAACGCTCAGCATATGTTATGGATGCTTGATGAATTTGAAGTTATCCACGGCGGAAAGCACCCGGGCTTTATTACAGGCAAACCTGTAGGCATGGGCGGCTCGCTGGGAAGGACTGAAGCCACAGGATACGGTGTAATTTACACTTTGCGCGAAGCTTGCAGAAAAAAAGGATTGAAGATCGAAGAAACCACCGCTGCTTTCCAGGGATTTGGAAATGTTTCTCAGTATGCACTTCAGCTGTATACTCAGCTTGGCGGAAAAGCAATTTGCGTATCATGCTGGGACCAGAAAGACCAGACATCTTACACATTCAAAAGAGAGTCAGGTATCAGCTTTGATGAACTTATGAAGATAACCGATAAATTCGGCGGTATAGATAAAACCGAAGCGAAAAAACTGGGCTATGAAATTCTGCCCGGTGATGTATGGATCGAACAGAAAGTTGATATACTTATTCCTGCAGCTCTTGAAAACCAGGTACGCGGTGACAATGCTGTTAAGATAGCTGATACAGTAAAAATAGTTGCCGAAGGCGCAAACGGACCTACAACACCTGAAGCTGACAAGATATTCCAGAAAAAAGATATTTTTGTTATTCCTGATTTTCTTGCAAACGCCGGCGGTGTAACATGCAGTTACTTTGAGCAGGTTCAGTCTAACATGAATTATTTCTGGACAAAAGAAGAAGTTCTTACAAAACTTGATAATATCATGTCATCAGCATTTGACGCCGTTTATGATACCGCGGTTAAGAACAAACTGTATATGAGGGATGCTGCTTATGTGATTTCGATCTCTAAGGTTGCACACGCATGTAAAGATAGAGGCTGGCTGTAGGATCAGCGTAAACACAGTAATTTCAATAGCCGGGGCCTGAACCCGGCTATATTTTTTTATATCATTTTCAGTTAAATTTCCTGAAGTAAATTTCTTCAAACCCGAAATAATTCTATATTATGAGCGAAAAAACACAGCCAATTGAACATCTTGTAAGAGAGCTTGAAGAAAGAGCAAAAGAACTGAATTGCCTGTATAAGATAGAAGATACCCTTAATCATTCTGATATTTCCCTCGATGAAGCATTCAGCCTTGTTGTAGACGCTATCCCGCCGGGATGGCAGTACCCGGATATTACACGTGTAAAACTTGAATACAAAGGAAACACATACACCACTGAACACTTTTCAGAAAGTATCTGGTTCCAGAGAGCTGATATAAAAGTGAACGACGAGGTTGTCGGTCATATTTCAGTCTATTATGTTAAACCTGTAAGAGATCACGACGAAGGTCCGTTCCTGAAGGAAGAAAGAAAATTACTTAATACAATTGCAGAGCGGCTCAGTCATTTTATTCTGCATAAAGATACATTCGCGTTTATTTCCGAGCTTCAGGAGATCAGGGATGTTTCTACAGGCAGCCTTAAACACAAATGGCAGGTAGTGCTTGATATGCTTTATAAGACGGACAAACCTTTATTTAACACTATTATCCGCAAACTTCTGCATAATTTATGCTGGCAGGAAAATAAAGAAGCTCAGAAGCTGTTGAAAGATGCTGGTATTGAACAAAAGTCACTGGTTGATGAAGATGGCGATACAGTTTTTGAGGATAATAAACCGCTCAAGAAAAAATCACTTGATAATGCCGCCTTTGTACAGTCGGTAATAAAACTTGCTGATGAAAACCTGCGGGATGATGAGATCCTTGCCAAGCTGCAGAAATGGATATACGAGGATAAATGCAGCGGCCTGGTGAAAGCAGTTGAAACACTTGAAACCTCATTGAATGAGATTTCAGAAGCGCTCAGGAAATACTATCCCCTGCTTTCAAACGGAGAGCTCTCACCTTCAATTGAAAAGGGATTGAAAGTTTCACTTATCCGCAGGTTCTTTACAGATCAAACCGAATTCATCTCCATCGCAAAAGAGTTTGTAGATATAAATGATTTTTATGACCTCACCGACAGGATCATTCTTCCATCCAAAAGCTACGGCAAACTGGGCGGTAAATCAGCGGGGATGTTCCTGGCATCAAAGATCATTGCGAAAAAAGCAAAATCATCCGACAAGTTTAAGAATATTAGAATACCCAAGACATGGTTCATTCCATCTGATGGTATAATGCATTTTCTGCACTACAATGAGCTTGAAGAAGTTATTGAACAGAAGTACAAGGATATAGAAGAGATCAGAAGGGAATATCCGCACATAGTGCAGATCTTTAAGAACTCAGATTTTACTTCTGAATTCATTAACGGTGTATCAGTAGCGCTTGATGATTTTGGCGAGTGCCCGCTGGTTGTCAGAAGTTCAAGTTTGCTGGAAGATCAGTTCGGCGCGGCCTTTTCAGGAAAGTACAAGAGTCTTTTTATTGCAAACCAGGGAACAAAAAGTGAACGGCTCTCAGCATTGTTAGATGCTATATCGGAGGTTTACGCTTCTACATTTGGCCCTGATCCTATCGAGTACCGCGCGGAGCGGAACCTGCTTGATTTCCATGAGGAAATGGGTATTATGATACAGGAAGTTGTTGGCACTAAAATTGGCAAGTATTTTATGCCTGCATATGCAGGCGTCGCATTCAGCAACAATGAATTCCGCTGGTCGCCCCGCATCAAACGTGAAGATGGTCTCATCAGGCTTGTGCCCGGACTTGGTACACGGGCTGTTGACAGGCTTGGCGATGATTACCCTATTTTGCTTGCGCCGGGTCAGCCAAACCTTAGGGTCAATGTGTCTTACATGGAAAAAATTAAGTACACACCCCAGCATATCGATCTAATTGATCTGAACACCAATGAATTTGAAACTCATAAGGTAAGTAATATCATACGGGAAACCGGCAGCAAATATCCTGGGCTTAAGAGTATGATCTCGATTGTTAAAGATAACCATATCACCCAGCCTATGGGTATGGGCGCTGATTATGAAACAGATGATATCATAATTACATTTGAAGGATTGATTTCAAACAATGTTTTTGTGCCGCAAATAAAATTTTTGCTCGATACGCTCCAGGAAGGAATGAGAAGTCCGGTTGATATTGAGTTCGCCTCAAACGGTACTGATTTTTATATACTGCAATGCCGCTCGCAAACCAAATCAAAAGAAATACAGCCCGACCCGATTCCAAGGGATATCCCCAGGAAAAAAGTTGTATTTACTGCAAATAAGTATGTATCAAACGGAAAAGTTCCGGAGATATCACACATAGTATATGTTGACCCGCAGAATTATTACAACATAGGTTCAAGGGATGAACTTGTTGAAATAGGCAGAGCGGTTGGCAAACTGAATAAGATCCTGCCCAAGCGAAGATTCATATTAATGGGACCCGGAAGGTGGGGCAGCCGTGGTGATATAAAATTGGGAGTTAATGTAACATATTCAGATATCAATAACACCTCAATGCTGATAGAAATAGCCAAACAGGTCGGCAATTATACCCCTGATCTTTCATTCGGGACACATTTTTTCCAGGATCTTGTGGAGGCGTCTATCAGATACCTGCCGCTTTATCCTGATGCCGAAGATATCATATTCAATGAACCGTTCTTCCGCAAATCAGAAAATATGCTGGAGCATCTTGTACCTGAATACAAACATCTTGAAGACACAATAAAAGTGATAGATGTTACACACGCCACAGATGGCCAGATACTGCGGGTACTGATCAATGCGGAGCTTGAAGAGGCAATTGCTTTTCTGGATGAACCAAAAGCTACAAAGGTTACTTCGCTTGATACCAGCGAATATGTGGAGTGGCAGCCCAGCAATTACTGGCAATGGCGGTACAAAATGGCGGAAAGAATGGCGGAACTTATACCTGCTGACAAATTCGGTGTAAAGGGGTTCTATATCTTCGGCAGTTCCAAAAACGCAAACGCGGGACCCGCAAGCGATATTGACCTACTGATACATATCGATGAAAATGCTGATATTGAAAAACTGAATCTATGGTTTGCCGGCTGGAGCCAGTGCTTAAGCGAGCTTAATTACCTTAAAACAGGATATACATCAGATGGGCTTTTGGATATACATTACGTCACTGATGATGATATTGAAAAACGTACAAGCTTTGCCAGCAAAATTGGTGCAATTACAGACCCGGCTAAACAGCTTAAGATCGGTAAGTAGTAATTTTTAGTTTACCAAACCGGAGTTTAGAAAACAGAATGTAATACTTCATTCCCAAACTCCTGTTTGGGAGGGAAAAAGTTCATAAGTCTTCAGAAGTCTTAAAGACTTCTGAGGTCTTATCACTTGCTTTTTAATATTACAGCAGTGATCTTTTAGCATTTTCCGGACACATTGTATCAAACTCTATCACTGCAAGCTCGCTGCCGGAATTGGCAGCATTAAAACATATTGTTTCCCTGATCTTATCCTGCCAATGACCCGTAATATCAGTTGATTCATGTATATGCCCGTGGATTGTAACAAGCGGCTGATTCTTTTCAATAAATTTCCTGATAGCATAGCTTCCTATACTTAAGAGTTCTTTATCTCCGTTTATACCATTACCGTAGATCTTATCAAGGTTTGTTTCAACCGGGGGTGAATGGAAAAGGCATATTGTCTTGCTGAAATCCGTTACGTCTTCGGAAAGTTCGTTAAGGTCATCTTTAATTGTAGTGTATTTTTTTATGTTGGCGGGTACTTCAACAGTTCTTATTCCGTCTTCAGGTGAAACTGTATCTCTTGGCAAGTACCTTGATACATCATATTTCTCCCAATCCTTCAGCAAAAACGGAGTTGGAGGCACATAAGGATACCCTAAAACAGTATAACCCGGCTGGTTGATCACTATTTTGTTCGCAAAACGTATCAGTCCTTTTAATTCCAGGTAAGCCAGGTGTTCACAGCAAATGGCGGCATCATCGTTGCCGGTAATAAGAAAAATTTGAGGGTATCTTTCCGCCAGCTCGTCTCTAAGTTCATCAAGCAAGGGCTTTAGAGTGTCATCAATAAAATCTTCAGGATCTGTTATGTAGTAATTGGGGAGTATATCGCCTGCCACAAATACTGCCTCAGGCAGTTCCTGCCTGATATGCGCGCAAAGTTTCCTGTATTTCACATCATTTCCGTGGATATCGCTAACACAAATCGCTTTCATAATACAAATTTAAAGGGTTTATTTGTAATGTAATATGATAAATTGCATACAAAAAAGCCCGCCCCGGGAACTCGGAACGGGCTATGTGTAAATTGAAATTTTGTAATACTATTTCACCAAAATCATCTTTTTTGTTTCAGTATAATTGCCGCATATAATTTTATAAAAATACATTCCGCTTGGATACTTGCTGCCATCCCACTCGGTCTCATATATTCCAGGTGTTACAGTTTGATTTACGATCGTTTCAAGTTCACTGCCCAATGCATCAAATACTGTAATTTTTAAATTCTCGGTTTTCGGTATTTCAAATCTTATCCTTGTTGTTGGGTTAAAAGGGTTGGGGTAATTTTGAGATAGTGAATTTGAAGATGGAATTTCGGAAGAAATGTTGTATATGCCGATATTTCCAGTTGGATTGTTCTTATAATAGATCTCTTGATTTCCATCCCTATAATCACTCCACATGACGTGCACTACTGAGCCGGAAAATGCAATAAATGGGTTGTTAGAGGGCATAACATTATTTGTCAATCTCTCAGAATCATTCCAGATATTTCCACCGTCTGGAGAATATCTGTAATATATTTCTGAATTGCCGGCACTGTAATCATCCCAAACAACATGAACCTGAAAATCAGAAACAGCTATTGAAGGATGCCATTTCCCGAATCCGGAAAAAGTTAGTTTTGAATCTGCAATCCAGTTTAATCCGTTATCCGTTGAGTGTTTGTAATAGATTTGGTCAACACCTTCACGTCTATCCAGCCAAATGAGATGAACCCTGGACCCACTTAATGCAATTGTTGGAGCCTTACGCCAGGAACCACCTGATGGGCTCACATTGGTAAGGCGCATATCAGTACCCCATGATAAACCAGCATCGATTGAGCGTTTGTAATATATCTCACCATTATTGTGGTCACGAAGATCAGTCCAAACTACATGCACTTGAAGACCGGAACATTCTATTGCGGGCACATTAGAACTTGCGGTATTATTTGTAAGGCGAGAATCTGAACCCCAGTTCATTCCACCGTTTGTGGATCGTTTGTAATAAATTTCATTGTTCCCGTCACGAAATTCTTCCCAACTTAGATGAATGACAGCACCTGATACAGAAATTGAAGGCTGGTTTGAACTTGAATCGTTATTTGTTACCCTAATGTCAGAACTCCAGGCAATCCCATTATTTGTTGAACGTTTATAATATATTTCTGCGTTTCCATCACGATCATCTTCCCATGCAATATTTACCTGATTACCTGAAACTGCAATTGACGGATATAATGAATTTGCAAGATTGTTCGTTAATCTAATGTCTGTTCCCCAGTTAACTCCTCCATCTCCAGATTTCTTATAATATATTTCATAGTTTCCATCCCTATTATCTTCCCAAACAATATGAATATTACTTCCATTTACAGCAATGCATTTTGCATTATTAGGTGATGGAACTGAGTATCCTGCGGAATTAGTCAAGCGCACATCAGCTTGCCATTGCGCAAATTGAAAGTTTGTTAAAGCAATAAATAACAAAATGAATTTTGTTGTTTTTTTCATAATTGCTGTTATGATTAATTATTTTAGCACAATTAGATTAAATATATTATTTTAATAACACCATTTTTTTTGTTGCAGAAAAATTATCTGTCATTAATTTGTAAAAGTACACCCCGCTTGGATATTTGCTTCCATTCCACTCGGTTTCATAAATCCCCGGTGATACAGTTTGATTTACAATTGTTTCTAGATCCCTTCCTAACGCATCAAATACTGTAATTGTTACATTTTCAAATTTCGATACATCAAATCGTATTTTTGTCGTTGGATTGAACGGGTTTGGATAGTTTTGAGACAAACAGAATTTTACCGGTATTTCCGAGGATATAAGTTCAATCCCAAAAACCTGGGAGCTTGATCTCCTGTATACTGAGTTACCGTATGAACCCAAAAAGAGATAATTATTTGCTTCCAGTAAATTGAGCGTTCCATAACTAGTTGGTAATCCTTCATTTTTTAAGATCCAGTTCACTCCGTTATTTGTTGAAAGATAGATACCTATTTGTGGTACACTGGCTAAAAGATTATTACTGCTGACAATTATAGAAAAAACATACCCGGAATTTACTGTAGTTAAGTTCCAATTTGCACCGTTATTTGACGTAACATACAAGCCGTTTTCTGTACCTGCATATACTTTTCCATTTAGTGCAGCAATTGATTTTACTTCAGTGTTCAATAAACCAGCCTCATCCCAGTTCAATCCATTATCATTTGATATATAAACGCCATTTTCTTTAGTACCTGCAAAAAAGTATGAACCATTACCTGCGAAGCAATATGCCAGTTTATTCAAATTACAATGTATCCAGCTTATACCATTATCACTCGATCTTAATAGTTCATTTGTTCCTGACCAATATGTACCTGCAAAAGCATAAACTCCGATAACTCCCAAACCAAGAACATCTTTATTGGGTAACGAAATAATCCAATTAGTACCGTTATTAGTTGATAGCCATAAATTTCTGTCAGCACCACCAATAATATTATTTCCAATAGATGCCAAACAGTTAACATCATAGTCATTGGTTAAAGTGAATTTTACAATCCAGTTATTACCACTGTTCGTGGAAACATAAATTGATCCTGGTACGTAGGCAGTATCCCATGTTGAAGCAAATATATTGTTTCCGTTGGCTGTCAGACCTCCAATAAATGCGCTATTCCCAATTCCATTTGGTATTTGAACCCATTGACAATTTACAAACATACCGGATAATACTATCCAAGTAACAATTACTGTAATAATTTTTTTCATTTTATTGTTTATTGTTTTTTAGTTAATGTGTATTTTGTAAATACAAACTTTTATATTGAATCAAAATTTACAATATGAAATAAAAATCGTACTTAAAAATTGTTTTTTAAATGCAGGATAGATATTTTAAGACAGGTTAAACAATGGTTTTGGCAGGTTCCTTGAATCCCGCTTGCCGGAGAAGTGTTATATTTATTTTACAGATCTTACAGGGACTTAAATAATTCGCCGAAGGATGATGAGATAAAAACTCAATATTAATATTTCTCATAGCTGTAATTATTATAAAACAACTATTTATGAATTACAAAAGCAGACAATTTCATTGCTTTATATACAAAATTATTTTTTAGAATATATTTATCCTATGATTAGGAACAGGTAAGAATATGATTTATAGCAAGGTTAGCAGCTTTCTAACTGAAATCGTTATGTTTTGCTTGCAATAGACTAAATTCCATCGCGGAAACGATCTTAAAAATTTAGTAATATTTTTGTCAAAGTTTTTCTAATTACACAATAATCACAACATTCCCCTTCTTATGGCCTTTATCTACATACCTGTGGGCTTCAACAATTTCATCAATACTATAAACTTTATCTATTACAGTTCTCAATTTCCCCTTCTCGCATAATTCTTTAAGATATTCCAGATCTTCTGCTTTTAAAATAACATTTCCAGATAATGCAAGTGAACTGAGATAGACACCTTTATTGTTAAGTGCTTTTTTGCGTTTTGAATATTTAATTTTTCCAACAGCATCAAAAATTACATCATACTTTTCTGCCCTTTCAGTAAAATCTTCCTTTGTGTAATCAATAACCATATTTGCGCCCAGTGATCTTACCATCTCTATATTAGCTGTACTGCATACTCCCGTAACATCTGCACCCATATGTTTAGCAATCTGAACCGAATACGTGCCTACACTCCCCGAAGCACCATAAACCAAAACCTTGCTGCCATTTTGTAGATCTGCTTTTCTCAGGTTTATCAAAGCAGTCAGCCCCGCATTGGATACCGGTGCCGCTTCTTCGTAAGTCATGTTTTGAGGCATTAGTGCAAGTACACCATCTTCAGAAATACAGCAATACTCAGCATACGTTCCGAATTTGAACTCAGTTGTTGCAAAAACCTTGTCGCCGGGTTTAAATTTGGTTACTTTCTTGCCAACTGCTTCTACATCACCGGCAAATTCCATACCCAGAATTTTTTTCTTTGGACCCCTGAAACCAATAATAAACCGCATCATTGGTTTAAAGAGCAAATCTTTTACCGGTCCCATTCCGGGCTGTAATCTCCTGATTTTAGTATCACCTATATGAGCAGTTGTTGCTTTAATTCTTACCAGTATCTCATTATCTTGGGGAACCGGTTTTTCTATTTCTACTATTTTCAAAACTTCAGGGGATCCGTATTTAGTGCAAATAACAGCTTTCATTTGTATACTCAATTTATTTTTATATTACTGCAAAATAAACATGCATTACGTTTTTTTAAATTCCAATATTCCCCACGGAATATAAGCAATGCACATCAATGCAGCACCTACTGAACTTATTAATTCAATATCAGGATTCAGAAATAGCAGCAGCCCTGTAATAATTAAAATACCCTGCCATTTCTGAATTACTTTTTCCCTCAACAAACCTATAGTTTGTAAGATACCTCCAATTACAAGCGCAAACAACAACCATACAATAAATAGTAAACCATTTTTCGATACAATTACCTGCAGGTAAGGAGCAAAAGCAGTAAATTGTTCTTCAGTAAGTGTATCAAATGCTGACATTGTTAAGCATAAAGCGCCTTTATCAACTGCTAAAATAAAGGCGCCAAAAATGCCAATCACTCCGCCCCAGAATCCAAATGCCTTCCCTTTTCCCTGTAATAAATTCATTACTCCAAGAAAATAAATGATGATTACAGGAACCGAAAATGTAACAATTAAATGTCCTGCATGATACAAAGTATTATTATGAAACCTGTTAACCAGATCCCCGGCTGTTATAAGGGGACGCATGGCTAACAGATCAGGATGAGTGACAAAACCCGTAAAAAGCATTAATGGATACACAATCAGTGATAACGCAAAACTTTTCTTTTTTATGGTTTCGATCTTCATTTCAGTATTCTTAATAATTCAATTTAAATTTTCCCTGCTAAATAATCTTTAATGATAATTACATTCTCACTTCAGCAGGATCATTTTTCTGGTTTTACTGAAACTTCCCGCTTCAAGTTTATAAAAATACACCCCGCTGCTTAAGTTACCCGCATTAAGCTCTACTTTGTAGTGTCCCGCTCTTAATGTTTCGTTGACAAGTACAGCTGTTAGCCTGCCGGTTACATCATATACTTTCAATATCGTTTGGGTCTGCTTAATAATATCAAACGAAATGCTTGTACAGGGATTGAACGGATTGGGATAATTCTGTATCAGCCTGTATTCATTAGGCACGGTTTCATTTATCGGTTCAAGTCCAATGTGCTGAATAATATTCAGCGCAAAAGTGCAGGATGCATTTGCACCTGCAGTATCAGTTGCTGTTACTTTAACATTAATAGATTGTACAGGAGCAATAACTCCGGTAAAAGTCCTTGTAACCGGATTGAAATTCAGCCAAGCCGGCAGCGGTTCACCGCTGCTGAGAGTTGCTGAATATGTAAGAGTATTATTGCCGTCATCATCATAAAATGTACTGTCAGGAATAGTATAATTGAACTGTTTGCCTGCGGTATCAGTTTGATTTGGGATCGGATACCTTAAATAGGGCGCATAATTTGTATACTTTAAACTGTCTATAATGTTACCAATCCTGCACCAGTAGGTCAAATATGAATTCCACGAATTATCTCCGCGCGTAAAGAAAAGATATTTGTTATCCTGTGTCACAAACGGACCGTATTCCCATGTTGGATTAGGGTAGTTAATATGACTTCCCAGCGATTTCGGGTTTGTCCAGGTGCCATTGCTTTTCTTATAACTGATAAGAAGATCACCGGCAACACTGGCTGTATGCCTGGCGTGAATAATATATGATTCATCCCGTGCGATAAAAAAGTCGCTTTCATCAAGTGTTGTGTTAACCGGCAGCCCTATACTCATTACGGTTGTATCAATTGCGGAAATAATGATTTTACCCACATCCCTTAATGCTGAACCCGGAAAATTTGTGGAAATATAAATGTTGTTCAGATTTGTTGATTGTGTATAATGAGATTGCTGGCTGAAATGGAACATCTGCACCGGAGCGCTCCAGCCTGAACCGATTCTGCGGGAATAATATGTTTCTCCCCTGTCATAAGTAATACTTGCCTGCATGAACAGTACACTGTCATTTGGCGATAGCGCCGGGGCCACATATCCGCTGAATAGTTCTGTTGGACCCTGCCACCTGTTGTCAACATATTTATAACAAAATATTTTAGATACAGGGGGCGGATAACCATTCAAATGACTATAATAAATTTCTTTACCATCGTTTGAAATTGTGATCCTTTCAATCGGTCTTAGGATGCCATTTATTGGTAAAACGAAGACTTTTGGCTCGTATCCCGGGGGAA
>JBHEKV010000144.1:0-22449 GCA_041859235.1 Ignavibacteria bacterium | reverse complement strand
ATCAACGATTGGTAAGGTATATCTTTTTTATTTGCGATGACTTTCAGGTCATTTAACATCGCCAAGGGAAGTCTTAATGAAATTGATCTGACAGATGGTTTAAGATTTGGAAAAGACATTTTTTCTGCCTTTTTCCAGTCTATAAAATCCGAAGTATCATTTTTGCGCCAGAAATTTCTTTCTTCTGCTTCAGATCTAAATTTGGGGATTTTCTTAAGCTTTTTCATTATATATTTCTTTCTCTTTCTTTGACATTATTCGCGCTGAAATTATCCTGATAAGATTTTCTCTCAAAGTAAAAACAACAGACAGATATTTTTCACTATCAGTTCTTCCTAATGCATAATATCGCTTTTCTTTGGTGGTAGAATGAACAATATCACCGGTTACAATTAAGGGTTCATTAAAAAATATCTGTTCAGATTCAATGTTCGAGATACCATGTTTTCGGGGATTTTTTTCTATATTTCCTCGGTCCCATTGGAATCCCTCAATTTTTTCGAAATCGATCAAAACAGTCTATTTGAATTGTGTATATGATAAATATATACATATATTTTTTAACTTTCAAGCATTGTGATTGTTAAAACACTGAAAAACAAGATTTTAAAAATTGTTTAAACACCATAAGACATTCCCAAACTGGAGTTTGAGAATGAGCGTGGAAACATAAATAAAGTATTAGCCCGAAAAATCCTTATTCAGCAGATCTTTGCTTTTAAAATATATATAAGTTACAATTATCATTGTAACGGCACCGCCTAATATTACCGATGGTACTGTACCCATTAATTTAGCTGCCAGGCCCGATTCAAATGCGCCCACCTCATTTGATGATGATAGGAATATTCCGTTTATGGCATTTACCCTGCCGCGCATGTTATCGGGCACAAGCAGCTGCAGCAGTGTTGCGCGAATTACAACGCTTACGCTGTCAAAGGCTCCCGTGGCAAAAAGTGCTGCAACTGAAAGAATAAAATTTTCGGATATTGCAAACACAAGTGTCGCAATTCCAAAACCCGCAACCGCCCATAGAAGATTCCGCCAAGCGCGCTTCATAGGGGAGTACTTTGAAAGCACAAAAAGTACCAGCACTGCGCCAATCGAAGGTGCCGCACGCATTATTCCCAGTCCTTCAGCACCAACATGCAGGATATCTTCTGCGAATACGGGTAGAATTGCAACCACGCCGCCAAACATTACAGAGAACATATCAAGCGAAATAGAATAAAATATGATCTTGGTTTTATAAGTATAACGCAGGCCCTCTTTTATTTTTTCAAACATTGAGCCTTCATCAGCCGGATCAGGCGGGCGGTTTTTGATCAATGCTACCGCAATAATTGATAGGAATATTATTCCTATTACAAACAGCAGAGTGCCTGAAAATCCGAACAGGCTGTAAAGGAAACCGGAAATACCGGGACCGACGATTACACCGGTCTGCCACGAGGAAGAGCTCCACGTAGATGAATTTGCATAAACCTCCCTTGGTACTAAATATGCCTTAAGCGATGTTGACGCAGGGAAGAAGAATGCTTTGCAGATGCCGATAAAAAATATGACTCCCCAGATTACATATTTAAACTCTTCGGCATGCTCAACTGTAAGCAGACTGAAAGAGAGTATATACAGCACAATGGATGCCAGCATTGTGAATGCAAGTGACCACATCATGATATGCTTTTTTTTGAGCTTATCAGAGTAATGTCCGCCAAATAGTGAAAGCAGTATAAACGGTATAGCTTCAGCCAGACCTATCATACCTATAGCAAGCGGGTCGTGGGTCAGGCGGTACAGCTCATAACCAATAATAACTTCCTGGATCAGAAGTCCTACGGTTACGAAAAAATTTGAAAATAAAAAGTAGCGGAACTCCGCATACCGCAGAGCTAGAAAGGGATCTTGTTTTAATTTTGGGATGCCTGAAGACGGAGGTTTTGACAAATTATTATTCTGCTTTACTTTCAATTAAATTTTTCAATTCAGAATTACTGATGTTCTCTGTTTCTGATTTGTCGTATATTGAAAGAAGGAAAATGTTTGTTAGATCGTTAATTATTAAATCCAATTCCAAATATGAAATAACTCTCATTCCTCCGCTTTTGCCTTTTGCTTTACTTTTGACCGCTAATCTGACTTTATAAGCGTTTTTGCCAAGTGAAACTCCAAGTTTTGGATTCTTGAGCAATTGTTTTTCTAAATTTAGGAGGTCATTTTTTAATGAAGGGAATTTTTTTATTAGTCTTTTAAGTTGTTTTTCGAAGTTACGGGTTACAACAACTTTATAATTCATCTATGGTTTCTTTTAAGGTTTTTGCTCTTTTCTTACCATTTTGGATCTGTTTAACTTCTTTCAAAGCTTCCTGAATTCCGGTGAGGATTTTTATTTTATTTTTCATCCTGTTGTAATCAGCTTCAAAGTTCTTCCACTGTTTGTGAGGAATAATTACAGATTTCTGCCGTCCATTCTCATCTGTTATATATTCAATTTTCATGTGCATAAAATAAAATAATGAATTTTCTTTGCATTTTCTATATTCTAATTAGTGTTAGCATAAATCAATAATATTTGATGGTTTACTGCATCCTCTTCCAGTTCTTCTTTATCTTATCAATTTTCTTTTCGTCCTTCAGGTCTTTATCTGCAACATACTCCTCAAAGTACCCGCAATTTATGCAAACGTAAATATCAAAGTAAATCCGCGTAAAACCTGATACAGGAAGGATCATCCTCTCGCTGCTTTTTGTGTAAATGGTATCAGTATATACTTCCTCTGAATTACACTTAGGGCATTTTTCTATTTTTAATGATTTATCATCCAATTTTCCCGCCTGATGTTTTGTTCCATTTATTCCTGACTTTTTCCTTCAGTTTTTCGTTCCTGATATCACTTTCCCTTATGAACTCTTTAAAATATCCGCAGTTCAAACAAACATATGCTTCAACAGCAATGTTATACATTGCCGAGACAGGTATATATTTTCTGTCACCGGTTGGATTTGTATCCCTGTTATCATATACTTCACCTGAGCCGCAAACGGGGCATTTGCCGGTTTTGATGGTTTCTACGTTCATATTATTTTTGATTTAATTTCATATCATCAATTTGAAGAATTTTTTTTATCATACGATCTTCATCACTTAATCCAATCAGATTGAAATAACTCTCCCGAATCTTTTCAAGTTCAACAATTTTCAAATTTGGATCAAGATTGCTATAATATTCAATATCATCTTTTTCTGCCTCTTCAAATGAACTATAACATTTGATTTTTTTCATTCACTTGTTTCTATGCTAAATTTTAGATTTTGTTCATATCATACTTAATGCTTTTAAGTAACTATACGACTGGATACCTGCTTTTGCAGGTATGACAAAGAGTAAACAACAGATTAATTAATAGCCGTATATAATCTGTGCTTCATTCATATTATTAATTTGTTGTCGAAAAACCCAAAATAAACGCGTATTTTTACTATTCTTTGCGTTTCTGCGTCTTTGCGAGCATGGCTTTTTCTCACAGTATGACAAACCATTTTATTTTAGACTATCCTTTAATAGTGTGTAATCTTCTGCAGGCAGGAATTTTTCAGCCATAACCATTAATCTGGTGAACTGCTCAGGTGCGTTCGCTTTCATACCGCCCAGCATCATTAGCAGATCGCTTTGAGTGATTGCCGGCATAATGTAGCTTTGCCATTTTTCAAATGCTTCGGGAGTGAACCTTCCGATTATCTTTCCGCGTATCGCGTGCAGTTCCTGGTCAGTAAAGTTTTCCCAAAGCAGCCGCTGGGTATCGGTCTCTTCTTCAACTGTATGAAGCAGATACTCGCCGTGGAACTTTGAGAACTTCATGTAAAGCTCCGCCCCGGAGCCTGATGCATCAACACCTTTTGTATTCAGCTCTTTGATGTCTTCAAGCATTTTTTCTATGGCGGATTGGTCAAGCTCAAGCCTTTCGTGGTCATCCATATCATGTTTTGATGAACCCGGGACTTTTGCCTCAAGGGCCGCAAGTATAATTGAATTTTCATCGTTGGCGTGAGAACTCAGCATCATAAACAGATCTTTTCCAAGCGAGTGCAGCTTCGCAATATCAACCGCGTTGTTGAAATCACATTTGCCAAGCAAATATGAAAATTGCGATAGAGCATTACGCAAACCTTTATGAGCTGCTTCAAATAATTTTACTCTTTGCATTTTGTAGATTTATTGGTTTTATTTATATTAACACTAATTTAAAGGGATTGGTTTTAAAAAGAAGTGTAAATTTCTTGTTGGCATTATAAGAAATTTAGACACAAAGACTCTAAGGCTAAAAGGTTCACAAAGAAAAACAATTTAATAATATTATACAAAGTATTAAATAACTTTGTGTTTCTTAGAGTACTTTGAGCCTTTGTGTCTATTAATCAAATAAAATATCAAAAACCTATTTTTTCAAGCTGTTTAAAATCCTCAGGGGATACTTTTGTTTCATCGCCCAGGTAATTCCATTTAATATCCCCGGTGTTGCTTGTGAATACGCGGTTTATATCCTGTATAGTAACAGCATTCACAAGTGCTTCAAAATTATCAAAAGCATCCAGATTTCCGCGCAGCTTCCATCTTCCTATATTCTGGGTCTGGCTTGATGCTGTTTCAAGCCTCATGAAGTGACGGGTAAGATATGAGTTTTTTGAACGGGCAAATTCCTCATTTGTGAATCCGTTCTTGCGTACATTATTGATAATATCAACCATAACATTTAATGCTTCTTTTGGGTTATCGGTAGTAATATAGAAGACGCTGAACGGGTTTGTAATAGCGTCGCCATTCATATATGCCGCAGGCGCGTAGCTTAAACCGCGTTTGGAGCGCAGCTCGACAAAGTATTTATCATACATTATGCTCATAGCTACCATCATAGCAACTGCGTCAGGGGAATCCCATGGAATACCTGACATAATACCTGAGAGATAATTTGTTGATATCTTACGTGACTCAATATCCTGTCCCGGCTTTTCTATTTTTGTAACCTGCTCTTTTGGCGAGGGTATCCCTTCCGGCAGCTTCGCCAGTGTAGACCTGACTTTCTCTATCAAATCACTTTCTGAAACATTACCGGCAACAACTAAAAACGCCCGCTGCTTGCATAAATTTGCAGTGATAAATGATTTGATATCATCAAGAGTCAATGCAGCTAGTGTGTTTTCGTTACCGTAGGGATCTTTTTCATAATTTTTTCCTTTGAACGCTGTTTCAACAGTTATTCTTTCCAAACGTGAATCAGGGTCACCTTCATTCTGCCTCGCATATGAAATATACTGTTCCTTTTTGTTTGCGAATTCATTTGGGTCATAAGCCGGATTCATAAGCGCATCTGTGAATAAAACCCATGATTTATCCCATGATTCCTTTAAACATTGCATGTTCAGCTCGCCGAAATCCAGCGAAGCGTCACTATCGAATGTTGTACCCATTTTTTCTGCGGCGGCAAGAAATTCGGTTTTGCCCATAGAAGTTGTGCCGCCTTTTATGATATAACTGTAAGCAACGGCTTCAATTCCCTGTTTATCCAGCGGGTAATTTGCGGTTCCCCCGGTAACAAAAAGTCTTGCGCTTATTACATCCTTACCGGTATTTTTTATTATTACCTTAAAGCCGTCAACATCAATTTCTTTGAGCGAGTTCTGTGAAAACAGACCTGAGCCTGAGAAAAAAAGAATTGCTGTTAGTGTTACATAAAAGGCTTTTGATATTATTAATTTATTCATTTTCATTTTTTTAGAACCTACTTTTATTTGTTTAGTTTAAGAGATCTTCGAACTTATTTATGTTCAGTTTGCTTTTCATTTCAGTAGAAAGAAGAATTCCGTAAACCGCAGGTTTATCCTTAATATATTTCCTGATATATTTTTTAATATCATCGCGGGTTGTTTTCTTTATGTTTTCGATAAATGTGAAGCCATAGTCAAGATCCTTCAGGGCCCAGTTATAACCCAGGGAGTGTGAGAATCCCGATGTCTGTTCCATCCTGTATTTTTCCTCGATAGCCATCTGATTTTTTGCCGTTTCCATTTGTTCATCTGTAAAGTATTTATCGGTATCCCACAACGCAATATGCTCTTCAAGCTTCTTCAGGCACTCCTTTATCTTCATAGGGTTAGGTACAATTCTGAGTGATATCGGACCGGTATATATATCAGTTCCGTAGTACAGGCTGGCTTGCAGTGCAAGACCCGCATCAATCAGCTCTTTGCTGAATTTTGATGATTCAAGATTAACGATATAAGAAAACACATCGGCAGTATAAGTTGCCTTTACATCATTCCTGGTATCGGGACCGTGCCAGCCAATATAAATCACAGGCGCCTGAGCGATTTCACTTGTTGTTACAAAATATATATTATCCTCCAGGGGTTTAAACTCAGGTATTGGAAACTTTTCGAATGGATCAAATCCTGATGGCTGCCAGTCTCCAAAAATACTTTCTGCTTTGGCAAAAGCTTCGGTATGATTCACATCACCCGCTATGATCAGTATTGAATTATTCGGCCAGTAGTACTTCTGCTGTATAGTCCGCATTTTTTCGGGGGTTGCTGAAAGTATCACGTCATGATCACCGATAGGAATTTTGCGGCTTTTATCTTTTCCCCACATTTTTTCCTGGAACTCATAATACAAATTGAACTCAGGGTTTGATTCACCCCTCTGAAACTCACCATTCACCACAGGATGTTCATTCGTCATTTCCTGCTCAAGAAACAGCGGGTAACGTATTGCGCTGTTCATGAACTTTAAGCCGTCATCAAGATTGCTTGCAGGCAGCGTAAAGAAATAATTCACGCGGTTAGTAGATGTTGTGCCGTTCCACACAATGCCAAGTTCTCTGGTACGGTTTATGTATGCTTCCTGTGAGGGAATATCTTTGTTGGCTTTGAAGAACATATGTTCGTAGAAGTGTGAAAGTCCGCTGTACTCAGGTGATTCGGTATAAGCGCCGTTTTTCACATTAATTTCTATTGTAGCGATCGGAACGCTTTTATCTTCCACTACCAGCACATCAAGTCCGTTGGGCAGTGTTTTAAAGAAGTATCCTGCAGGCAGGTTTGCCTGCGCAAGCAGGAATGCCGAATTAAAAATGAAGGCAAGAAGCGCAATTAAAGTACGTTTCATTTATAGTATTAAATTAATTATAGATTATTTTGGTGCTGCTGAAGAGGACTGTAATACGGCAAATATAGGGATTTTTGCTTTTATAGAAAACAGAAAAACGGTAATAGATTATGAAATTCTGTTAATTGTTAAAAAAAACTTACAATCATTGATACATATTGTCAATTACTCATTGATAATTGACAATTGATTCAATGTCTCCATTTTTCCTCTGGGTCAGCGTAATGCTCAATATATCCGCAGTTCGCGCATTTGTATGGAGTAACCGGATATTGCTGAACTCCGTTATTAGAGCCCATAAATTTGGTTATATCCTTTTTTTCGCCTTCAACCCATACAACATAGTTGAAAAATATGGGATGCTCGCTGTTGCGGACATAAAAAAATCCTTTTTTCATTTCCGCCATGCATTTGGGACATTGTTTGTTGTTCATAATGTTTTTAAGATTGTTCCTCTGACAGCTTTTCGGCTCTATCTGCGATTTTGAGTTTTTCGAAGAGCTCCGCTAAGTCGCCTTCCATCACCTGCGATAGATTGTACATTGTCAAGCCAATGCGGTGATCTGTCAAACGGTTCTGGGGAAAGTTATATGTGCGGATCTTATCGCTTCTATCACCTGAGCCGACCATCAATTTCCTTTTCTGCGAAGTTTCCTTATCGTGCTTTTCAATTTCAGCTTCCAGCAGCCTTGAGCGAAGTACTTTCATGGCTTTTTGTTTGTTCTTAAGCTGTGAGCGCTCATCCTGGCACTGAACTACAACACCCGTAGGTATATGTGTAATGCGGATAGCTGTTTCAACCTTATTTACATTCTGTCCGCCTGCGCCGCCGGAACGGAAGACATCAATTTTGAGATCAGCGGGATTTATATCAATATCAACTTCATCAGCTTCAGGCAGCACAGCAACCGAGGCGGCTGATGTGTGAACCCTGCCCTGGGTTTCAGTTTCAGGTACACGCTGCACGCGGTGAACGCCGCTTTCATATTTCAGTGTGCCGTAAATATCTTTGCCTGTTACGCTTACAATTACTTCTTTTAATCCGCCAAGTCCCGATGATTCATTATAAGTAACAATTTCCATCTTCCAGCCGATCCTTTCGGCAAAGCGGGTGTACATCCTGTAAAGATCAGCGGCAAACAGCGCGGCTTCATCGCCTCCGGTACCTGCGCGGATCTCAAGCATAGCGTTCTTACTGTCGTTGGGATCTTTGGGAACCAGGAGTTCCTTTATTTCGGCTTCAAGTTTATCAAATCTGTTTTGCAGTTCTTCTTGTTCTGAAGCTGCAAGCTCTTTCATTTCTGCGTCATTGGTTTCATACAGCAGCTTTTTGTTCTCTTCAAGCTGTGCCTTTACTTTTATGTATTCATCATATGCGTTAACAATATCTGTCAGGTCACTGTATTCCTTCGAAAGCCTGCGAAATTCTTTCTGGTCGTTTGCGGTCTCAGGTTTGTTCAGCAGTTCCGCTATTTCGTTGTAACGCTGTTTTACTTTTTCTAATTTATCAAACATACTTTTTTCTTTCTGAATGCAAAAATACTTTTAATTGTATGTAAGTTCAATTCAAAATTAGAACTGAGAAGTGAGAGATTGATGCTGGTAAATATCAAATGTCAAAGCTCAAATGTCAAATAACCTGCTTTAAATTTTCTTCAAGTGAGTTTAAATGAGTAAATTTTTTTATGCTCGAATTTTCTTTGAAAGATATTGCTGATAATAATTTTCTAAAATTATTTTTTAAAAATTTTTTTTCATTTTTCTGCGTTTACCTATTGACTATGAGTGATAGAATGTTATATTTGCAGTGATTTAAAAATGATGAATGTATACCGTAAAAAAATTTTGTAGAAAGTTTTTGGAAGTATAAAGAAAAGCTTCATCATAAATTATAAAGGAGATAAGTAAACACTTTTTGCGGGTAGGATTTACTTACAATATAAAAAAAGAAGCTGAATTAAAATCCGAAGGACAGGATAAAAAAATTCAGAACGAAGTATATGTTGACGATAATTTAGTCAGCAACTATTCTCATCGCCTGAGCGATGTTTACGCTGAGTGGGATGATGAAGAAACAATTTCCGCGGTTGAATCAGCGATAAAAAAAGCGGGCCACGAAGTGATCCGCATTGAAGCAGACGAAAATGCTTTCGAAAAACTTCGCTCCACAAGACCCGATATCGTTTTCAACATGGCTGAAGGTTTCGGCGGCGCTTCGCGCGAATCACACATTCCCGCAATGCTTGAAATGCTAAATATACCCTACACTGCAAGCGATCCCATCACAATTGGAAATTGCCACGATAAATCACGATGTAAAGAGATATTAACTTATTATGGAGTGCCGAATCCCGGCTTTTTTATTACTGATAGCCACGTAAACGGTCACCCAAAGGTGAAATATCCCGCATTTGTAAAGCCGTTGCATGAAGGCTCATCAAAGGGTATCTATAATAGTAGTGTGGTTTACAACAACGAAGAGCTAAATCGAGAAATATCAAGAATTAAGGAAAATTACTGCCAGCACTCTATAATAGAGGATTTTCTGGATGGCCAGGAGTTCACCGTAGCATTGCTTGGAAATGGCGAAAATGTACGGGTTTTGCCAATCGTTGGCATAAATCTGGATTGTTTGCCTGCTGATTTTCCCAAAATTTACTCATATGAGGTGAAATGGTACTTTGATACCAGGGAAAACAAGCTTGATATTTTTACATGTCCGGCCAAGATAAGCGATAAGCTGACTAAACGGATCGAAGAGATCTGCAAGCAGGCATATCATGCACTGCGGATACGCGACTGGGCAAGAATGGATGTAAGATGTGACTCGAATGATAATCCGTATATAATTGAAATTAATCCATTGCCGGGAATTTTACCGAATCCCGATGATAATTCATGTTTCCCGAAAGCTGCAAGGGAAGTTGGCATTGATTATGACGGGCTTATACAGACAGTTTTGAATGGGGCGATTAAGAGATACGGACTAAGGCCGTGAAATGTGAAACGTGAAACGTGATAAAGAATTTTGTCATGCTGAAAATTTTCAGCATCTATATAAAAAATGAATAAATTACACTCTCACCCCTCTCCTTTGGAGAGGGGTAGTCAGCGCCAAAGGTGCTGACGGGGTGAGGTCAATGAATAAAAAATTAAACATATCGATAATCTTTAATGACCCTGTGCAATACGCGCAGGGACCGATTTACGAAGGCACCGATGTTGATATCGATACTCTTCCTGATGCTATTGATATGAGCGAGTACGGCGTGCTTGATGAAGTAAAAAGTGTTGAAAGGGCGTTAGCTCCGTTGGAGCATAACACAAAAATAGTTCCCGTAGCGCTTGATATCAACAAGCTAATAACAGAGCTGAATGAAAACAGGCCTGATATAATATTTAATTTATGCGAAAGCGTTGATGGTGATCCTACACAAGAAATGAACATTGCGGGATTATTTGAGCTTTTGAAGATTCCGTACACCGGCTCGCGAGCGTTTACACTTGGTTTAGCGTTAAATAAGCCGCTGGTGAAATCCATTTTAAACCAGAACGGGATACCGACAGCGAAGCATTTTGTTACAAATACATCAAGTTTTCATTTGAACGGGCATAAATTCCCGATGATAGTAAAGCCTTCACGTGAAGACGCAAGCATTGGTATTACAAATGAATCGGTAGTAACAAATGAAGCTGATCTGAGGAAAAGAATTGAATACGTGCTTGAGGAGCACAAACAGCCTGCTTTGGTTGAGGAGTTCATTGACGGCAGGGAAATAAATGTATCTGTGGTCGGCAATGATGTTCCGATAACTTTCCCCATAAGTGAAATAGATTTCACGGGACTTCCTTCTGATTATCCTAAAATTATCAGCTACAACAGCAAGTGGATGTATAAAACGGTTGAATTTGAAAACACCAAGGCTGTTTGTCCAGCGCAGAACTTAACAGATAAGGAAGTACAGGTTATACAGGATACAGCAAAGAGAGTATATAAGCTGCTTGGAGCGGCCGATTACGCAAGAGTTGATATGAGATTGAAAGACGGTGTGCCGTATGTGCTTGAAATGAACCCGAATCCGGATATTGCAAGCGATGTACCTGAAGATACGGGCTTTACACGCAGCGCCAAAGCACACGGTTGGGAGTACAGCTATTTGATACAGCAGATAATTGGTTTTGCATTAAAGAGGTGGGGAGTTAAATAGACTCCAC
This sequence comes from Ignavibacteria bacterium, assembly GCA_041859235.1. Classification (GTDB taxonomy): domain Bacteria; phylum Bacteroidota; class Ignavibacteria; order Tepidaquicellales; family OLB5; genus OLB5. Next base: position 11,071 of record JBHEKV010000144.1, on the reverse strand, counting down.
CCGCGCAGCACTTTAGTGCTGCTTACCTTCCCCGAAGGGGAGGGGATAGAATCACGAATATAATTTTAATTTTTGTCTTTTTACATATACTCTCCCCTTCGGGGAGAGATGGGCAGGGTCAATGATACGGAAGTTAATACAGAGCGACAGAGACAAGATTCAGAGGATACTTACAGATACTAAGCATTTTAATGATGATGAAATAAAAGTTGCAATTGAGCTTATTGATATTTATCTGAACGATGAAAAACAGACTGATTATATTATTTATGTGTATGAATCAGACGACACGAAAGAAACAGCAGGTTATATTTGTTACGGTAAAAGACCGCTGACTGACTGGACTTACGATCTTTACTGGATAGCTGTTGACCCAAATATTCACGGCAAGGGGATGGGCAGCAAGCTGGTAAAGCATATGGAAGAGGACCTGGCAGCAGCAGGCGGAAAAATTATACTGATAGAAACAAGCGGAAAGCCGGAATACGAAAATGAACGGAAGTTCTACACGAAAAACGGCTATGATGTGCAGACTATCATAAAAGATTTTTACAGAAGCGGTGATGATTTATACGTTTACCGCAAATATCTTTAGAGAAAGCCTTTAAAGATAAGGTAACCTGAAAATATAGTACGGTGCCCTGTGAAACCTTTCCTGAAGCAAATGGGAAGGAATCCAAAAACTAAACAAGGAGTTAATATTTTATGGAACTATGGCAGCAGCTGCTAAAACAAAGCGTCAGCTCAGTAGATCAGCTTGTCGATCAGTTCGGAATCAAAAAAGAAGTTGCCGAAAGACTGGATGATTTTTTCCAGGCGAGGATAAATCCATACTACCTCAGCCTCATCCGCTATCCCGGCGATCCAATCTGGCTTCAGGCGGTACCTGATGAAGTAGAATTATACGACATCGATGCACCTGAAGACCCGCTCAATGAAGATGAAATGAGCCCGGTTCCTAATATTACTCACCGTTACCCGGATAGAGCTTTATTTTTAACCACCAGCCAGTGCGGCCTGTACTGCAGATTCTGCACACGCAAACGCAAAGTTGGTGACTCAAGCAAGATCAACATGCGCGAGCTTGAAGCGGCATTCCAGTACCTGGAGCAGCACACCGAGATCAACGATGTGATACTCTCAGGCGGCGACCCGCTGATGCTAACCGACGCGATGCTTGAAAAAGTACTCATAAGGCTGCGCCAGATTCCGCATATTAGTATAATAAGGCTTGGCACAAAAATGCCGTGCGTGCTTCCGCAGAGAGTTACACCGCAGCTTTGCGAAATGCTGAAGAAATATCACCCAATCTATGTTAATACGCATTTTAATCACCCCTGGGAAATTACGCCCGAGAGCACAAAAGCATGCGAAATGCTTGTAAATTCAGGTGTGCCGGTCGGTTGCCAGACTGTTCTGCTTAAAGGAGTGAATGATGACCCCGAAGTTATGCGCGACCTGATGAAAAAACTGCTTGCTATAAGGGTAAGGCCGTATTACATTTACCAGGCTGATCTCACTAAGGGCGCAAACCACTTCCGAACACCTATTGATGTAGGTTTGGAAATTATGGATAACCTGCGCGGTCATATCAGCGGACTGGGAGTGCCGCAGTTTGTAATTGATGCGCCGGGAGGCGGCGGGAAAATTCCGTTATTGCCAGAGTATGTGCTTGCCCGTGATAAGGAAAAAATTATACTGCGTAACTTTAAGAACGAGGTTTATGAATACCCCGATGTGCAGGAAGAGCATATTGTGCTTAAACGCGGAAGGAACATTGATAAACCGCCAAAGAAAAAGGCAAAGAAAAAATCAGTACAGCTCCCGGTTCTGCAATAAAGGGAAAAAATTTATTCAAAAGGCATTCAGGTGAATGCCTTTTTTATTTCCCCAAATCCGCTGCCTTTTCAAGCAGCCACCCGCGGGATAGTACGCTTTCATCTTCCTGTAACTCTTTAATAAGTTTGTGATGCCTGAAATCATCGTATTTCAATCTGATATTAAGTAATTCAGTGTAGAATTTCATGAATGTGAGATGCAGCTTTTTTACACCTTCTGATATATTCAACCCCCCTGAAAGCAAATGTTTTGTGGCATCAATAACCGAAATCGCTGTTTCATAGTAACCGAGCTCATAATAAGTCTTCATCAGTATATTTTTTACATCTATCTTGAAAATCTCGTGGTCATATTTAACCTTCATAATATATTCAAGAGTTTTCGAAAAATCAGAAATTTCAAACGATAGTATTCCAAGCGAGATATTTTCAAGTGAATCCTTGTTATCAGCCCTCACAAACTGCAGGTATTCAGCGATAAATCCCCGGATCCAGTCAAACTCTTTAACTTCTATAGCAATGTAAAGAATATTCCTGTAAGTGACCAGGTTCATGAATTTATTATGAAATGAAAGAAGGTTGCCGTGCTCCAGTGAAAATTTATACAGGCTGAACAGTTCCTTATAGCTTTCATTATCCTTTTTGTGAATCACCCTTGAGAGCCTGAAATTAAGAAGGGCTGTAATTACTCTCGAGGCGTAAGCATGGTCATACCTGCCGATATTTTCATATAGCTGGTTCTTAAGTTCATTGTAAGACTTGAAATCATCAAGATCAGAGTTCAGTTTGATAAAAAGGTACGACTCTCTTAAGGAAAAATAATCAGGGTTTTGTTTTTGATCCGTTTCCGCTGAAAATCCCTCCAGATCAAACTTTCGGAAAAAAATATCGAATGCAGAATTGCTTACTTCTTTTTTGTAGGAAGATACTACCTGGCTTTTCAGTTTGTAAATATCAGCAAAAGTCTGCAAAAAATGGCATATAGTGTAGTCGCCGTAATCACCTAAACTTTCAGAAGCATCTTTAAACAAATTGTTATTAACAAAGTAATTGTATTTGATCCTGTTGAGAGCAGCTTTATCTTTTAGATGGTTGTTGTAAATCTCTTTCTGAATTATGGCTGCTTCAAGGTCACTAAGTTTGCTCTCAATGGATGTCCCAGAACTATACTGATTTATATTATCAAGTACCGTAATTTTTTTTAATGCATTATCTTTTCTGATAGTATTAATAAAAATAAATTCCTCCGTAAGTATGATCAGGTTGGATATCAGCTTACGCAGGAGGTCATCTCTGTACTCCCTGCTGCCGTATACAGCCGTGAACAATGTTTCCCTGGAATAATTTTTTTTATTGAAGAGAGGGTAGTACTTTTTAATTTCATCAAAAAGCAGTGAGGTAGCTTCGCTGGTATTAAAATAAGGTGAATTTACAAATTTCCCGAACTCTTTTATCTCTTCCTTTGAGAAATTTTTCAGGATCCTGGTTATGGATGAATTTTGCATTATTTACTTTTCCGTTTTCTTTCACAGCTAAGTGCCAAAATCTGTGTAATTTTACTGATTTTAAGCATTTAATCAAGCTATTTTATTGTAATGTTCTTCACAACTTGTGAATACTTTCTTTGCGAAGGCTTAACAGCAAATATAAATTTGCCTCGAAATAAAAAACCAAACATAAGAAAGGAAACAAAAAAAATGGCAACAGTAAATATTATTGTTGGCTCAAACGACTGGATCAACAGGGCATACAGGGCTATAAACTCAAAAAAGAGAATTAACCTCGTTCTAAAAGGCATAGAAGCTTCAACATTGTGGACAGCCATTCAAAGAACGGTGAATCCTCACAGAGAAGTAGCTGTAGCAATTACCGCCGCTATTGTTATAGGCGTGATAGCGGCACTTGGTATGGGTGTGCTGGCGGCAGTATGCATGTACGGTATGAACCGCGGGTATACGGTTAAAGCTAAACACAAAGTAAAAGGACCCTTGCCTTTTGATGATGAATTAAGCTTTGAACTTTATCCGCCAAAAAGATAAATAAGTTCTTTTTCCGCAAAGGAGGCCTAGGCCTCCTTATGGGGAAAAATTGAAAATTTATGGTGAATCCTCTCAAAATACTATTGTTTGCCTCAGATCCTGTTAAAGGAAGTAAGCTGAACATTGCCCGGGAAGTGAAAGGCATAGAATATTCGTTAAACGAATCACTTTTGAGAGGTTCTGCTGAATTGAAAGTCGTATGGAATACAGGTCCCGAAGACATCCTTTTTGAAATCTGCAGATATCATCCGCGAATTGTGCACTTTAGCGGAATGAGTACAAGCCGCGGGCTGATCTTGCACGCCGGTAACAACAAAAGCAGGCTGCTTGATTTCAGCAGGTTTGTGAAAATCCTAAACATGGTAAAAGATGAAGTTGAACTGTTGTTCTTGAATTCCTGTTTTTCATCAGCAAGATCAAAAACGATCATAAGTGAAATAGAACATCTTATCGCTCTTAATGGCTATGCTGATGATAAAGCAGCAGCCTTGTTTCCCGGGTTTTTTTACAGGTATTTATTCTGCGGGTATCCCCCTGGGAAATCACTTGAGCTTGCAAAAACAGAACTTCTCCTCAGGGATATCAGAACAGGATATGAACCGGAATATATTGCAAAATGTCCGGATAAACCCTGGCTGCTGAATAATGAAATTAAATTAATCTAAACTATTAAAATTATGCCAAATGTAATCAGTTTCACTCCAATTGGTTCTGATACCGGGGGAACAGGTAATGTAATATCAACCCCGGTAATTGATATACCAAGGAACTTTGTTCCGAAACCGGAAGAAAGATATGTTTCGTTTGTAATTGAGCTGAATAACCGTGCAGGCGCTGCAGAGCTGCGAAATCTCGAAGCGGAGATCAACCGGAAACTTTGCACAAAACTCTCAGGGTATTTTCCTGAGCTGCTGAACTATAAACCAAATATTTTCGACCTTCATAAAAACTGGATAAAGACCAGAAAGCTTAAGGAACCCTTATTTTTTGGAAAAGCAAAGCTCAGTAAAACTCTTCTGGATATCCGCGGTAAAAAATATCCTAAACTGCCGTTTACTCTCACAAGACTTTTCCCGGGTTCAGAAAATGATTTCAAAGGTGCAAAAAAATTCGGACTGCATAAGTTCATACAATTGACTCTGCCGATATTTGAAAGACAATTTGAAAGAAGAACTTCCAAACCAAGGTTCTCTGCAGCCCTGTTCGAAGCGGCGTATATTCTGAAAGAGATCAGAACTGTAAATACGGTAAACCCCTCATCTGAATTCAGAAGGTTTCAGCTGTTTTCGGGCGCACCTGGTTCAGGCAGCAACACTTTACCAAAAAACTGGATGTTGGACAATATGAAAGCAATAAACATCCCGCCGGGAATAAGCGGCAGCGGAGTAGTCATTGCGCACCCGGATAGCGGCTGGACACCGCACAGTGAATTGAATTTTACGAATATTCAAACGAATCCGGTAAGCCCGAACTTTGATTTAACAAAAGACTGGAACGTGTTCAACAATGAAGATACTGCTGAAGAACCGCTGAATTCAACAATGCCGTTTCACTTCCACGGAACCTCAACTTCAAGTATCATCGTAAGCAGAGGTAACGCTAACAATCCCAATCTATTAACCGGCATAGCCCCGGGTGCAAAAATTATCTCAATCAGGACTATTCACGAACAGCCTGTTGACCAGACCGGGGTTGCATTGATCCTGGATACTGATGTTGCGCGGGCAATTTGGTACGCAGCAGAACAGAACGCCGATGTGATATCTCTCAGCGTAGGCGGGTATCCAAATCCGGTGCTTGAGTGTGTTGTAGCTCACGCAGTATATAATAATACTATTGTTGTGGCAGCAGCGGGGCAATATTGGCCATTTTTGGTTTACCCGGCCGGTTATCCGGAGTGTATAGCCGTTGGAGCTTCAAATGTTCAGAACAGACCATGGGCAGATTGCGTAAAAGATAAAAAAATTGCGATATCCGCGCCCGGAGAACAAGTATGGTCAGCTTACTGGGATGATTCTTCACCAAACAGACGTGAGATAATTGACGGTAAAGGCAATGGCTGCTCATTTTCTACTGCCTTAACAGCAGGAGCCGCCTCTTTGTGGCTTCAGCGTTACGGGAAGCAGAATCTGATAAACGGGCTGAACGGCAGGGCAGTTCTGCAGGAATTATTTTTGAATCATATTCAAAGTACGGCAACAGTGCCTGCAGGATGGAAAACCATTGAAAGCGGCGCCGGGATACTGAATGTTGAAAGACTTCTGGATACTGCGACGCTGCCTTCGCTAAGTTCCTTTACCGGGCAAGATTGGAATAATTGGCAAAGAAAGACAAATAATGAACTCTTCTACAGAATGTTTGAAGATTCCGATCCAGTGATTCTAAGGAAGCGGTTAAAAGATTTTCTCGATTCAAATGACCCTGATTCAATGCTTGACAGGTTCGGACAGGAGATGATTAATCTGTTCATGGGTATAGAAAATGCGATCGAAGATATCAAAGAATCCGCTGAAAGAACAGGACAGCAGGCGCAGGATCTTGTTGAGGATGCAGTTGATAATGTCAATGATTTTGTATCTGATACACTTGGTACAGTCGCCGGCTGGTTTTCATAAAAGATGGATAGATGTGATTTGCCGGCAGTTTTTGATGGCAACGGTCTCAGATGTTTGGAACTACGCATTTATGTCTGATTATGAGCAGTATAACATAAAAGGTATTCAGTTGAATGCCTTTTATGTTTTTGCACGGGTAGTTTGATTCAAAGTTCCTTAAATGATATATTTGTAGAATTTTTAATAAATCCTGTAAATTATGAAATATAACTATCCTGTTGTAATAGAAAACGGTTTAGGCGAAACGCTTATCTTTAAATCATGTGAAATTGAAGATGGTGAAGAAAAACTTATCGTTGAAAATTATGTAAAACCGGGCGCGGGTCCGCTGATGCACACTCATTTGATGCAGGATGAAGAACTTACCGTAATTTCAGGAGAAATGACTTATCAGGTACTTGGCGAATTACCTAAAATTGCCCGTGCCGGGGATACCGCATTGTTTAAAAGAGGAGTTGCTCACAATTTCGTCAATTCAGGCAGCACAGAATTACACTGTATAGGCTACATAAAACCAGCTAATACCATAATATTTTTCTTATCGGGCATTTTCGCGGCCCAAAAGAAGTCCGGGAGGAACCAGCCTGCGCTGTTTGACGCGGCTTACCTTATGCACAGGTATAAAAGAGAGTATGACCTGCCTGAATTACCATTCTTTGTGAAGAGGGTCATTACCCCCGTCGTTTATTTCCTGGGCAAAGCATTTGGAAAGTATTCTCATTTTAAAAATGCACCCCGGCCGCTTTAGATCAATTCAGAAATTATTTATTGTAGTTGGTTCATTTTGAGTTAAGTGAAAAATAATTTTTCATTTCAGAAATTTTTTTGCGGATGACACTTAGTGAAGATGCAAACTTGTTTTGAATATTGCGGTGCGGATCTTTTCGGCGGTATTCAGCTGAGCATCAGTAAAAATTCAAAGAATATTTTTGAGGACTCCATTTATTTTTACGAAAATATTTTCTAATATCAAAACGAGAGAGGTCAAGTGATTTCTTGAGCAATATCCACCCCGGGGAGGTACAAAAACCCTGCCGAAAAAATTTTTTTTGGTGTCAAAATTTTTCCTGATTTTAGAAACTGCCTGTACAAGAGGGTTTACGGCTTGTCAAGAGTTTTGAGATTTTTTTTTCTTACGATGTAATTTGCATTTATAGTTTTGTTCTATTAATTTTGTTTCCAATCGTTAACGAAAGCTAATCAAGGTGAAAATAAGGAAAGCTTTTTAGTACAAAAAAAGAAGCAAACCCCTGCCAATTCAAAAGATAGAATTAAGATGTTACTTCCGTGTTAACGATGAGTTAAATTTTAATAAAAGAATTCCGAAAATTTTTTAATTACTTGCCGCATGAAGATAGACAGACTGTTTGCTGGTGAATCCAATAACCCGTATGATAAAATTGAATTTGATAAACGTACATCTGTAATAAGAAATCCGGACGGCTCTATTGTTTTCGAAATGATAGACATCGTCGTTCCCAAACACTGGTCTCAGGTAGCAACCGATATTATATCACAGAAATATTTCCGCAAGGCGGGTATTCCCCGGGTATTAAAAAGAGTACATGAAGAAGGTGTGCCCGTTTGGCTGCAGGCAAGTGAGCCCGATATGGATGCTATGAAGGATATCCCGGAATCTGACCGCTATCTTTCAGAAACAGACAGCCGCCAGGTTTTTAACCGTTTGGCGGGCTGCTGGACCTATTGGGGATGGAAATATGGCTATTTTAACACAGAAAATGACGCTTTGGCGTTCTATAATGAGCATTGTTATATGCTTGCTCAGCAAATGGCGGCCCCTAATTCACCGCAATGGTTCAATACCGGCCTGAATTGGGCTTATGGTATTTCGGGACCCGCACAGGGCCACTATTATGTAGATGGCAAAACGGGCGAGCTTGCAAAATCCGAAGATGCATACACACATCCGCAGCCGCATGCATGTTTTATCCAGTCAGTAAGTGATGACCTTGTAAACGAAGGCGGCATTATGGATCTTTGGGTTCGCGAAGCAAGACTTTTCAAATACGGCTCAGGTACAGGTTCAAATTTTTCGAATTTAAGAGGTTCTAACGAACCGCTAAGCGGTGGCGGAAAATCATCAGGCTTAATGTCGTTCCTGAAAATTGGCGATAGATCTGCCGGTGCTATTAAATCAGGCGGCACAACGCGCCGCGCTGCAAAGATGGTTACACTTGATCTCGATCATCCGGATATTGAAGAATACATCAACTGGAAAGTTGTTGAAGAGCAGAAAGTTGCTGATCTTGTAACAGGCTCAAAATTGCTGAACATTCACTTAAACAATGTAATCAAAGCGTGTTTTGAAGTTCACCCCGAAAACGACCCGTTTGACAGGAAACAGAACAAACATCTTGCTAAGGCAATTAGTGACGCAAGAAAATCGCTTATACCCGAAAATTATATTGAAAGAGTTATTCACCTGGCTAAGCTTGGTGTGAAAGAAGTGCATATTCCCACTTATGATACTGACTGGAACAGCGAAGCTTACCTGACAGTTTCAGGGCAAAACAGCAATAATAGTGTAAGGGCTACCAACGAGTTCATGAAAGCCGTTGAAAATGACGGAATGTGGAATCTTTACTGGAGAGTTGAGCTTAGCAAAGCTAAAAAAGAAGGCAGAGACCCCGTTGCATGCAAAAAACTCAAAGCACGCGACCTGTGGGAGCAGATCGCTTTCAGCGCATGGGCAAGCGCTGACCCCGGAATGCAGTACCATACTACTATTAATGAGTGGCATACTTGCCCCGCAGGCGGAGAAATTAAAGCTTCAAATCCCTGCAGTGAATATATGTTCCTTGATGATACAGCATGTAACCTTGCCAGCTTAAACCTGGTAAAGTTTTATGACGCTGAAAAAGCTGAGTTTAATATAGAAACCTACCGCCACGCCGTAAAATTGTGGACAATTGTTCTTGAAATAAGCGTTCTTATGGCGCAGTTCCCCAGCAAAGAAATTGCGAAGCTTTCATATGATTACCGTACACTTGGCTTGGGTTATGCGAACCTGGGCGCTTTGCTTATGATGCAGGGTATTCCGTATGATTCACAGGAAGCACTTGCTATTACAGGCGCATTGACTTCAATTCTGCATATGCGTTCATACGCTACATCTGCAGAAATGGCAAGAGAGCTTGGCACATTCCCGAGGTACAAGGAAAACGAGCAGAACATGCTGAGGGTTATCAGGAATCACCGCAGGGCTGCTTATAACGTTCCCAATGAAGAGTACGAGGGTCTATCCATAACTCCTGTTGGGATAAACAAAAGATACTGCCCTGAGCCGCTTCTGCACGCTGCCAGGGAAGACAGCGATATGGCGCTTGATCTTGGCGAGCGTTACGGCTACCGCAACGCGCAGGTTACTGTAATAGCCCCAACAGGCACAATTGGACTGGTAATGGATTGTGATACAACCGGCGTTGAGCCTGATTTTGCGCTGGTTAAGTTCAAAAAGCTTGCCGGAGGCGGTTATTTTAAAATTATCAATGAATCAGTACCCCCGGCACTTAAAAAGCTTGGCTACAATGATAATGAAATTCACGATATAGTTAAATACTGCACGGGCCACGGTTCTATTATTGGATGCCCGGGCATCAATCCGCAGTCACTTGCTGAAAAGGGCTTTACTTCAGATGTGCTTGCGCAGGTTGAAAAATCTCTGCCATCAGCGTTTGATATCAATTTTGTGTTCAATAAATACACACTGGGGGCTGAGTTCTGCAAAGATACCCTTGGTTTCACCGATGAACAGCTTGATGACTATCATTTTAATATACTTAAATCACTTGGCTTCACTAAAGATGAAATAGATGCTGCAAACGATTACGTTTGCGGTACTATGACAGTTGAAGGCGCACCGCATTTAAGGGAAGAGCATTACGCAGTGTTTGACTGTGCGAATAAATGCGGTAAAAAAGGCACCCGGTTCATTTCAGCAGATGCGCACATAAAAATAATGGCTGCAGCGCAGCCGTTTATAAGCGGCGCTATCAGCAAAACCATCAACCTGCCCAATGAGGCATCAATTGATGATATGAAGCATGCTTACATGCTTTCATGGAAGCTTGGCATTAAAGCCAATGCTCTTTACCGTGATGGCAGCAAGCTTTCTCAGCCGCTGAACTCAGTTAGCGATGACGATAATTTTGAGCATGAATCAGAGGAAATTGCCGAAACAATGAGCAAACCTAATGATATTATCCGTATTGCTGAGCGTATCATTCACCGCTACATCGCAAAACGCCGCAAGCTGCCTTTCCGCAGGCGCGGTTACACTCAAAAAGCAAAGATCGGCACTCATTCGGTTTATTTAAGAACAGGTGAGTACGAGAACGGCCAGTTAGGCGAAATATTCATCGATATGCACCGTGAAGGCGCGGCTTTCAGAAGCTTAATGAACTGTTTTGCTATAGCCGTATCGCTTGGCCTGCAGCACGGCGTACCGCTTGAGGAGTTTGTTGACGCGTTTGTATATACCAGGTTTGAGCCAAACGGCATAGTTATTGGTAACCCCAATATCAAGATGACAACCTCGCTCATTGATTATATCTTCCGA
>JBHEKV010000149.1:0-5827 GCA_041859235.1 Ignavibacteria bacterium | reverse complement strand
GAATAAGATATGACTTTTATCGCTTTCAGATTTTCATCCTCTTATCTATACACTTCCGTACAGATTAAATTTTTGATTTAATTGACATTTCAAACATATTTCCTTAACTTTACATCACTAAATCAACCAAAATTTGAATATATTACTTCAAATAAAATTCCTGCTTAAGAGCGAGTTTCTGGCAAAAGTTATATGGGTTCTGAATAACTTCCTGACCATGGAATTCTACCGCAAACTTTGCAATAATCTTTATTGGAAGCGCCTTAAACCTCATACTGCGTCATATAACACAAGATTCTGGATGATCATTTTCACTGCCCTATCAATGATATGGCTGGCATTTTATTACAATCCCACAGACCCGGCAAACGCAAATTCTTCAGGTTTCATAATTCTGCTTTTTGCGCTCATCTTCAAACGATCGGGTATTTCATTTCAGTCAATAGTTAAAAATATATCAAAATCTGTTAACCATAAAATAGATCTGATAACATATCATATTCTTGATTCCGCCAATATTTCACTGTGGCGTTCACAGGAAACATATTTACGGAAATCCACACTTCTAATTTAATTTCAATTAATAATTCGGTCATTATTAATCTGTGTTTAACAATGCAGGCAATAATTACACACAACACTAAGGTTAAAGCACCCGCGGTAAGTTTGATGAATTTCATTTTACCGGTGTTTTATACAAAATGATAAAGAGCAAAAATAACACTGTTAATACAGGAAGCAATAACAGTTCAAACAGTGCTGAATCAGTAAAAAAAGATGAACTGTACAATAGTTCTTTTAAATACTGCGAAGATATCGCAAAAGGTCACTACGAAAACTTTCCGGTAGCCTCACTTCTGCTGCCTAAGGATAAGCGCAAATATGTATACGCAATTTACGCTTTTGCCAGGGCTGCAGATGACTTTGCCGATGAAGAAGGCATTGAAGGCGGCGTTCCCAAACGATTGGCTTTGTTGGATGAGTGGAATGGAAAGCTTAAGGATTGTTACAATGGCAAGGCGTATGATCCCATTTTTATAGCTCTGGGCAAGACTGTTGAAGATTGTAAGATACCCATAAAGCCCCTGGAAGATCTTTTAAGCGCTTTCAGGCAGGATGTTGTAAAGAGCAGGTATAGCACGTTTGAAGAGGTTTTAGATTACTGCACACGTTCAGCAAATCCGGTTGGCAGACTGGTGTTAATGATTTTCGGCTGCCATGATGAAGAGTTCTTTAAATATTCTGATAAAATTTGCACAGCGCTTCAGTTAACGAACTTCTGGCAGGATGTAGAGGTTGACTTAAGAAAAGACAGGGTTTATCTGCCTGAGGAAGATATCAGACGGTTCGGGTATTCATATAAAGAACTGGAATTGAAGCAGGATAATGAAAACTTCAGAAAATTGATTGAGTTTGAGGTCAACCGCACTCAGAAGATATTTGATGAAGGCAAAAAGCTGATTGAAATGACTGCTGGTAACGAAACTACAAAGAAGTTTTCAAAGGAATTGAAGTTAACATGGCTTGGTGGTACAACTATTTTAAATAAGATAAAGGAAATACAGTATAACGTATTAATTAAAAGACCCAAAATATCCGGGTTCGATAAATTAAAGATATTTTTAAGCTCAAGATTCTAAATAAAGTCAACATTTGTCAACAGAACACATTGAAATAACACAATCAAGCAAAACGAATTTCCTTTATTCGTTCTCACTGCTGCCAAAGGATAAGTTCGAGGCTATCAATACTGTTTACGCTTTCTGCAGGCAGACAGATGATATTGTTGATAATGAAATGGATTCAACTGATCTCAAATTCAGAAAAATACGTGAATGGAAAAATGAGTTCGAGCGGGCTTTAAAGGGCTCTTCAAACTATACTCTGCTGAACCAGGTAACAAAAATTATCAGGAATTTCAATATTCCAGTGGAACCGTTCTTTGAGCTTATTAAAGGAATGGAAGCTGATCTGCAGGTCTCGCGCTATAAGGATTTTAACACACTCTACCAATATTGTTTCCGCGCTGCGGCAACAGTTGGGCTTATGTGTATAGAAATCTTCGGCTATAAAACTGAAAGCGCAAAGCAATATGCTGTAAATCTTGGTATAGCACTGCAGTTAACAAATATATTAAGGGATGTAAAGTTTGACGCGCTGAACGGAAGGATTTACCTTCCCGAAGAGGATATGAAGAAATTCGGCTATACTGAAGATGACCTGATGAACTTCAGGTATAATGATTCATTTGTAGAACTGATGAAATTTGAGTGCAAACGCGCAAGGGAATATTTTGAAAAAGCTAATGATGCTTTCGCTAAGGAAGACCGTAAACAGCTCTTCCCTGCCCGCATAATGCAGAAGATATATTTCAACATTCTCGAGAAAATTGAGCAAATGAATTACAACGTTTTCAGTAAGAAAGCAAAAGTATCAAAACTTAAAAAATTGTATTATACATTCGGGGTTTATGTTAAGTATAAACTGGCATATTGAGTAAAAGCGTTTCTGTTATTGGGGGCGGCATTGCGGGACTTTCCTCAGCCGTTTTTCTCGCAAACAAAGGATTTAGGGTAACATTAATTGAAGCATCACCTAAATTCGGCGGAAGGGTTTATTCGTTCTTTGATAAGGCATCAGGTTTTCAGATTGATAACGGTCAGCATATACTTGCGAGCTGGTATAAGAATACTTTCGACTATTTAAAACTGATCGGTACGTATGATAAACTCAGCTTTCAAAAGCAGCTTGAAGTCGTGTTTGCCGATGAAAAAGGCAGCCGGTACTCGCTAAAAGCTTCAAAACTCCCTCCCCCGCTGCATCTGGCAGGCGGAATAATGGGATATAAAGCGCTTGGACTGACTGATAAACTGACAATTATCAGATTAGTTAACCGGATCAAGAAAAATAACTACTCAGAAATTGATCTGAAGAGCGTAAATACCGATAAGTTGTTTGAGTTAAGTGCTCAAACCGATAATGCTATCAATTATTTCTGGAAACCGTTCATAATAGCTGTCTTTAACGCTGAGCCTGAGAATACTTCTGCATTCATGTTCGCAAAAATGATAAGGATGGGTTTTATTGAAAAAGGCGGTTCTGAACTTGTTCTGCCAAAAGGATTTTTAAATGATATTTTTGTTGAGCCGGCAATTGATTTTTTAAAGCAGAAAAACGCAGATGTAATTCTCAATAAAGGTGTAAGTGAATTTAAATTTAACAATGAAAGCATATCTTCATTAATACTTGAAGATAGCACAGAAATTAAAACCGATTTTTATGTAAGTGCAGTACCGTTCTTTAATTTTAAAACGCTGTTTGGTGAGGCTTACGATAAATATTTTAGAGGGCTAAGTGAATTAAGCTCCTCACCCATTGTTAATATTCACTTAAAATTCGATAAGGATGTAAGTGATATTTTTAAATCAGGTTTTATAGGATTGTTGGGTACATCATCGCAATGGGTGTTTAAGGTAACAAAAGACCAGGTTTGTGTTGTTATAAGCGCAGCCGGGAAGATAGCTGAAATGACAAAAGAGCAAGTTATCAATCTTGCTGAAAGTGAACTGAAAATGTGCATTCTTGAACTGAAAGAATATAAGGTCACCACAGCAAGGGTTATAAAAGAAATGCGGGCTACATTTATGCCGGATAAAATGTCATTAAACAACAGACCTGCAGCAAAAACAGCAATTTCAAACATGTTTTTAGCTGGTGATTGGACAGATACAGGGCTTCCTGCAACAATTGAAGGAGCAGTTAAGAGTGCAATAAGCTGTGTAAACGAAATTGAAAAGTATTAAGATCATATAATAGCATAATAAATAAGTTTAATAAGAATCAGATAAACAAACCAAAAAATACCTAAAGGAAGGGTAAAAAAATGGGATATCAAAACGGGAACGAAGATACAAAAACCGGAAGTGCGCCGGTAAGTATCAGTTTGAAGAAAACCGAAAGCAAGGAAGCTGAAATTCAGCGTCTGCTGCTTGAAGAAAGAATGCGTCTTGAAAAAGAATATGGTGTTGAATCTAAACCCATAGATCATTTCAAAAAGCCGCTGGAAACTACTTTCACAAAGGACCAGAGAGCAAACACTACCATATTGTTTGGCGGTTTAACCTGGAAACATGAGAAATTAGTTAAAGGTGTTTTACAGGGTCTTGGTTACAAAGCCAGTGAGATCCCTACTCCCAATAAAAAAGCCTTCCAGTTAGGCAAAGAGTACGGTAACAACGGACAGTGCAATCCCACTTATTTTACAGTAGGTAACTTAGTGCAGTATCTGCAGGAGCTTGAAAAATCCGGAATGACAAAAGAAGAGATCATCAATGATTATGTATTCTTCACAGCCGGTGCATGCGGACCCTGCCGCTTTGGTATGTATGAAGCTGAATACCGCCTTGCACTGCGTAACTCCGGTTTCGATGGCTTCAGGGTACTGATCTTCCAGCAGACCGGAGGTTTAGAGCAGGATGAAATGGAAGCAGGACTTGAAATGAACCTCGACTTCTTCCTCGGCATATTAAATGCTATGAATATCGGTGATATTATCAACGATGTTGCTTACCAGATAAGACCGTTTGAGGTAAATGCGGGTGAAACCGATAAAGTACTTGCTGAATGTATGGATATGATGTACGAAAGAATGAAAACCAAAAAGTATTTTGATTTTAACAGCAAGATGGGTGCATTCTTAAACAAAGTACCGGGCTCAAATTACATACAAAGATTTGTTGACCAGGTCATGAGTGATTATTACATTGAAACACTCACCGAAATCAGAAATAAGTTTAACGAAGTGAAAGTTGACAGAACCAGGGTTAAACCGATATGCAAAGTTACAGGTGAATTCTGGGCACAGACAACCGAGGGCGACGGAAACTTCAACATGTTCCCCTTCTTAGAAAGAGAAGGCGCACAGTTGCTGGTAGAACCTATTGCTACATGGATACTCTATATGCTTCACCAGGCAAAGAACATGTATCACGATAGAAAAGGCATCAAAGAAGGCGAAGAAGCTCCAAAAGCTTTCCAGGTACTTAAGAAATTGAAGAATTTAACAGATTACAAAAAGACGGTAACAATACTTTCAATTGCTGAAAGTGTGTTTGACCGTGAATATAACAGGATAAGAAAAGTATTCAACGAAATGCCGCATGAGCTTGCAAGTCAGCTTGAAATGCAGAGATTGGGTCACCCGTTCTATAATTCAAGAGTTGAAGGTGGCGAAGGACATTTAGAAATTGCTAAAAATATCTACTATGTGAACAAAGATCTTTGTCACATGGTACTTTCACTAAAACCGTTCGGCTGCATGCCTTCAACGCAGTCAGATGGCGTACAGTCTGCGGTTACATCGATGTTCAAGGATATGATATTCATACCTATCGAAACTTCAGGTGAAGGTGATGTTAATGCTCATTCTAGAGTGCAGATGGCGCTTGGCGAAGCAAAAGCCAAAGCTAAGCTTGAATTCAAAAAATGCATTGATGAAACCGGTTACACAATTGAAGAGATCAAGGCTTATGTTGAAGCAAATGATTACCTGCAGAGGCCATTCTACCATGTTGAGCACAAAAAAGGCGTTATTGGCGTTGCAGCTAATTTCGTTTTGGATGTTGCCAATAAAATGAAAAAAGACGGAATTAAATCTGTAGTAACAAAAACAGAAGCAGCAAGATCATAACTATTGTAGAACTAAGAAATTATTTTATATATGACAAATAACGTTAATAATAACGGTAAATCACCACTTTTTATCGGCTTCGATGTCGGTTCAACAACTGTTAAAGCTGTTGTAATGGATATTGATAATGATAAGATC
>JBHEKV010000129.1:0-16594 GCA_041859235.1 Ignavibacteria bacterium | reverse complement strand
TTGAAAGAATATTTTCCATCTGTATCCTGTGCAGTTCAGGTATGCTTTTTCCGCCATGCTCAGCGCAAAGTATTATTGAATTTATCGCATTCTTAACCGTACCGCAGTTCACGGTATATTCTTTGCCGTAAAGCAAAAGGTTTTTAGTCCTGTTGGGATCTATCAGGTTCAGGTCGCAGTATTCAATAAACAACTGCCTTATGCCACCGCCAAAAATTGTGCTTTTATCGCTATCCAGCTCAAACAAACGTTTTTCCATTTCAACCCTTATCTTTGCCATCCTTTTATCGCTGTAATTGCCGCCAAGTTTTTCTTCCATTATAGATTTCACCTGTTCCAGAGAGTAATTCCGGTAACGCAGTTCATACACCATCTTTATTTCTTCATCGGTTATGGGCCTGTACCGCAGGTCCCATGAAATGGAACGGTATAAACCGGGCGTGACCTTGCGCATTTCTGCCTGGATGGTTGTTTTGCTAAGTTTATGCCGCCTTATTAAAACGGTCATAAATTTTTTATAATCCGTTTTATCTTTTTTGATCATCAGCTTTTTCAGCCGTACAACATCATCATGAAGCTGTTTATTGAATTCTTTCATAGGGAAATTATTTGATTTTTGGATTTAAATTAAAGGATTTATATATATGCAGTACGCATATGCAACAAATATAATGTATGCATCACGTATATGTCAAGTGGAAAATCGGGAACATTTCGTTGATATCAACAAAATGATTAACAATTCACTCTAAATTTCCCCAAAAATGCCGGTTAGCTATAGGGACATATTAAGCATTACCGAAATGCTGATTTAACGTATCTTAAATGCCAGTTTAATCTTATTCTGGATTCTACATCCAGTGCTCTTTGACCGGAAAGCATACCGCTGAAAAATACAGGTATTTGCTTTTGATTCATTTCCAACAAATAAGTGCCAAGTTTATCATCAATATTTCCAAGATTAAATGAGGATTTCAGGATTTTAGCAGAATGAGCATTGGCTACAATAATAACTTCAGGTTCAAGTAATTTTATAAGGTCTTTTGAGATACTAACCTGTTCATCAAAAAACCTGCTGTATATTGGATTCTTTCTTAATTTTTTTATTTCATGCTGATCTGTTTCTGACATATAGAATAAGTCAATATGCTCCCATTCGCTGTAACCTGTGTTTCTGATAACTTCGTTAAAAACATCAAAATAAGGTGCGCTTTTATTTACCCGCCATGTTTTAGCAGCTTCAAAATTTATTCTGTATAAATGATTGTATTTATCATAATTCTTAAAGGCATAAAATTCCATTGCTCTTTCATCGCTTGTTGAAAACTCAGCAAGCTCGGGATGGCTGGCTAATATCGTTCTTACTCCCTGAGGTACAAATGAAGGATTACCGCCAATAAATAATGCGCAGTTGGTTTTTAATTCATAGTATAAGAGAGGCTTCCTTTCAATTTCATCAGGTCTTAAACTATTCCAAACATGAAGAATTCTGTTATTTATTTCATTTATCTTTTCTTCGCTTAGATTTGGCATTTAGTTTCTCCTTTTCTTTTTTGATCTTCTCAAGCAAAACACTTGCAGGCTCGTCGTTTGGGTCCTGCGGAACAAGCTCACCCCTGAATGCTTTGGCTAAAATTGATTGCTTTAACTTATCCGTATATGCTTTGGCTTTTTTGTAACGCTCTTCTAGTTTATCTGCGGTTTTAAATAATGCCTCAACTCTACGGACAATTTCTTCTTGTTCTTGAGTTGGTGGTATTGGGAATTCTATTTTTTTTAAATTAGTTAAACTCAAAAATTCTCTCGCTGTATCAGTGGTAAAATCGTCCATTTGTTCTTTTAAAACCGATACTTGTAAATTTGCTAAAATGAACTTAGGGACTATAAACTCAGTATCCAATGTAAATTTGTTGCAATTTTGAGATAAAACTACTTTTTCAATTTCATTAGGTATAATTGCTGAATTACCAACACCTGCTCCAACGGCAACAATAACTATATCATTAGGTACAGCTGTTGATCTAGTTAATTCATAAGCTTTTTCATCAGAGATAAATACAAAGTTTTTTGCTATAAATGTACCTCCCTGTATATTTTGTCCCCTAACTACTGGAATGCCCTTTTCTTGGTAATCTTTTGTGCCTAATGAGGACCCGAATGGTCCGCTACTCATAGAATACTGTTTAATAGAAGATATATCTGAAAATGTCATTATACCCCATGTTTCAGGATAATTATCATTAGTTTGGACAAAAGGAAATAAATTTTCAGGCTTACGCGGCTTACTTTTTCCATCTAAAGCTACTACTCGATTTAAATTTTCAAAATATAGTTTTCTTCTTTCTCTAATTTCGTCAATCATATCAAATATTGTCTGTATGTTCTTTTTCTTCTCCCTCCAATCTCCTGTCAACTTACCTGTAACAGCGGCGGCTAATACACTTTGTCGGAAACGCTTTAACAATAGCGGAATTTTTTCAATTCGTTTGGTAAGAGTTTCAATACTTGTCATTAATTTTTCAAGCTTGTTAACTATCCTTTTTTGTTCATTTAACGGGGGAATCTTAACGTAACAAATTTTAAAGAAATCTTTATTTATATGCTGAAGACCAGTACCTGTACTTGTTTCTCTTATGAAATTGTTAATGTATTTCAAAAGATATTCTATAAATTTAGTAGGGATTTTCCCTAGAGGAGTCAAACCTACAAGTGTTGAACCAATTGCCCCTTCAAGACCACTTCCGCATTTACCAATACTCCCATCCCAAACCAATAAGACATCATTTTTTGTAACCCTTGGAATATTGGAATCATTAGTATAATATCTTATCTTTTTCCCTTCCATTTCATCAATTAAAATATAGGGAAAAAAACCACCCCTTTTTTCATTAACAACTTGTCTGGGCTTTTTACCTTTTCTGGAAATAATAATATCACCTAGTTTACACTCAGCCCAGCTCTTTGGTAATTTATTCGCCATTTGTTTCCATCTGCTCCAATATATCTTTTAAATCATCAACAACGGCTTCAAGCTCAGTTATTGCTTCGCTTACCAAAACATCAGGTTCAGGCAGTTCGCTTGAATCTTCTATTGTTTCATCTTTTATCCAGGTCAGGTCAAGTTTATAGTCTCTTTCTTTGATCTCATCAAGTGTAAACTTTTTAAATCTTTCAACTTCTTTACGCTTAGAAGTGCCATTAGGACTAGAGCCATAACATTTTTCAAATTCTTCGAAGTATTTCGCAGTTAATGGTCTGTCTTTTTTTGTAACACCCTCAACATTGCTTCTTGCATCAAATATCCAAACGTTTTCTGTTGGCATTCCTTTCTGGAAAAAAATAACATTAGCTTTTACACCCTGGCTGTATGGAGTAAATGTACCTCTTGGCAGTCTTAGTATTGTATGCAGGTTACAATCCTGCATTAAAATCTTAAACACTTCGCCGGCTTTATCTTCAAATAAAACGTTATCAGGCAAAACCATTGCGGCTCTGCCCCCGGGTTTTAAAATGGTTAAAACATGC
The DNA here is from genome assembly GCA_041859235.1 of Ignavibacteria bacterium. GTDB lineage: Bacteria > Bacteroidota > Ignavibacteria > Tepidaquicellales > OLB5 > OLB5. The sequence goes on along the minus strand of JBHEKV010000129.1, from coordinate 13,069 downwards.
TGAATAAAATTAAGCTGTTTGTTGCTTGTTTCTATTGTAAAGTCATCCCTATCAGGCGCCTGGTTTGCTCCTTTTGTGCCAAACGGCGGGTTAGTTAGAATGCAGTCATATTTTTCGCCTCTATCGGTTTCATAAATGGCATCACCCAGATAGATAACAGGCTCAATCCCATGCAGGAACAAATTCATTAACGCCAGTCTTCTTGGTCTTGGTACAAGATCCTGTCCATAGTAAGTTTCTTTTTTTATTTTCTTAAAATCTTTTCTTTCAAACGCGCCGCCTGTTAACTTCATTAGCCATTCAAAAGCCACAACTAAAAATCCGCCTGTACCGCATGCGGGGTCAAAAATTTTAAATTCACCTGCTGTGCGGGGGTCAGGCTTCATGATCCTGACAATTGACTGTATAAGTACTCTTGGTGTAAAATACTGCCCTGCGCCTTTTTTGCCTTCACTTGCCGCTTTTTCAAGCAAGCCTTCAAACGCCTGCCCTTTTACGTCAACATCCATTGCGCTCCACTCTTCATCATCTATAAGGTTAATAACCTTATTCATATTTACAGGGTTATTAAAGCGTGGCATTGCCTGTGTAAAGATATCACCCAATAGACCTTTAGATTCCCTGAGTGTTTTCATCATATCCGCATAATGATCTGTTAACTTTGTGCCTGAGAGGGTTTTTAATGTTTTCCAGTCACAGCCCTTAGGCACTTCCACAGATTTTTCATCAGCCATTTTAAGGAAAAGCAGGTATGTCAATTGCTCAATATAGTCGCCGTAATCAATGCCATCATGCCTCATTGTATGGCACATACCCCAAAGCTTATTTACAATATCGCTCATAAATTGCTGTTATTTTAAACTTTTAATTTGTTATTATTGCAAAAGTATAACTTATATATTATATTTGTAGTAATCCAGTTATCTGGAGGTGGAAGGCCTTGTGCCTTTGCCCCGAGCAATCGGGGTTTTTCATTTTAGGGAAGCATCTTTATCCCATAACCTTCAATTCTGTTACCTTTGCGGTCATATTTATCTTTAATTATCTCAATTATTTTCTCGTTAAACGTAAATCTATCATCATCCAGCTTACCAAAATGCTTTAATACATGACGGCGTGATGGAAATGCAAGAAGATCAGCTACCTGAAGTCCTGAAATATTAGCTGATTTAGGTTTTACTTTTAACTCTAAACTTGTTATACGTTTATCAAGTTCACCTGCGTAAACATAGTGTGTACCGGAATCCATGATTCTGCGGAACGAACGCTTAAGCCTGATATCTTCTTTGCCTCCCCTTGATTCAATCATAACATCACCAATTGTGTTTACAGAACTTAAGAAATAGAAGAAACGTTCGACAAGAATTTCCATGCAAAAATGGTACGGGTCATATTTCCAGGTTGTATATTTAGAATTGTGTTCCTGTTTATCTATAACAACAGTAATTATTTTGTATTCCCATTTTTGGAACAAAGCAAGTAACTCTTTATTAAAGTTCTTTTCTGTTGTCTTATCACGAAGCCTTTCGAAAGGAGGCTTTTTGTTCACAATTTCTTTTCTGTGCAGAATTAATGCTTCATCAGGGTGCGCGTCAAAATATTTCTTTTTAAGATTTTCAATTTCAGGGTTTAATATTTCTGAAACGTATTTGAGTTCAAAAATCACACCGGTTAAGCTTAAGAACCTGTGATTCGGGTCATTTGAGCTGTTAAGGTCACTATTGCCGACTTCATCAATATAAATTCTGTATTTACTCAAGCGGCAATATTGTAGTTTAATTCAGTAATAATACTTTCAAGCTGTTCATTAAAAACTTTTTTTGCCCTGTTTAATCCGCCATGCTGGATAAATACGAAGTTTTCATCAAGGTCGCTTATTTCAATAGTTAGATTAGTAATTAAATGTTCTTTTATTAATCCAAGCCATTGAATTTGTTCATCAGTAAAGGTTTTACCTGTCATAAATTTATCAAAAGCTCTCCCAACCCTTTCAGTTGCATTCAAAAGCTTTTCGTTTTCTTTGGCTGCATGTTTAACCATCGAAACAATATCCGCAAGCGCTTTGCCGTATTTTAACTCATGTACTTTTTGCAGGTTTTGTTCTTTAAAATAGTTTTTCCTTAATTTATGTCTTAAATCCTCCAGAGGCTTGGTTTTCCATTCACGTGGTTTTTTTAACAGTATTTCAATTGCTTCAATATGCTCCGGATTTTCGCGGACAAATCGCTCAAAGCTTTGCAGGTAATCTTCGGGCTTAAGCTCTTTATCACCAAGTTTAAATAAAAGCTCACTTGAAACTTCATCTTTTACTTCATATCCTATCACAAACTGCTTTTTGGCTCTGGGGTAATTCACAAGCAGGTCCTGAAATTTTTTATCCCGCAGGATATTCATAGTTTCAGTAAATTCATTGTGGATCTTAGAAATAAGCTCATCAGTAAACTTTTTTATATCTCCATCTTCAATATAATCAGCAAAAAGCTCTCTTGCTTCGCCGCTCATATTCTGTTCTATTCGCCTTAACCTTTTTACGAGTATCTTGGAGTAATACGGTCTGTTAACATTCTGGTAAATATATTCTATAACCTGTTCAATTGTTAAAGGTTCGCCTTGTGGTGTTTCAATTTTAAAATCTGTTGCGTTTTTAAAGTATTCAAATAAAGTACCGTCAAAACAATCAAATACCTTAAAATGATCTTTGTTTATTTCATCACATCTCCTTGTTCCTCTTCCCAGCATTTGCACCCAGAGTATTCTTGATTTAACTGGTCTTAAAAAAACAATGAATTCAATTGAAGGTATATCAACCCCTGTGGTTAACATATCAACGGTAACAACAATTTTGGGATTAGGGCGGTTTCTGAATTCCCTTATTTTCTGTAATGGTCTATCAACATTAGCGTTCCCGGTAATCTTCTGAACAAATTCATCACCCTGCGCAAAAACATCACGGCAAATTTTTACAATCTGATCGGCATGTGAAGTATGCGGCACATCATTTACGGCAAAGATAAGGATTTTGGGGAAGTGTCCTTTCTTTTGTTCATGCTCATAAGCATATTTAGCAATTTCTTTTATTATCTTTTCATTGCTCTCAGGTGCGGTAATTTCACGCTCTATCTGTTCTGCGGAAAATTCTCTTTCATCTTCAAGTTCATCGTATAGCAGATTGCCTGTTTCTGAATCGACCAGCCCGACATGTTCGCCCTCTTTTAAAAATGCTCCATTAATACGTACTTCTGATGAAATTTTATATGGTTCATAGTCAACCAGGTATCCATCAAGTATTGCCTGTTCAGTATCATATCTAAAAATAACTTCTTTAAACAAAGAAAGTGATGTAGGCGCCGGTGTTGCGGTTAAACCAATTTTTATTGCGTCAAAATGATCAAGCACTTTCCGCCATATAGCTGTCTGGCTGCCCGTATATCCTCTGTGACATTCATCAGCAATAATGAGATCAAAAGCATGAATTGGAATATCAATTTTTTCAGCATCTTCATCCAGATCAGCATCACCGGAATTCTGCGCATAGAGATACTCCATGCCAAATAAATTGATCGTCATCCTTTGAATAGTTGATACATAAACAAAGGTATGGTTAGCACCCGGATTAGTGAGGTATTCATTTGGTAATACCATCGGGTCAAATGGTTCATCGTCTTCAAAATCACCTGACTTAAATCTTTGGCTGTATATTGCATATTCGGTGTTGAACTTATTGCCTTTGGGTGTTGTAAAAGAAGCAAATGTTCTGACAGCCTGCGCAGCTAAAGCTCTTCTATCAACTAAAAACAAAACACGTTTTACAAGACCTGAATCAAGAAGTCTGTAGATCTGTGAAACAGTCAGCCTGGTTTTTCCTGTACCTGTAGCCATTGCAACCAGCATTGTACGTTTGCCATCTTCAATATTGTCTTCAATTTTTTCAATTGCGTCAAGCTGATATGGTCTTAAGCCTTCTAAGTTTTCTGCTCCCTGTTTATGTAATTCTTCAAATGCTTTTGAATCATTTCTTGTGTAAAAATCTTCAACGGCAGATGGTGTGTGAAAATTAGAGATGTTTCTGGAATTATACTTTTGATTTCGTATATCTGCATACCATATTAATTCACCATTACTTGCATAAAGAAAGGGTACGCCAAAATCTTCCCATGAACCAACATCACCTGAGATACCTTTTGAATATCTTTTAGCCTGTTCAAGTACATTTTGAGGATTAACAGTAACTTTTTTAGCCTCAATAATTCCGAGTAATTTACCATTTACAAAAAGAGCATAGTCAGCCGGTCCGTTTGCAGTCGGGTATTCTTCAACGGCATGATTTGTAAGTTTTGAAGTATCTAAACCTTCAGTATATTTAATTAATATCCAACCCGGCTTAAGAGCAGTAAGCTTTGTATTAATCCTATCTCTGCGGGTTTTCCATTCAAGTTCAGCTGACATCAGGTAAAGTATTATTAGTAATCCTCTAAATTACCAATAAGTATCTATAAAATAAATGTATATTAACACATTAATAACAAGTCTTGAAGTTTCAAAAATATCAGTATATGGCCGGTTTTGCCGCTTTTTTCATTATGACATTTTACAGGTTTAATTTCCGGATACCTGCCTCCAAAAGGTATGACAAAAGAAAAAACGAGCCCTTGGTGTTACTTGGTGTACTTTGTGCCTTCGTGGCTAAAGCTTTTGATTTTTAGCTTTTTTTCTTCTTTTTCGGGCTGGAAAATTATATTTCTATTGTTATACCTAACTGTTATTTTTCTTAAATATTATGAAAAGCTACGGCTCGGCAAATATAAAAATAGCGCTTTTGGTAACAGGTGTGGTAATTATTATTGCCACGCTTATCTACACGCAGGTGCTGGTCTCAGATATACTTGAGCGTGAGCGCGAAATTGCAAATCTTTACGCCAAGGCTATTGAGTATATCGCAACCGATGAATCACAATCAGGCGAGTATAACTTTGTGCTCAGTAATGTAGTAAGCTCTAATACCATCAACTTCCCTATCATAGTAACAGATGCCAAATCGATGCAGCCCACTTTTACCAAGAATCTTGAAATTGATACAACTCTCCCCCGCGCAGAGCAGCTTGAGCTTGTTAAAAAGCTTGTAGGAGAAATGGACGAAATAAATCCGCCCATAAAAGTTACCTTTCAGGATTCAATTGTGCTAAGCTATGTGCACTACGGCCAGTCAAAAATTGTTGACCGCTTAAAACAACTTCCAATTATCCAGTTCGCCGTTGCGGGAATATTTATTTTCCTGGGGTACTTCGGTTTTAACTACATCAAGCGTACAGAGCAAAGCAATATATGGGTGGGGCTCTCCAAAGAAACCGCTCATCAGCTTGGCACACCGCTATCCTCACTGATGGGCTGGAACGAGCTTATAAAAGCCGCGGCTTCAGATGAGCAGAAAGTAACCCAGCTTGCGGGCGAAATGTCTAACGATATTGAGCGCTTAAGCAAAATAGCTACCCGCTTCAGTAAAATAGGCTCAAAACCTGAGGTGAAGCCCGAAAACATACATGAGATCATAGAAAAAGTTGTGAAGTATTTTGAAATAAGGATACCAAGCATCAGCAAGGGCACCTTTGAGGGCCACTCAAAAAAGAAAATTGATCTTGAAATCAAAGGGTTAACCACTTCCACAGCATTGGTAAACCGCGAGCTGTTTGAGTGGGTGATAGAGAACCTCACAAAGAATGCACTGGACGCAATAGAAAATTCCGCAGGCAGCATTACGTTTGATATTGAAGAAAAGGGCACCCACATATTTATTGATGTAACAGATACAGGCAAAGGTATTGATCTAAGATTTAAGAAAGATATCTTCCGCCCGGGTTACAGCACAAAGCTGCGCGGGTGGGGGCTGGGCTTAAGCCTTTCAAAACGTATCATAGAAACATATCATAAAGGAAAACTGTTTGTGAAAGAATCAGAACCCGGCAAAGGAACTACGTTCCGCATCAGGCTGGATAAAAGCGAATCAAAAACATAAGAAGCAGGAATATGTTCGGCAAAAATAACACAGAAGAGAACCTGCTGAAAACAAGGATCAAGGAGTGTCCTTTGTTCAGCGGGCTATCAGGCAGTGAAATTAAGTCATTGCTTGAAATATCACATATCCGCGATTACTCTGAAAACGAAAAGATATTCACACAATCTACAATTGGGCTTTGTTTTTATATAATTGTAAAGGGCTCGGTTAAGATAGTTTCAGAGAATAACGGCACTGAGATACTATTAAAAGAGCTTCCAGAAAGCTCATATTTTTCGGAGGTACATCTTTTCAGCGAGACTACTCACACTGTGAGCGCCGTTGCCGGAGAAATTACACGGCTTATTGTGTTCGCAAAACCCGATTTTGAAGAGCTGGTAAAAAAGGAACCGAAACTTGGCAACAAGACCCTGCTTAAATTCCTGGAATTCTTTGGCGAAAAACTTGATGAGATGTACCGGGAAAATAAAATATTAAAACATAAACTCAGCATAACACAGCTTGAAACAATCTCCAATTGAACCAACCCGAAGCGTAATTAGTTGAAGAAGTACTTAGAATATATAACGCGGCTTTTTAAAGAGAAGATATTTGTAATATCTGCGCTAATATTGTTTAAGTTGATATTTCAGCTCATAGTAATTAACAGCGGACTTAAATGGCTGACGGCTGATGATTACAGCAGAACTGTAATTTCCTGGGACTGGCTGCAATCGCCGCGCATTTATTCCGGGGTTTGGCTCAGTACGCATTTCTGGCTGAACGGAATGTTCATCTGGCTCTTTGGTGATCTGACCCTGGCACCTGTCTTATCAAGCACAATATTTTCTGTTCTTACGCTTATTTATCTTTACCTACTTCTGGAAAAAATTTTCACCCGTGAAATTGCGGTAATATCATGCCTTATCTATGCGGTTTTTCCGTTCCAGGTATGGCTCAGTACTTCGGCAATGCCCGAGTTTCCGTTCTTCTTTTTCGTAACGGCCGCTTTCTACTATTTTACGCTGTGGTATGAGGGGCTTAATATGCGCCGGGAAAGCCATATTTATCTTATTGTCGCGGCAGTATCGCTTAACCTTGCAAACCTGCTTCGCTATGAAGGATGGTTCTTCACAATTGCATTTGTAATAATGGTCCTCATTCTTTCATACCGCAAGTTCCGGCTGAACAAAGAGCTTTATGAAAACTTTGGCTGGTCAATGATTTCATACATAAGCATCGCGTGGTGGCTGTGGCAAAACTACCACGATTACGGCGATATGTTCTTCTTCATAAAAGAGACCACGAAGATCTATGCCGGGTTAAGCAGCGCGGGATTTATCCAGAGGAGTATACAGTATCCGTTCTTTATTTTTTACATTGCACCCGTAACCACAGTGCTTGGCTTATGGAAAATTATCCGCGCGATCCGCAAAAAACATAATGGCTTCAAAGGTAACTTTTCTTTGCTCCGGGTTTTCCTTTTATTTAACCTAGTTGAACTTGTATTGCTTATGTTTTCGGGTATCGTTGGTTCCGGAGGAACCAACATGATATCACGCTATATTGTGCTGAATTCAATACTGTTCTTCCCCTTTGCCGTCTGGCAGCTAACTGATCTAAGGAAGTATATATTGATCGGGGGTTCTGTTATTATCATTGTTGTAAATATGATATGGAGCTTCTATTACCAGCAGGCTTACCGTGAAGATACATACGAAGTAGCTGAGCTAACAAAGCGCCTGATAGATATAAATTATCTCGAGCCCGGCGATAAAATTTATTTTGAAATGGTTCAGGGTTATTATGATATTTACCCGCTTCAGGTGATATCTAACGATCCGGCAAGATTTAACAGTGATACCATCCCCACTTTCTTCGCGGTTGATCCGCCCGTATCAAAAAAGATGTCCAAGAAAAAACGGGAAGAAGAGCAGCTTAAACTTAACATACTTGAAGTAAGAAAGTTTATTGAAGAGAAGAAGATAAAACTATTTATCGTACGAAGCGATCTTCTGATAGATAAGCTGAATAAACTCAGCTATAAGTCAGAACAGATAGGAGACTACAGGATCTTCTATATATCCGATAGTAAGATATATTACAGGCGCGGTGGCGATAAGGATTCGACAGGCAAACACGTTGTACCAATATCCAACGGCAGCAAACAGCTGGGAGCCGATGAAATTTCATTCGGAAAAAAACTAGTGCTCAATGAGTTCCGCATAGATAATTCTAACTTTGGGATGAACCCACAAACCATAACGCTCCGCTGGCAGATAGCCGATGCTTCAATTCTGGATAGTCTGAATTCTGAAACAGAAGAGTTCGGCAGATACAGAACTCATCTGCAGCTCACCCCAATTGATAACGATACAGCCGCATTTGATACTTACGCAAATATTTTTTCGGAGCGGAATGTTGAAGAATTCTTTGATACAGAAGAAATAAAAAATATACTTATCCTTAAACCCTTTGCAATGCTTAATTATTCAGTGAAGTTTAAATCGTCGCCATTCGAAAGCGGATTATATGATGTCCACTTATCGGTATATGATGAAGTAACAAAGGACGAGCTTCCTGTTTACATTGGCGACAGCGTTTATATTCATAAATATGAATTTGTTACCCAAAACGATAGTGTCAAAATTGATTCAACTACGCTTACAAAAAAGATCAAGCAGCACAGAGAACGATTTACAAAAGATCCATATTATCCTATCGGCAGGATAATTGCCATGTTCCCCAACGTGAATTACAACGCACTGATGAAGAAATCAACTGACCTTTCACAGGTAATTATCCGGAACGGATTCATGCTGCCGTTTTTAAACCGATACCAGGGTGATCATATGCTTGATATAGTTTTCACCTACTTTTAATTTCCGGCAATAGCTTTTTGCATTCGGGAACAATTCTCTGCACAAACAGTAAAACCCTTATAAATGGAAATCACATAACATTAAAGATCAGGTAAAATGGGTAAAATTCCTTCAAAATCAGGCTTTTTTGCGGCAATTGCAGCAATCTTTTTACTTTCGGGTATTTCATATTCCGGCAACAATGGACTGAATGTTGGTGAAACTTCGCCCAACCCGGAATTTTTATATGAAAACAATTATGACCTGACCGCGGGGCTTAGAACATCAACTCAACTGTACAACTACAAAGAAGACAAAATTCTTCTCATAGCGTTTTTACCTGATATTTCCGCTAAGAATAATTATGCCGAAGTTATGACATCAGCATTTGAAACTTACTTTGCCGACGGCATGGCTTTTGGAGAACCTTATGATTGGCAGTTCTATCGCGGAGACTTAAAAGTGCTTATTGTAACAAACAATGACCAGTCAACTGTGAGGGAATACCTGAATAATAACGGGTATGATTTTGATATGGCGCCGGATGTGAATATGAATATGGCTAATTCATTTGGTGTATCAAAATGGAGTGCCCCGACAGAGGGCGCATTTGTTTATGTTGTTGACAGAAATAACAAAATAACTTACGCAAGCCATGATTATAAAGGAGAGGGAGAAAAATTACGCACTGTTCAAAAAGAACTATTTGCTTTGTTAAACATAGATGATCCCAACAGTAAATTAGTAATTAACGACAAGTTGCTTTTCCCCGGTGATAAAGCAGTTGATTTTGATTTCACTTATACTGCCTTAGGCGATAACACTCCTTTTGCATCCGGAATTGAAGGCAGGCTCAGTGATTATTACGGAAAGAAAAACGTTATATTGGCATTTTATCCCGCGCCCTTCAGTATGAGCTGCGCGATGGAATTAACATCCTTCGATGCGTTTGCCGAACAGCAAACGCTGCAAAGTATATCGAACAGTCAGCTTGGTACAACCGATGATGTTGAAATACTTATGATAAGCAATTCCAGCCTCGAGCTGATAGATAAATGGAAACATGATATGAAAGTGAAAAATGTTAAGCTTGTTGCCGATATGTTCGGGGCGATATCATCGCAATATAAGAGTTTTAATATACTTGGATATAATAACAGAACATTATTCATTATTAACAAATCCGGAATGATCTCATACATCGATTGGGATTACAATGTTAACGAACAGGATTTTGGTTTGGTGAAAGACCATCTGAATCTGATAAGCGAAAAATAATTTTTAAAGCATCAATTTCATAAAAACATCCCCCCAAGGATAAAACTAAACCCCGTCCCGAGAACTCGGGATGGGGTTTTTTATTTCACGGTTTTATTTATGATATTGAAGAATTTCTATGAACAGTTTTATTTTATCTTCTTCAAATAACCCTTCGGATTGAAACTCATAAAAAACTTTTCCCTCGAGCTATCCGCTTTAAACTCCGGGTGAGCAGGCAGGAATTTTTCCATCGCTTCCATGGGTCCGGGCCCTTGACCAAAACCGGAATATACCGGGTGACCGTTTATGTTGGAATCTTCCACCACCAGGTACTGCCCCGGGGATACAAATCCGTGGTAAAGCACAAGCTCTTTATATACATGGTCACATGAGTGGTCTGAATCAAGTATCACCATAACACGTTTTTTATCTTTTATCATTTCCTTAACCCCGGCAACTATCTCATCAGAGGTACTTGAGCCCATTAAGTACTTTATCCTGGGATGCTGCGGCATATCAGGCATTGCGTCAACATCAATAGTGATAATTTCGCCATCAAGCCCCATCATATCAAACAGCTTAGCGTAATACAAAGTACTTCCTCCGTGGAATGTGCCGCATTCTACAATTACATCAGGTTTGTTTTCCCACAATATTTCCTGGTATATCCAAAGATCATTTGGACATTTGAAAACCTTTTTGCCCATAAAGTAAGTATCAGCCCATACCTTGCTGTAATAATATTTAGCATGGAATTCCTCTTCAATATTCTTGGGCGGATTTATCACCCTGTTAATTCTTGCAAGTATTCTTTTAAAAAATATCATTAATCTTTTTAAATTAAATTTTATACAACAAAAAAGCTCTGTTTAGCTGAAATAACTTGTGCTTTTAACGGCCTTTTAAAAATTGACGTTAAAAAATTATTTGAGCAAGCGTCGCAGAAAAAACTGTCTGAATTCAGACGCGATAGCGGCTGAATGAGTTTTTTTTCTGCAGTGAAGCGAAAATAATTTTAGTCAATTTTTAAACAGCCTTGACTTTTTTGGTTCTTTTTGTGTCAAGATAAAAAGAACATAATTTGAGTTAATAAGGATTAGTGACTTTTAGAAACCATTCTTTAAATATCTCCATCGCCAAACTTCCGGGCGCTGCCGGTTAAACTCAAATCCAAAATTCTTCCGTTTTCAACCCTGCCCGTTACCAAAAGGACCTCACCGCTTTGCACTTTTATTTTGACAGGTGAGCTTATTCCCTTTTTCAGCATGGCGATGATTCCGGTTGATATTATCCCCGTGCCGCAGGCAAGCGTTTCCCGCTCTACTCCACGCTCATACGTGCGAAGCCGAACGGTGCCATCCTGCTGCACCTCAGCAAAGTTAACATTTCCGCCTCGAGGTTCAAAATCCTTATGGAAGCGAAGCATCCTGCCCTGATTTTCAACATCAAGCTTATCCATATCCGCGCAGTTCAGGTAAAGCTTATTAATATCTTCGTTGATGAATAATATTATGTGATCTGACCCAACGTTAGTATAACTAACATTAAGCGGTTTTCCGTTTAAACCGGTTATCCTGATATCAGTTCTGAACTCTTTGGGCTCAGGAAAACCTATAGTTACCATTTCATCATTCACAATTTCCGCAGAATATATATCATCAACAGCTTCAAGATAGAATTTTTGTTCATTCACAATACCATTATTGTAAGCGAACATCGCAATGCACCGTGCGCCATTGCCGCACATTGCGCCAAAACTGCCGTCGCGGTTGTAATAATTCATCCTTACTGCAGAAGTATCATTTAAAGACTTATCCGCAAAAATTACACCGTCAATTTTAGGGAAATTCTCAGTGCAAAGCTTTATGGTAAGCTCCATCTGTTTATCAAAAGCAATTTTTTCTGTGATGTTATTTATCATCACAAAATCATTGCCTGCGCCGCTGTATAATTCGTATTTCATATAAAACTTTTTTTGCCTTTTTATTTCTGTCTTTTCACTTTTCTAAAAGACTCCCCTGTAATTCGTTTGCCTCGTAACTTTTACATCCTGCAATTGCGGAGCTTTTATTCTCAGCTCGAATTTATATCCCCTGTATATACCTGTTGGCACCCAGTTAAAGCTCATTTCCCAGCAATGCAGGTCGCGGTACAAAGTAATGTACGGAGTTGAGAACTGCTGCTGAAAAATATCATACCCTGCTGAAAAAGTTATTTTCCAGTTGCGTGTTAAATTAAAATTCAGGTTACCCGAAATATTTGAAAATTTTGATATTACGCTTGGGTTAGGCTGGCTAATGCTGTAATTATAATTCAGCGTAACTGACCACGGTATGGAAAAATCTATGGGTTTATCTCCATACGCACCAACGTACTCACTTTCCTGCGTGCTGGTCTCATTCAGTTCCTCTTCAGCTTTGGTTGAATCAACTTCGTCAACTATCTGGCCGCCGGCAAGTGTAGATGAAAGTGAAATATTGAAATTTGTAAGCTGCGCAATTTTTTTATCCTCATTCCACAAAAAGCGGTTTACCCTTCCAACTCCATCTACATACTTGTATAAATTGAACGAAGCGCTGCCGCCGATATTCAGAAAATCACCTATTTGAGTGCGGTAGCTTAAACCAAGCTCACTGAACCTTAAACTATCAGCTGCAAAATTGTAACTAACCCCTGCACTCAAATTCAGTAACTGGAATTTTTTATCAGTTGAATCAGTATCCTTAACCTTCATTTCAAAAACGTTGCCAACCGAAAAATTCAGCGCCTGTGTTTCTCCTATTGGCGCGCCGCCGAAAACTTCGCGCTCATAAATGGAATATTTCACTTCCTGCCCGAACTGGTTTGTGTATGTTTTGTATGCATTCCACTCGGGCTCGCTGAAATCAGGAGTGTAGCTGTATGTAACAGAGGGAGTAACAGTATGCCTGAAGCCGCGCACACCGAATATTCTTGTATT
>JBHEKV010000058.1:0-45146 GCA_041859235.1 Ignavibacteria bacterium | reverse complement strand
TACCTGCAGGCACAGAGTACTTACGAAAATTATAAGATAGATTCAGTTAACAGTGAAGCAAAGGATGATGTTGCGATAGTACTGCATAATCCTGAGTGGCACCCGGGTGTGCTTGGCATAATCGCCTCCAGGATGGTCGAGAAGTATTACAGGCCTTCAATTATTCTCACAACATTCAACGGTTACGCAAAAGGCTCAGCCCGCAGTATAAATAATTTCAATATCTACGAGGCAATAAAGCGCACATCGGAAGAATGCGGAGCGGTAGTTCAGTTCGGCGGACACTTCCACGCTGCGGGAATTGAGATAGAGATTGAAAAGGTCGAAGAATTCAGAAATACATTTAACAGGATAGCTAAGACCATCATAAATGATACCAAGAACGGCAAGGAAATGCTGGTACCTGAAATTAAAGTAGATGCTGAAATTGATGTATCGGAAGTGAACCAGCGTTTTGTGAAAATACTGAGTCACTTTGAGCCATTCGGCCCGGGAAATATGACTCCTATATTTTTAACCCGTGACCTTGTTATAATTGGTGATCCCAAGACATATAACGGTTCAACTACAGTGTTTAAGGTCCGCAAGGGGACACAAAACGGCAACAGGTTTGATAACTACAGCTTCGACTGCGTGTACTACCAATCACCCGATCTTGATGAGACTTCACGTTATCATTTAAAGACGGGAACAAGGCTTGATATAATATATTCCGTTGAAGAAAATCACTGGAACGGCAATACGAAGACACAGTTCAGGATAAGGGACCTTAAGATCAATTAAGAATTAGGAATTAAGAATTAAGAATTGGGAATTAAGAATTACCTTCATTCGAAGTCATGAATTAAGGCAGGCGAATTGGGAATTACGAATTCAAAAAATAACAATTTTTATAAGTAATAATATTCATTTTTAAGTATGTCAGGACACTCGAAGTGGTCAACAATAAAGAGGAAAAAGGGCGCAATTGATGCAGCCCGCGGTAAAGTATTTACCAAGATCATAAAAGAAATTACGGTTGCGGCAAGGATAGGCGGCGGTGATATTGAAGCGAATCCCCGTTTAAGATTAGCGGTTAACAGCGCGAAATCGAACAACATGCCCGCTGATAATATTACACGCGCTATAAAAAAGGGTACCGGTGAACTTGAAGGCGTTAGTTATGATGAAATAACTTACGAAGGTTACGGTCCGGGCGGTGTTGCGCTGATAATTGAATCAATGACAGATAACAAGAACCGTACAGTGGCTGAATTGCGGCATTTGCTTTCAAAACACGGTGGCAATCTTGCGGAATCAGGCGCTGTGAGCTGGAATTTTGAGCGCAAAGGAGTTATAACGGTAACAAAAGGTACATACACAGAAGACGACCTGATGAATGTGATACTTGATGCCGGCGCGGATGATATGACCGATGAAGATGATTTTTTTGAAGTGACCGCTTCACTTGAAAATTTTGAGACAGTAAGGAAAGCTATTGAAGCATCAGCGCTTGCCGGTGCGAAAATAGAAAGCGCTTCGCTGCAGTATGTGCCAAAACAGACCACAAAAGTTGAAGGCGGCGCGGCTGAATCGACAATTAAGCTTATAAGCGTTATTGAAGATAATGATGATGTGCAGAATGTATACTCAAACGCGGATATTGATGAAAAAGTAATGGAAGAATTTGGATGATGATGTGAATCCCGCCAAGGCGGGACTTCGAAAATGTCCAAGGACATTTTCTCGCGTCAAACTCTCCTTCGCTGCGCTCAGTAAGTCAAGTGTGAAGCAATGAATTGAATTTTGGTGTAACTTCAGAAAGTAATATGTTAAGCAGTAACAAATGATAATACTTGGAGTTGATCCCGGAACGCTTTTTACAGGTTATGCCGTAATCAGCGGTGTGAATGAAAAGCTAAAGATGCTGTGCTGTGATGTAATTAAAATACCCGCCAAAAATAAATTTCCTGTAAGATTAAAACAGATATATGATTCACTGGTTGATGTAATTGAAGAATACAAACCGGATGAATTTGCCATTGAAACGGCATATTATGGCAAAAATGTTCAGTCAACCTTAAAACTTGGGCATGCAAGGGGAGTCTCGATACTCGCAGCCGTTAATAAACAGATACCCACTACAGAATACTCACCCCGCGAGGTTAAGAAATCGGTTTCAGGTCTAGGAGCTGCTTCAAAAGAGCAGGTGAGGTTTATGGTTTGCAGAATTTTGAATATTGATATAAATTCACTGCCTAAACAAAGTGATATTTCAGATGCGATAGCAGTAGCTTTATGCCATCATAACAAAATGCTTGGTGGAAGCATTAAAAAAAGCAAAGCTGGCAGCTGGGAATCGTACATAAAGGAAAACCCGAAAAAAGTAAAAGTGCAGAAGTGAAAAACGTCAAATGTGAAACGTCAAACGTGAAACCTTCCATCGCTGCGCTCTGTAAGGCAAGTGTGAAATCCCGCCAAGGCGGGACTTCGAAAATGTCCAAGGACATTTTCTCGCGTGAAACTTTTTATCGCGATGCTCTGTAAGACAAGTTGTGAAAAACTAAATAGATTCATATATTATTTTTGAATAAAAAGAATTGCTGTTTTTAATATTATAAAGTTTGATGATAGATTATATAAAAGGTAAACTGATTAACAAAAAAACAACCGCATTGATAGTTGAATCGGGCGGAATTGGTTACAGCATCAACTGTACTTTGGGGACAATTGAAAATACAGGAAGTATTGGCGATGAAGTGAAGATCTCTGTTCACCTGAATATCAAAGATAACCCGTTTTCCGTGACGCTTTACGGTTTCCGTGATGAGAGTGAAAGGGATTGCTTCAGGCAGATAATATCGGTATCAGGTATAGGCCCAAAAACCGGGCTGAGTATACTATCAGCTATCAGTTACAATGATCTTATTGACATGATATCGAAAGGTAATTATCATCCATTAACATCAATATCCGGGGTTGGAAAAAAGACCGCAGAAAGGTTGGCAGTTGAGCTTAAGGATAAGCTGGGTAAGATAGAATATGATACACAAGTCGCGGCTGTTAATACAGGGAAGTTAGGGGAGCTTGGCAAGGCATCTGAGGTCATAAGCGCGCTTATGGCGCTTGGTTATAACAGACTTGAGGCCGATAAGATGGTGCGCGCGATATCATCACGCAGTGATTTTATGGAAATGCCGACTGAAGCCGCTGTGCGTGAAATTTTGAGAGGGAAATAGTTGTTACAAAAATTGCAGCGTTTTATAATCTTAATAACTTAAAGTATGAGACAAATTATCTTATTCCCCGGTGAAGATGGTTATTGGGTAGTGGAATGTCCAAGCCTTCCCGGGTGCATTAGTCAGGGAAAAACCAAGGAAGAGGCAATTTCTAATATAAAAGAGGCTATTACAGGTTATATAGAGGCTTTGAAAGAGGACAACCTTCCGGTCCCGGAAGAAAATTTCGAGACTTTCGTTCTGGCTGTATGAGCAAACTTCAGCGTATTTCAGGTAAGGAATGCATTAAGGCACTGGAAAAAGCTGGTTTTTAATTCAAGAGACAGGAAGGAAGCCATATGATCCTCAGAAGAGATGATCCATTTTCTCAGGTCGTAGTTCCTAATCATAAGGAATTAGATAAAGGGACACTTAGATCAATTATCAGAATGGCATCAATAACAGTTGATGAATTCATTAGTCTCTTAACTTAAAAAATTACCCCTCAAACGCAGTTTTTTCAATTTCCTCGATAGGTATCGGGTAGTTTCCGCTGAAGCAGGCGTCACAATATCCGATATTTTCACCATGCTTATTCACACCCTGCGGCACAGAATCATGCAGCTTATCCAGAGATAAATATTCAACTGAATTTACATCAAGGTATTGCCTTATTTTTTCCAGATCCTGTTCACACTGATTTGCAATAAGCTCTTCCTTTGAAGGGAAATCCATTCCGTAATAACACGGAGATATTATCGGCGGGGAAGTGATCCTCAAATGAATTTCTTTCGGTCCTGCTTCTTTTACAAGCTTTACAAGCTGTTTGGCAGTTGTACCCCTTACTATTGAGTCATCAACGATAACTACAATTCTATCCTTTAAAACTGATTTAACGGTATTGAACTTAGATTTAACCTTTATTTCACGGTTATCCTGTCCAGGCTGTATAAAAGTTCTGCCTATATAATGGCTCCTTATAAGACCAAGCTCAAGCTTAACATACGGGTTGCTTTTGATTGTTTCGGTAACATAGCCAAGCGCAGCGGTGTTGCTTGAATCGGGTACACTTATAACCACAACTTTTTTATCTTCAATGTTAGCCTTTGGCGCGGGTTTTTCCAGAGAAAGGTTCTTCCCCAGTTTTCTGCGGACTTTATCCACAGTATGTCCGAATATTGTTGAATCAGGTCTTGAAAAATAAATGTACTCAAATATGCAATGTTTAGTCTCCGGTTTTTTATCAATAAAATAAGATTTTACTTCGCCGGTTTTGATAACTTCATCATCTATCTGAATGACCTCACCGGCCTTCAGGTCACGAATGTAATCTGCGTTAATGATATCAAAAGCGCAGGTTTCCGATGCGAACACGAAACTTGTGCCAAGTTTCGCCATAGAAAGCGGCCGTACGGCAAACGGGTCGCGGATCGCGAAGAGTTTATCATCAGTAATTAGTACAATAGAATATGCGCCTCTTATCTGTCTTGCGGCATCAAGTATCTTATCAATCATTTCGTTCTCACGTGAGCGGGCAATGAGGTGAAGGAAAATTTCACTATCCGTTGAGGTTTGGAAGAGTGTTCCTTCATTCTGCAGCTTATCACGAAGCTCGCGGGTATTGGTAAAATTACCATTATGCGATAGCGCCAAATGGCCTTCTTTAAAATTAACCTTGAAAGGCTGAATATTCGCGCGGCTATCAGATGCGCCCGTTGTTGAATATCGGTTATGTCCAATTGCCGCAGTACCTTTCAGCACATTGGCAAGAATGTTTTTTCCTGAAAAAACATTCAGCGCTATTCCATGGCCTTTATGAATATTGAAACGGTGTTTACCGCTTTCAAGTAACTCTGATGTGCATATGCCCGAGGCTTCCTGTCCGCGGTGCTGTTGTGAATGCAGACCGTAATATGCCATAACCGCAGCCTGCGGGTGGTCAAAAATCCCAAAAATAGCGCAGTTGCTGTGCGGCTTATCTTCGCCGTCAAAATCTTTTGGATCAGTGTTTATTAAATCCGGGTTAATTTTCTTTTTATCCAAAATATATTCTTTATGTTAATTTTATTCTTATGTGATTTGAAAAGATCCATCCTCTTTCTGAGATCCGGCACTCTACCCTGTATATGCCGGGTTCGGTAATATCCCAGGCGGCGTTCATTCCTTTAGATTCGTGTATCATATTGCCGTTATGGATGAGTCTGATATCGCACTCCTTTGGTACCAGAGCGCGCATGATGACCTTTTCACCGTTGGTACTTATAGTATCACCCATGTTACAGGTGATACCTTTGAATTCAGCGTAAAAGCGGAAACCCCTTGCATCACCATTATAGTAATTGGCAATAAAACACTTGCCATTCCTTAGTGCCTCGAGTATTTTTGATTTATCTGTGCCAAAAGTCTCTCTGCTGTTTTTTGTTATCGGCTCATCTATAAGAACATGAGTTCTGATTGATTTAAAAAGAACTTTATAAGCGAATATTTCAACTTCAAAGAATCCCAGAACATTTTGCTTTAATGCGTGAGCGTCAACGCCGCCAATACCAGTTACGTGACGGTTTATCGCTGCATCGTCCCACCTTTTAAGCGTTTTGGGGTTTGGTGCAATTATTGATTTTAGCGGGTGAAGGAATCTATCTAATTTATTGTTTTCATCCATACCTTCTATCCATTCGCTCATATGGTTCCACACTTCAATTCCCGTAAAATCATCAGTCTCTTCTATCCATGGGTATGAGGGATGTTCAGGCAAGTGAGAGCGCTCTTCATCGGGGTGCGCCAGAAAGCCAATGCCGCCTTTATCCTTGATCTGCTTGACATATTCTTTTGCCGATAGTTTACAGCCAAGCTCACCATTCGGAAGCTCCTGGTATGAACCTATTACTTCATTGATCCCAAACGTAAGGTAGTGATTCTTATTTGCCATGTCATTTACTTCATAACCAATAATAACCATAACATTATTCAGCCATTTTTCATATCCATCTGCTATTGGCTTCAGGGTGTTATGATCGGTCATCAGGATGAAATCAAGGTCAGAATCATTTGCCGCTTTGGCAATATCCTCTATTTTTCCTGTTCCATCTGAGTAAACAGAATGTATATGAACCGCTCCGGCGTATTCGTACATTTAAACTCTAAATTATTGGTAGAAGCACAAAAATAGCTTTAAAAGAAATTAATATAAATGTATTATTGCATATCCAAGAAACAAATGGCCATAAAAATACCGAAATTGAGGATTTTCATAATCTTGGCGGTAATTACAATATCGCAAAGCAGCATTTGCCAGTTGAGAAACGAGAATGCATTGCTTAAGTGGGGAAGCTGGGCATTGCTTCAGACGATTCCTTCACCGGTATTTTTTGATGACAGAAATGAGTTCAATTCAGGCATAAAATTTGGTTTGCAATGGCACGTAGTGCCGGTTTCATATTCATTCAATTCCAACAAATATGTATCTCCCTTCAATTTTTTTTATCTGAAGCCTGTCAAAAGATTCTCCGGTTCTGTTGAAACGTATTTTGAGCCTTCTTTGATCCCCGGCGGATTCAGGAACAGCAGCCTCAAAAAATTCATGTATAACACGGGGGTAAGGTTAGTGTTGCCGGTTTTTCATAAGGGTGAGTATCTTGCTGTTTCGCTCGGTGCAGGATATTACGATCAGCGATCATTTGAACGGAAGTATGACGGAATTACGTATGAAGCCGGAGTATACAGTTTTTTTGGAATGCTGGGATTAAAATTCCAGTATAACCAAAACGGAGCAAGCAGATACAATTTTGGTTTATACATTAAGTATTACTGATATTAGAAATTTTTAATATGCTGGTGAAGAAAGTAATCTATTACATTTTAATTGTTATATTGGTCTTGACAGCCAATTCCTGCAATCTTCTGCTTGTTGCCGTAAGAAATGTCCCGACATTTTTTGAAGCACCGGAGAAAGTTAAAAATAAGATCACTCAACCTGTAAAGAAAGACGTAAGGCTCTCAGCATTATGGATAGGGCATGCTACCGTTTTGCTGCAAATGGATGATAAGGTAATAATAACTGATCCGTTTTTAACCGAAACCGCAGGGGAGTTTGCCCGCAGAGTAGTTGAACCGGGGATCGATATTGAAAATATTCCGCCGTGTGACCTGATACTGATTTCTCATTCACATTTTGACCATCTGAATCTTGCAAGTATTGAAATGCTTGCAGAAAAAAGCAGTTCTGCCGCACTCGTCTTCCCAAGTGACCTGGAGAATTATATACCTGATTATGATCTGAAGATGTACAGGATGAAAAATGATAACGGGTACGAAAGTAAGATTGTTGGTGAAACAAAAATAATCAACGGGATAAAAGTTACAACAGTATTCGCTCAGCACTGGGGCGGAAGGTATGGTGTAGATGGCTATTTATGGGGCGATAAGGCATTTACCGGATACGTAATTGAATATAACGGGATGACAGTCTATTTTGCAGGTGATACCGGATATGATTCCTTTAAGTTTAAACAATTGGGTGCGATATTTAAAATTGATCTTGCTCTTATTCCCATAGGTCCATGTGCTGACTGCAAACAATGCGGAACTTACAGTCATGTTTTCCCTCCGGATGCTTATAGTATTTATCAGGATATGAAAGCCAAATGGATGATACCTGTTCATTACGGCACGCTGCATTTCGCACAGGCTGACCCTATGGAGCCGGTATTTGCATTTCGTGAAATAATAAAAGAAAACAAAGCCGAAGAAAGAGTAAGCATTTTAAATATAGGTGAGCAGAAGATATTGATCCCGAAGTAAAAAGCGAAAGTCCGCTTACATTGGTGGGCGGACTTCCTGGGGATAAAAACGGGGGTAATTCAAAATTGTTGGATTTATGTTATGACTATATTCTTTTCCAGTGACCCGGAACCCAAACCAGTTTTCCGTGTTTATTATGTTTATAGTGACCGGCAATCCATACATACTTCGGACCAGGCTTGATACTGCCGTTAACTGTAACGGAATTTGTGCCAGCCATAACATTAGCAGTGTTTGAAAGACCGAAACAGATCAGAAATACCGCTGAAACTGCGAGTAACGTTAGCTTAATTGTTTTCATTGTTAATTCTCCTTTATTTGATTTTCCGTTCTTAACTTCTATTGTATTTTAGACAAGAAGAACTCTAAATGGTTTAATGAAATCTGAATGAAGTAAATTTGCTGTAGGGGAGATAGTGAAGATTCTGAAGGATCAGGCTATTTTATGAAACATTTTTTTAGTTTTATTGATAAATTCACCAATATCAGGGTCAACTGTATATTTTGGCTAATAAGCTTATCGGCCTCTTCCAGTTGAAGAACAATGCTGAAAATATCACTTTCCGGAAAATTGTTGTTCAATTTTCCAAGTCTTTCAGCCAGATCGTAGTTAGTAAGCATATCAGGCTCAGCCGCACCTGCTGCTTTAACTCTCAGCAGGTCCCTTATCCAGATATTAAGGAAAAATAAGAATTGACGGGTTTTTTCTTTATCATTTTTGGCTGATATGTTTCTGCAGATAGAAATGACAGCAGCAGGATCGTTCTTAAGCAGAGAGACCAGATACTCAAGCGCTGTGTTTCGCAATTCTTCTATTCCCAGGTGCAAAAGATCAAATGCCCTGCTGTAGCTGCCGAAGCAAAGCCGCGCTGCCAAATTCACCTGCTTTTCGGTATAGCCGCCATCAGTAAGAAGTTTTTCCGCAATATCTTTTTCGTTAAGCGCCTCAAAATGTACTCTCTGGCATCTGCCAATAATTGTCTGAGGCAGTGAGTTTACTTTGGAGGTTGTGAGAATTATTACACTGTTCTTCGGTGGTTCTTCCAATATCTTCAGCAGAGCGTTCGAGGCTTCCTGTTTCATCTTTTCGGCTTCTGAAACAATAAATACTTTTGTTATGCCGGCAGGAGCAGAAAGGTAAATTTTGCTTACCAGGTCCCTGATGCTGTTTATCCTGATATTATTGGCACCTGAAATGCTTATTCTGTGATACGGGTCATCCGATTTTGCCGAGATCTGCTCGATGTATTCATCAAAATCAGCTCCGGCAAGTTTATCTACAGGGTCAGAATCAGATTCATCGCTTTTGGAAGCCGGCAGTGCGCAGATAAATTTGAAATATTCTGATCTGAAAGATGATATTTTTTTGCAGTTTTCACATTTATCGCAGGCTTCGTTTCCGTTCACGGGGTTTTGGCAGTTAAGCAGTTTGGCCAGTTCTATTGCTGCCGCGTCTTTACCAACTCCTTCAGAACCTTCAAACAGGTATGCGTGCGCAGTCTTGCCGCTTATGAAAACAGATTTGAGAGTTTCAATTACGTGATGCTGTCCAATTATATTTTTCCACATAGCAAGTTATCTTAAACAGACTGCAAAACCGGTCCTTTTTTTTTAGAATGCATTACCAAGGCCGAACTGTATGGCGTATTTCTTATCTTTAAAAATTCGTGACGGATTATTCCACAGCCATTTGTTGCCTTCTTCAGCCATCGGGTCAAACAACTTGAACCCGAGATCAATTCTGACAGGCCCTACAAAAGTATCATATCTTATACCAAATCCTGCTGAAAGCGCAATCTGGTTAAACTTGAATAATCGGCCGGATTCCCATACGTTACCATAATCCAGGAAAAGTACCCCCCATACAGGATTGAGAAAACTGCGCACCGGAAACGGCTTTCTTCTCCATTCGAGGCTTCCTTCTATCAGGAACTTGCCTCCCTGCGAGGGATCATCCAGTATACCTCCGGTTTGTCCTCTCCATCCTCTCAGGCTGTTGCCTCCGCCCATATAATATTTGTAAAGCGGGTCAACAGGCTGGATGTTCTCACCGCTGCCATATTCAATAATATCACCAATTTCAAAATGCGTGGCAACTATAGAAGTTGCTCTATCGCCGGAAATATCAAAATAGAAGCTGTTGACCGAGCCGAGTTTTACATACTGTGAATACTGAAGTCCTTTATTGAATAATGATAAAAATCTCGGCAAAGCTCCCGCGGACTCAGCTGAGATAGTATGATAAAACCCTTTGGAAGGATTGAAAAGGTTATTTGTATTATTGTGCACCAGAGTTACACCAACGATGCTGTTGACCAAAAACTCCTGTGTGCCTTCAGGCACAAAAACCGAATCTTCGGTATCGAAAAAAGTCCTTTTTGCCTTTGCCGTAATGTAATCAAAAGTAAGATCTGAGAAAGCGTTATTGTAAAAAGTATAATCTGCAATAAAATAAGTAAGCCTAAGCAGGTTGGAAGAAACAAGATACTGCAGGTCTTCATTGAGATTTACCAAAGCAAGTTTTGGTGTCAGGGTTGCGGTGATATTATTGTTGAACAAAAAAGGCTGATACAGGGACATTTCAAAAGAAAGAATATTCACGTCAAGCGAATTATACAATCCTTCGGCAGTCATACTGAAAACCCTTCCGCCCTGGAAGAAATCTTTATCCTTATATTCAATGTTTCCACCAAGGTAAAGCCTGTTTGTCTGGTAAGATGAAGTTAAACCCGGTGTTAATTCATATTTATTGTTAAGGTTTATTTTTACGAGTGTATTAATTCTTTTTTCGGATTCTATCACACTGTCAACCAGTACTCTTCCCAGCTGGATTATAGCCAGTTTGGTAAAATTCCGTTCACTTTCCACCATCTTGCTGCGGTTAAAAATATCTCCCTCTTTAAAAGCAACTTCACGTTCAATCACAGACTTGCTTATTTTATACTTGTTCTTATCAATACTGATGTTCACGCTTCCGAATCTGTAAACATCCTGAGTGCCTATAAAACGCATTCTTACAAGTACTTTGTTCTTATATTCGGGATTTTTCTGCATTTCATCCGAGTATTTGCCAATGATAATTCCCCTTCGGGAAGAGTCTATTTTGCTTCTTATGGTGTCGATCTGCGCATAATAATAGCCGTTATCCTGAAGTATGTTCAGTATCCTGTCCTTTTCAAGGTTAATTTTGTTCCTGTTGTAGGGAGTCCCCGCTTCAACAAGCTGGTTTGAATAAACAGCGCTTTTAACTCCATCAGATAACTTATCCAGCCCCTGCAGTTTGAATTCTTTTACTGTATACTGGACATTTTCAATGATAGTGAATTTAATATTCACCTGTTCATCTTCTTTATCGTAGAAAGTTGAAGTATCAATCGCAACATCAAAAAAACCGTTATCAAAATAGAATTTATTGAGCCTGCCGAGGTCTTCTTCAAGATTTACGCGGTTAAAATATTTTTCACGGGGCAGAAGCATGATATCAAGCAGGGCAGCATCACTGAATGATTCGGTTTTTTTGAAATTGAATTCAATATCGCCTGTTTCAATCTTCTTTCCCTGGGCAATAAGCCCGGAATGGCAGAGGATCAGCATAAGTATGCAGGCACATAGTATTTTTACAGCAGGTTCTTTCAAATTAGAATAGATTACAAAAAACCCCGATGGCTCGGGGTTAATAATATGTGTGAGCTTCAATAATCAGAAATCTTTTTCTTCGTCATCGTAGAAAAAGTCTTCCTTTGTCGGATAGTCAAGCCAGATCTCCTCAATGCTTTCATAGGGCTCATCAGTGTCTTCAAGGTCACGCAGATTTTCGATAACCTCCTGTGGAGCGCCTGTTCTCAGTGCATAATCTATGAGCTCTGCTTTGTTAGCCGGCCATGGTGCGTCATCAAGGTAAGAAGCCAGTTCCAGAGTCCATACCATATATTACATCTCCTTTTGAATGTAGTTTGTATTTTGTTTGTTCAAGTTGTAAATAAAATCAATAAAAGAATTCATCTTCCGGTAATTAGTCTCTTAATCTCGGGTCAAGCGCGTCTCTTAGTCCTTCACCAACAAGATTATATGCTACTACGGTTAAGAATATCATGAAGCCGGGGAATACCGCAAGCCACCATGAACTGGTTGCGCCGCGCGCTTCTGAAAGAACTGATCCCCACGTAACTTTTGTTGCAGCAACGCCGAATCCAAGGAAGCTGAGGCCCGCTTCAGATAATATGGCTCCTGCAATTTCAAATGATGCAGCAATAAGTACAGGTGCAATTGCGTTAGGCAGAACGTGCCTGAAGATTATCCTTGTATTGGATAAGCCCAGCGAAACTGCAGCCTGAACATAATCCATATTCCTTACTTTCAGTATTTCACCTCTTATAAGCTTGGTATTGCCGGTCCAGCTCGTAAGACCTATAGCTATCATGATATACCAAATACTTGAACCGTATAAAGCAACAATTGTTATGATCAGGAAGAATGACGGGAAAAGCTGCATTATTTCGACAAATCTCATGATAATGAGATCTACTTTGCCGCCATAGTAACCCGCCATAGAGCCAAGCAATACGCCGATAAAAATGGCGATACCGGCAGCGATAAATCCTACTGATAGTGATACTCTTGAGCCGTGGATAAGCCCTGATAGTACATCTCTTCCAATAGCATCAGTTCCCAGATAATGACCTGATTCCGTAGATGGCGGAGCGGAAGTATTGAAAAGATCAACATTGCCGGGTGAATATTTTATGGGAGGCCAGATTGCTGTTTCGAAAGTCAGAGATTTCCAGTCTACATTCAGGAATTCACCTTCCCATTTGGAAAGACCGAGATCAACCATATATTCTTTCAGAACAGGGAAATAAGAACTGCCTTTGTAGCTGCAGTAGAGCGGTTTATCATTTGCAACAAAATCCGCAGTTAAAGCCATTGCCACCAGGAAGAACACAACATATAAAGCAGCTACCGCAAGTTTATTTTTTCTGTACTGGTGTTTAACCAAAGACCAGTATGTTTGATCTACTTTTCTGACCGTTCCATCGCTGTTTTTCTGTCCATTCCCGTTTTTGGGGATCTCATTCCCTTCGGTAACCATCCCCTGCGGCATAGGTCCGCCGGCCATGGTATTATCAGCAATAAATTCGCTTTCCGGTACTTTTCTATCAGCCATATGATAATTAAAATTATTATTTCTTTGAAAATGCTATTCTTGGATCAACAATAGCATACAGAATATCAACAAGAAGCAAACCGAACATTGTAAGCACTGCTGCCAGAACAAGCTCAGCCATAATTAACGGGTAATCTCTGGCAATAAGCGCCTGGAAAGCAAGCTGCCCTATACCGGGAATACTGAATATGGATTCAATAATAACGGAACCGCCCACCAAACTAGGCAAAATACCGCCAAGCAATGTAATGATCGGGATCAAAGAATTTCTTAAAGCATGTTTTAAAACAACTTTTCTTTCTGTCAGACCTTTGGCGCGTGCCGTTCTTACATAATCCTGCCGGATGACTTCAAGCATACTTCCGCGCATCTGTCTTGAAAGGAACGCGAAGCTTGCAAGTGAACTGCATGCAACAGGAAGGATAAGATGGTACATCCTGTCCCATAACTTTTCAAAAAAGCTCCAGTTTTCGGAACCTAATGTATAGAGCCCTGATGTAGGAAATATTTTTATATATTCAACATTTGCAAGAAATACAATTGCCATTGTAGCTACCCAGAATGAAGGAAGCGAATAAAATACGAAAAGCATAAATGTAGAGAACCTATCGATCTTGCTGTATTGCCTTGCAGCTGAATAAATACCTATTGGTATGGCAATAATATAGCTTAATGAAATTACCATCAGTGTAATAGGCGCAGTTACAGGAATTCTTTCCATGATCTTGCTCATAACAGGCCTGTTATCAACAAATGAATTGCCGAAATCACCGGTAGCCATATTGCCAAGCCAGATAAAATACTGCATATAAATAGGTTTATCCAAACCCCATTTCTGCTTATAATAGTCCTTAGCCTGCTGGTTCATCTGGCTTTTTTCATCGGCCTTCATATTCTCTCCGCTTACGCCTACCTTAAGCTCTGTTGGGTCACCGGGAGCTAATCGCGATATTGTGAAAGTAATGATAGTAATTGCTATCAGCGTTGGAATGAATAACAGGATCCTTTTTAAAATGTACTGTGACATTCTTGATTAAAATTTACTTATCTCTTTATGGATTAATTGTTCTTATTCTGAGTATATTTCTGCGAACCTGCCGGTACCCACCATTCATTGTAAGTAGGACTTGGCTGTATGTTATACCATCTTGCGTTCTTAAATCTCTTATCATAAATATATCTTGCCCTGGGGCTCCATAAAAATGTATATGGCTGTTCATCATAAATAAGCTTCTGCCACTCTTTTATCATAGCTATACGCTTTGACTCATCCATTTCATTCCTGTATGCTTCAATCAAGCTGTCGCTTGTTTTGTTCTTAAAGCTAATGTAATTGCTTCCTTCGCCTTCAGATTGTGATGAATGCCATATCTGGAACGGATCAGGAGGCGTGGTGGGTGATGTCCAGGCGGAGTATGTTGCTTCAAATTCATGTTTTTTTGTTTTATCCAGGTAAACTGACCACTCAAGCTCCTGAACTTCAGCCTGGATACCTACTTTTTTCAATGCATCTACAACCACAAGAAGTATCTGTTTGCGAACAGGGTTTGTATTGCTTAAGAAAGTAAATTTGAAATCTGTTTTTTTGCCGTTTATAACTTTATCAAGTACGCCATCACCATCAGTATCTTTCCATCCGGCTTCTTCAAGAAGCTTTTTGGCTTTTTCGATATCATACTGTATTTCAGGAAGATCTGCATTGAGCAGTTTTGTATTTTTGTAAAATACGTGTGACTGGATCGGCACACCATCGCCAAACATTACTTTATCGATAATTGTTTTTCTGTCAACAAGATGTGATAACGCAAGCCTTACTCTTTTATCCTGGAAAAGAGGGTTCAGCTGGTTCCATGCCAAATATGTATAAGCAGGTTCATATGGCCTTGCTTTCAAAAGGCTGAACTGGTCTGCATTTTCAAGATCTTTGTAAAAATCAGACGGCTTTATAACAGCCATTGCGTCAATTTCTTTGTTCTTTGCCGCAACTAAAGCTGCTGAATTATCCTGTATTGTTTTAAAAATAATTTTCTGCGGGTAATTTGGTGTTACAGTTCCGCCGCCCCAGTAGTTTGGATTCTTTACCAGAGTTACGCCTGCGCCGGTATCCCACTTTTCGAACATATACGGACCTGAACCAACCAAATACTTTGCCTCTCTTGAAACTTCCTGTGAGTTCATAAAATCAGCAAACTTCTGCATTGCGCCGTTATTTTTCGCGGCATTCATATCTTTTAATTCTTCCCAGGTAAACTTGTCAGTCACATTGTTTGGATCGAGCACATGTTTGGGAAGTACCTGGAATAATGCCAGGGTATATAAACCTCTCCAGTTTGGTTTTGACAGGGTAAATTTAACTTTGGACGGGTCATTATCGACCATTTCAACCCTATCTACCATTTCGAAGTAATTTCTTAAGGCTGCATCATCAACAAACGGAATTTTTATAGTCTTCAATGTAAAAATAACATCTGCTGCAGTGACGGGCTTACCATCAGAGAATTTAGCGTTTTTGTTCAGTGTGAAAATATAGGTCAGATTGTCAGGTGATATTTCGGGTAAGTTAGCAAGTGAAGGTATAAGTTCATAAGTTTCTTTGTCCTGGGTCAATAAGGCTTCAAAAATATACGAGCATATCTCAGAAGCGCTTGCATCGTTTGAGACGATCGGATTCAATTTTTCAGGGTCAGACATTTCCCTGATTATGAGCCAGTCACCTGAAACAGCTGTAACAGTATCTACTTTCGGAATATCGTTTGTCGTCTGTTTATCATCGGTTTTCTGCGTGGTTTTTCCGCCGCAGCCCGTCATGATTATTGAAATTACTAAAACTGCTAGGAGGGCAGCTGATCTAAATTTAATCATAGTTAAGTATGGTCTGTTAAATTCTGAAAAATATATAATTTTGGTTAAAAACTTAAAATTTTTGATATATAAAGCGCAATTTATCTATATTAATGAGAAATTCAACTGCAAAATGAATTCTGTTTAATTTAATTATTTTTGCCTTTTTTCTACTTATCTGACTGATATTTGCGCTGGCCAGCGGGGACCCACCATTCCGGAGTATGGTATGCCGTAGGGGGGGTAGGATACCACCTTACATTCTTAAATCTATCAGCATAAACATATTTTGCCTTTGGTGTCCAAAGAAACGTATAAGCCTGGTCGTCGTAGAGGACTCTTTGAAGCTGCTTATTTATTTCTGCGCGCTTTGTTTCATCAAATTCGCTTCTGTATGCCTGCATTAATGAGTCTGCAAGCGGACTTGAATAACTTCCGTAATTCGAGCCATCATTCTTTGATTGTGATGAGTGGAAGATCTGGTACTGGTCAGGCGGATAGTCTGTGAGGACCCACGCGCCCATCAAGGCGTCAAATTCGTGCTTCTTGATCTTTTCAAGAAAAACCGACCACTCCAATGTCTGTATTTCAGCAATGATGCCTACTTTCTTCAATGCATCAGCTACAACAAGTATGGTTTGCTTCCTCGACTCATTTGTGTTAAGCAGGTAAGTGAATTTGAAATCAACTTTCTTACCGTTTATGATCTTATCCAGCACTCCGTCTCCGTCTGTATCTTTCCAGCCGGCTTCGTTTAAGAGCTGTTTGGCTTTTTCAGGATCGAATTCGATTGGCGGCAGGTCCGGGTTGAAATTTTTCTTATCGCCAAAATAAACCGGGCTTTGAATGGGCACTGCGAGTCCATACTGAATTTTTTCAATTATCAGTTTCCGGTCAACCAGATAAGTAAGAGCCCATCTCACTTTTACATCGCTGAAGAGCACATTCTTGTGGTTATAGCCAATGTAAACAAACTGCGGTTCAAACGGGTCAGCCTTTTTCATGTCGAACTGCTCCGGAGAGGCCAGCTCTTTTACAAAATCCATCGGTTTAACAACATACATAAGGTCAATTTCTTTATTCTTGGCTGCTACGGTTGCTGCGCTTTGATCCTGGATAACCTTGATTATCAGTTTTTCCGGATAAGTCATGCCGTGAACCGCAGTTCTGTTCCAATAGTTCGGATTCCGTCTGAAATAAACCCACTGGCCTGTATCCCATTTTTCAAAAATGTACGGACCTGAACCGATCAGCCTTGAAGGGTCGCGGTTTGCTTCCTGTGAATTAAAGAAATCAGCGAACTTTTTCATAACCGGGTTCTTCTGCGCAGTCGCCATATCTTTGCATTCTTCAAATGTATATTTCTCTGTTAATCCCTCAGGGTCAGCGGCTGCCATTGACATTATCTGGTAATCAGATAATGAATAGATAGCTTTAAAATACGGACGTGATAAAGTAAACTTAACAGTATACTCATCGCCGTTTACCAGTTCAACATTCTTAAGCATATCAATTGCCTGCCTTGACTGAGCGGCGTCAACAAGCGGGTTCATCATTGCCTTAAAAGTGAATATCACATCTTTGCCCGTAAGAGGTTTCCCGTCTGAAAAGGTAACACCTTTTTTGATCTTAAAAGTATAGTTCAGGTGGTCAGGGGTTTCTTCCGGGGGCGCTTCGGCAAGCCACGGAACAAGCTCGTAATCTTCTCTTCCTGCCGCCCACATAAGCCTTTCAAACACATGAAGCGAGAACTCTCTGCCGGTGGCATCCTGAAGAGTTACAGGGTTAAGGCTCTGCGGGTCAGCCAGCTCCCGCTGAATTATCCAGTCGCCAATAACAGCACCTGAAGTATCAGTAGCGGCTACTTTTGAGTAGTCATCTTTGTTTTCTGTTGTAGTGTTATCTTTTTTAGAGCAGTTGAAAGAAAAAAGGGCTATGAGAGCTGTGCAAAGAAGCAGGTTAAAATGCGATTTCATACAGTTTGTATTTATTTATTCAAAGTCGTGTTCCAGGTATTCAACAGAGCGTTCATATCCTATGTTCCCGTCTTTGAATTTTGATTTATTGTTTATTGCTATTTCAAGTTTATCGCTAAGCGCCTTTGCCGCATCGTATCCATAATGTTTGCAAAGATAGTTAAGCGCTATAATTTCAGATATAACGGTAATATTCTTACCGGGAAATATTGGCAGTCTGACAAAGGGCAGTTCAACCCCAAGCAGGTCAATAGTTTCGCTGTCAAGTCCCGTCCTGGTATATTCCTTCTTCGGGTCCCATTCTTCAAGGTTTACCAGCAGCTCAACCCTCTTTTGAAATCTTATAGCTCTGATGCCGAATACGCTGCGAACGTCTATAATGCCAAGTCCGCGGATCTCCATAAAATGCTTCACCAGCTCCGTCCCGGTACCCATCAGTATTCCGTCACCTTTGCGGGATATCATTACAACATCATCGGCAACAAGCCGGTGACCGCGCTCAACAAGATCAAGCGCAATTTCACTCTTGCCTATTCCGCTTCTGCCATAGAAAAGCAAACCAACGCCGTATACATCCACAAATGAGCCGTGCAAAGCGACCTGCGGCGAAAACTGGTCATCAAGAAAATCGTTGATGAAGTACGCGAATTTGGTAGTTTCAAGAGGCGTGATAAAAACAGGGATTTCCTTCTTATCCGCCATTTCCATGAATTCATCGCTTGGCTTGTTGCTGAAAGTTAAGCATATGCAGGGCATATTAAATGAGAAGAATTTTTTCAGGGCTTTTGTCCGCTGCTCTGCTGAAAGAGTTTTCAGGTAACGCATTTCTGTGTTGCCAAGTATCTGGACCCTGTCAAATGTGAACAAAGCGGTGTAGCCCGCTAGCGCCAGACCCGGACGGTGAATGTGCGGGTCACGAATGATCTTATCCAGACCCTTGGCGGGGTCAGAGATCATTGTAAGTTTAAAACGCTCTTTAGCGGCGTTATAGAAAAAATCAACAGTGATCTTTTCCTTTCTGATCTCTTCAATATTCTTTAGAACTTTATGAATATGCTTCATACAAGTTTTATTATTCCGCTGCTTCTTTATGTTTGACTGATTTCTCTCCGCTGTGATCGGTAAGCTTATCTTTGAATTTCCTCATTTGAATACCGACTTTTTCCATGGAAGCGAGGATAGATTTCATGAAGTCTTCTGATGATTCTTTTGCGGTGAAAGTGTGATTGTTTTTTGCATGAACGATAACTTCAGCATGCTTGATGCTGTTTTCAGGTTTATCATAACTTAATATGACTTCTGTCTTGATGATTCCGTCGTATATCTTTGAGAATTTTTTCGATTCTTCTTCTGCGAATTCTCTGAGTGAATCGTGGGCTTTGAAATGGCGTGCTGTAAAGATGAATGACATGAGTACCTCCCTTAAGTAAAATGAACAAAAAATTAGAATTATATCTCTTGTTTTGCAAATATGCTAAAGTAGTTCGTTAATTTCAACAATGGAATAATTCATACCTATTTAGCCGTAATTTATTGATTTGAAAAGCCTTTAAATGCTGGGTATATTAGTCTCATTAATTTAGAACAGACCCCACCCCATCCCGCTGAAGCGGGATTGCCCCTCCCCGAAGGGGAGGGGTTAAAGTAATCATAGTTAAATGGAAACAGGAAAATTTCTTCATACAATGGGCAATATGTTCATTGATGGCAGTGCAAAACTCGGCAAAAACTGTACAATCGGGCAGTTTACTGTAATTGAAAAAGATGTTGTAATTGGCGACGAGTGCCAGATAGGACACAACGTTGTGATCCACACCGGTACTAAACTGGGCAACGGTGTCAGGATCGACGCCAATTCAGTTATAGGCAAGCAGCCGCTGCGCTCAAAGCGCAGCATATTTAAAACAGATAAAACCTATGAGCCGGCTGAAATTGGCGATGAATGTCTGATCGGCGCGCAGGTCATAGTTTATACGGGATGCAAAATCGCTAACAATGTGCTTATAGCAGATAGCGCGGCGGTGCGTGAAGATGTAGCAGTTGGCGAATATACTATAATAGGAAGAAGCTGTACCATAGAAAATTTCACAACAGTCGGTAAAAAATGCAAGCTTGAAACAAATTCATACATTACAGCTTATTCAACTATTGAAGATTATTGCTTCATAGCGCCGGGAGTTGTTACTACCAATGATAATTATCTGGGCAGAACAGAAGAACGCTTTAAGCATTTTAAAGGTGTAACTATCCGAAAAGGCGGAAGGATAGGCGGGGGAGCGGTTATACTACCCGGACTTGAAATAGGCGAAGATGCGCTGATAGCCGCAGGCGCAGTTGTGACGAAGAATGTTCCCGCAAAAACTATTTATGTGGGAATGCCTGCTAAGGAATTCCGCGACGTACCTCCTGAGCAGCTGCTCGAAAATCAGGGGTGGGAGTAGTATAATTACAAATTACAAATGTCAAATTACAGATTTGATATTTGACATTTTTGTTAATTAATAGCCCCGGATTTATCCGTGGGTAAATGAGTATTTAAATATTACCAAAACCACTTCAGTGGTTTTAAACCGTTAAAACGGTTTAGATATTTGAACTTCAAAAAACCCACGACTGAATTTGTGGGCTGTTTATTTGGCAGATTCACTTTCAGAAGACTCTGGGCAGGACTAAATAATAATTCATCCGATGACTTTTAGTCATCGGATGAAGGCATTATTCTACCCCAAAAAATAGACTTTAAAATCAATAAAATTATCATTAAAATTGCAGTTCTACATTACAGTTAAAAATATAAAGGATTTAAAATGATCAGTATTTTGATAATTTTGCTTGTTTTAGTGGCAATTATGCTAATGGGAGTTATCCTCATCCAGTCATCAAAAGGCGGCGGATTAGCCGGTACTTTTGGCGGCGGCGGAGCAGACGCTTCAATGGTTTTTGGTGTTCGCAGAACTGCCGATTTTTTGATCAAGTTAACAAGCATACTTGCAACGGTATTGCTGTTATTTTCACTGGTAACCAACGTACTTATTAATAAAAGCGGCGGCACCAATGAAAGTATTATTCAGCAGAACTCAGGCCAGCAGAATTTCCCGCAGCCTAATGTGCCGAATGAAATGCAGCAGCAGCAGCAGCAGACTGATCCGAACCAGCAGCAGCAAAATCAGCAGCCAAATCAGCAGCAGCCGGTTGACCCCAATCAGCAGCCGCCTAAATAATACAACATATTCTGAAATCTAAATGATTTAATGAATAAAGTAATAAAGTTTTTTCTAAAAGGTATAGTTATTTTTACAATAACTGTACCTTTTTTGTTTAGTTCAAGGTCAGGGGCGCAGGATGTTGTGAAACTGAAATTGAAGGATGAGGGAGTTTCTGCGCTTAAATCGTTCGCTGGCAAAGAGGGTAGTGTTAATGAGATTTCCGCGCTCACTTCGTTCGCCCGCAAAGTTGATTCTCTTAAGGTTGATTCTCTTAAGGCTGATTCTAATATGACCGTAGTTAAGCCAAAAGACCCGGTCGCGAAGAAATTCAGAATGAAGAAATCACCCACCACAGCGGTATTACTGAGCGCTGTACTGCCGGGAGCGGGGCAGTTCTATAATGAGTCATACTGGAAAGTGCCTATAATTGGCGGACTTGTTGGCTATTTTGGATATGAGTATTTCAGGAATAACAATCTGTATAAGGATTACAGGGATGATTATGCTGCTTCACAGACGGAGATAAATCCGGATGGCGATTTTACATTAAAAACCCTGCGGGAATTTTACCGTGACCAGCGGGATGACTTTGTGTGGTATTTCCTGATCGTTTATGTTATTAATATGGTAGATGCTTATGTTGATGCACACTTGTTTGATTTTGATGTGAGTGAAGATAAGTTTACCAAAGGCGGGTTAAGGGGGAAAGAGTATAGACTGAAGTTTAATTTGAAATTCTGATAGCATTAATAAAAAACCCGGTCAGTTAATGACCGGGTTTTTTGTTTACAAAATGAACTTATATTAAATCATTCCCTCAATGAGGGTTATAGAGCAACCATACTATTTTATCAATCTTAACAACAAGGTTCTCAAAAATAGCTTCGTTATTTTATCAGCATCATTTTCTTAGTTTCGCTGAATTCACCTGCTGAAATTCTGTAGAAGTATATTCCGCTGGTCAGACCATTTGCGTTGAAATCATAGGTGTAATAACCGGCGTTCAGATCCTGTGAAACAAGCTGTGCAACAATCTGTCCAAGTGTATTGTAAATACTGATGGTAACAAATGCTGCTTTTGGTATTGAGAAGTTTATTTTTGTTTCGGGATTGAACGGATTCGGGTAATTCTGCGAAAGGCTGAAAGCTTCCGGAATTCCGCTGCCGTTATTATTGATGCCAACCACCGGTGAAACGTTTGAACCATCATAAAATATACGGTTCTGCTGTGCGCCAACAAACACAACTCCGCCTCCGTATGCGGCAGCACCTGTTCTGAATCCAGATACATCAGGTGATGTAGTTGTGTTAGCATTAATGTTTGCGGTCACAACTGTTCTTGATGTCGGCGGTAAAGTAAATGCTGAAGTATAGATCACTGTATCAGCAGTTGAACCTTTTGATACATAGGATATTCTGTAAGCTCCCTGCTGTTCGCTGCATTCTAATCTTCCCCTGTCGCAGTCATTCGGAAAGTTTGCGATTGCGCCCAGATTTGGCCAGTAAGCACCGGTTTCTGCGGTATAATTATAATTCACTTTTTTAACGCCGCCTGTTGTTTGTGTCCACATACAAGCCATTTCATTTGTCTGCCTGTTTACCGCAATTTCGGGGTCAACTTCGGGATCTGAAGTTGCCTGCACATTGTACTGCGTCCAGCCAGTAGCCGTTCCGAAATTACCCAAAGCAATTCTGTTAAGCCTCAGGTTGGCATTTGTTGGGGTCAGGTCATTTGTGAAGACTACATAAATTGAATCATATGAGGCGCCGTGCCTGTAATCAATATCAATATTAAAATCATTAAATGTATTTCTTACAGAATCCTGGATCCACGCGTTTCCGCCGTTATTTGTCAAAGCCGCTCTCAAGCCAATTCCAACTCCTGTTCCGGAATTTACATGCTGGTATGCTACGTACCAATATGTTAAACCATATGACCAGTAATAACTATCAGCGACAATTGAAGGATTTATGTGACCGCCGCCGGAAGGTGTTGTGCTGATCTGAACAACCCTCAGGCCTGCGCCGTTGGCGTCGCATACCATCCAGTAAAGCTCGCCGTCAAATGTAGAAACAGTCGAAGTCCTTGCTGCTGCAAAACCTAACTTGAATGTACTTGCGGAATCAGCGATGAAAAAATCGAATGAATGCCATTTTGTTGAACCGCCCGGATTAATTGAAAGAATGTAAGCCCATGTTACGCCCTGGTCAGTTGATTTCATAATGCGAAGTGTATCTCTGTTAGCTGAAATGTACGCAACGTATTTGTTCCCAAGCGAGTCAACTTCAAGATCAAGACCTGCCTGTGTATTGTTTGCAGGCGGCAGGTAAGCAGGCGCGTTATCTACTACATAATCTCCTGCTCCCCAGTCACCGTTAAATGGCGGCTGGATGCTGCTTTCAATATTTGCTGAGGGTTTGCTTTCAGCAAACTGGTTTCCTGAGAATCTTTCAGGATATTCTCTTAAAAGTCTATCCCTTAGATGATTAAATAACTGCAAATTGCCGCTTTTCCTGGCTTCTAAATGCTGACGCCATAAAACTGCAAAATCAGAATTATCCTGCACGTATGATTGATCAGGATAAGCTTCTATTTGCATATTGGAAGATTGTGAATTTGAAGAAGTAACCAATAGAAATGACAACAAAAACATCAATATTACAGTTTTCATTTTTAGCTCCTTTGTTATTTTTTAATTTTACCCCAATTCATATGCTTCAACATCAGGCAAATTTGAGAATTTTACAATTCCAAAATTCCTACATACTGTATGTACGCGC
Source organism: Ignavibacteria bacterium (assembly GCA_041859235.1). Taxonomy (GTDB): domain Bacteria; phylum Bacteroidota; class Ignavibacteria; order Tepidaquicellales; family OLB5; genus OLB5. The sequence continues at coordinate 21,181 of JBHEKV010000058.1, read as the reverse complement.
AGTTTGTACATACGGATTTTTTGATTAATTTTAGAATGATGTAAAAGACATTGATTATACAGCTTCATGATAATAAAAAAGCCTGTTCAAAAATCAACAGGCTTTTTGTGATAATACTTTTTGTTTATTTAGATAGCGTAATGGTTGTAATGCTGCAAAGATCAACACCTCTCATATAGTATTTATTGCCGTCATCAGCAGTAAACAGGATATCCCAGCTGCAGTGTTCAGGGTCAATACCGGTGAATGTGAAATCAAATGTTTCACCATCAAGTATCATATCTTTTGGGATAACATCTGAACCCCAGTTATCTGATGCGCTTGGTGAGATAAAAACATCAACCAGGGTCATCCCTGTATTGTTTACCATAGAAAAATTCTGGCTCTGTGCATTAACACTCTGACCTAGAATGAACAGGCAAACAACTGCTGATAAAACTAAAAGTGTTCTTTTCAATTCTTCCTCCTTCAGGAAATTATTTTTTTGTGAACGTGAAATTAAACAATAACTTGAAGCTATACAATAGGAATTTGACCATCATTTTGTAGGCATTATCCTACAAATCTCTGATTTCAGGTGTTGTTCGACAAAGTATCACTAATTGCTGCGATTTTTATGCATTTTTAAACTATTTGGTAATTTGACCCTGCGACAACCTCGAATATTTTTCATTTACATAAGCATTTGCAGTAAGTTATATTTGAAGTGTTAAGAAGAACTGTCTTAACATAAACTGCTTCTTGTATGACCCCCTAAATCCCTCCTGTGATCCGGAAAGTATACGCCTTGTTAGATAGGGCGAAGAGCTAAGGAAAAGCAGGAGGGTATTTTATTTACAGGCACTTACATTTTAATTTCAGGTAGAATTATCTCAATTGAGTAAATCGGTTTAAATATGTATTTTTGTAATTACTATCTAAAAAAGTAATCAATAAATCATATATATTTTCCCAAAACCAGGGAAACAGGATAAACAAATGGCAAAAAGTGAATTTGATGTGGTTGTGCTTGGCGGCGGTGTAGGCGGTTACTCCGCGGCAATCCGCGCATCACAGCTTGGATTAAAAACAGCGCTGGTGGAAACTGCCAGACTGGGCGGGATATGTCTGAACTGGGGCTGCATTCCTTCAAAATCTCTGCTTAAAGCAGCGGAAGTAATGCATATGATGAAGAAGTCCAAAGAATTCGGGATCACTGTAAGCGGTGTTGAATTTGATTTTGCAGCTGTTGTAAAACGCTCACGGGATGTTGCGGATAAATCAGAAAAAGGCGTACAGTACCTTATGAAGAAAAACAAAATTGCAAATATAACAGGTTACGGCAAACTGAAAAAACAGGCAGGCGGAACCCTGGTTGAAGTATATAATGACGGCAAGGTTACCGAAGAACTTATTGCCAAGCATACAATTGTAGCTACAGGTTCACGGGCAAGATCTTTCCCGGGAATGAATGTGGATGGCAAGCGGGTGCTTTCATTCATGGAAGCAATAGTGCTTGATAAACAGCCTGAAAGCGTTACAATTATTGGCGCAGGCGCAATAGGAATGGAATTCGCGTACTTCTGGAATGCGTTTGGCGCGAAAGTTACAGTGGTTGAAATGCTTGACCAGCCTTTACCGATGGAAGATAAGGAAATGAGCGATGTTGTTGGCAGGGAATACAGGAAGATGGGTATTAATGTTATGACTTCCACAAAAGTGGAGAGCATTACAGTTGAAAAAACCGCGCCAAACAGCAAGACTGAAAAAGTTATTACTAAAGTAAGCGGAAAGAACAACGCTGAAATAGAGAGTGATATTGCTTTAGTGGCAGTTGGATTTGCAGGTAATGTTGAAGGATTCGGCCTGGAAGAGCTTGGCGTTCAGCTTGAAAAAGGGTTCATTAAAGTTGATAGAAATTACAAAACCAATGTTGATGGTATTTATGCTATTGGTGATGTAAACGGTCCGCCATGGCTTGCCCATGTTGCTGCAGCCGAAGGCATTAACTGCGTTGAAAAGATTGCGGGTCACAATGTAACGGACGTTGATTATAACTGCATACCGGCAGTTACTTTCTGCCAGCCGCAGGTTGCTTCTGTTGGAATGACAGAAAAGAAAGCTAAAGAACTTGGTTATGAAGTGAAAGTCGGCAAGTTCCCGTTTTCAGCCAGCGGAAAAGCAAGAGCAGTTGGGGAAACAGCGGGACTGGTTAAATTGATATTTGACGCCAAATACGGCGAACTGCTTGGAGCGCATATTTGCGGTAACGAGGCAAGTGAGCTGATTGCAGAAGTAACGCTTGGCAAAGCCATGGAAGCAACTTTCGAGTCATTTGTTAGGACTGTGCATGCACATCCGACACTGGCGGAAGCTACAATGGAAGCAGCCGGCGATGCATACGGCGAAGCGATCAACATATAGATTCTGACTTCGGTTTTTTGATTTGGGAAAAAATAATAAATTAAATTAAATATGAGCATACTTAAGGAAAATAATCCTTTGCTCTTGATAGGGGAAATAAAATGGCATTAAAGGTTGGAGATAAAGCACCGGAATTTACATTACCATCATTTACACCATCTGCAGATCTGGAGCAGATATCTTTAAATAACTACAAAGGCAAGAATGTTGTACTATTGTTCTTCCCGCAGGCATTCACAGGCGTTTGTACGACTGAGATCTGTACAATGAATGATAACTTCAATGCATACCAGGGTATGAATGCAGAAATACTTGGCATAAGTGTTGATGGTACTTTTGTGCAGCGCGCTTTTGCTGAAAAGAACGGAATAAAAATTCCGCTCTTAAGTGATTTTAATAAGAGCGTGATCAGGCTCTATGATGTTGTTCAGCCGGAATTTGCGCACGGTCAGAAAGAAACCGCTCAAAGAGCAGTTTACCTGATAGATAAAGACGGTGTGATAAAGTATGTTGAAGTTACCGAAAATCCGGGTGTGCAGGTTAATTTTGATGCACTGAAAAACGCAGCTGCAGGATTGTAAATGAATATCATAATGAACAAGGGGTTGCAACCCCTTGTTCTTGTAACCTGCCGGGTTCGATATTCGTGCGTGCAAATAAATCTATAATTCTAAATTTTTTAAGTGATATGACCTTCATTTTCAATTGCGGCTAAAGCCGCAATGATTTTTAGGACTTTTTCCTCCGCTCTAAAGAGCGGAGCTAATCATTTGATAACAGTTTTTGAGATTTGAATTTATTTAATGAGTTAATATCAAAACGAGCTTTTGAGCAGCCACGGGCTTTAGCCCGTGGATGACGATAAAAAAAACGACGGCTTTAGCCGCGGTTCAAATTATTTTACGCAGGGGCAGCAGCCCCTTGTTATTTAAAGGAAAGTATTATGCTGAAAGTTGGAGATAAAGCGCCTGAGTTCAGTCTATTGGCTGATAGCGGCGAAAAAATTTCACTGAAAGATTACAAAGGCAAAAAGGTTGTTCTGTATTTCTATCCAAAGGATATGACAAGCGGCTGTACGCAGGAAGCGTGTGACTTTCGCGACAATATCAAAAAGATAGAAAAGAAGAACGCTGTTGTTATAGGTGTCTCGCCAGATGATACCAAAAGTCACAACAAGTTTAAGGATAAGTATGATCTGCCTTTCACTTTATTGAGCGATGAAACAAAAGAAATGCTGAATGATTACGGCGTATGGCAGGAAAAAAGCATGTATGGCAGGAAATATATGGGAGTTGTAAGAACAACATTCATAATTGATGAAAAAGGTAAGATAGAAAAGATATACGAGAAGGTAAAAGTGCCGGGACATATAGAAGAAGTTCTGAAAGATTTGTAGTTGTTTTTTGAATGGTTTAGGTGTTATATTGCAGGCATTATTTAACAATAAACCAAAATAAACAAATGAAAAAAAACAACGTACTGGCAGTTATGATGTTGGTTTCGGTTTTTGCTTCAATCACTTTTTTCCAGGCATGTAATGTTTCAACTGCAAATCTTTCTGATGTGAAGCTTTGCACAGAAAAAACTGATGCAGGCTGTTCATCGGATGCTTCAACTTTTCCTGTCACATCCTCTAAGGTTTATTGTTCCGCAATGTTAAATAACGCGCCTTCGGGAACAAAAGTGACATTTGAGTGGAAACACGATGGCAAAGAGCTTGGTCATGCTGATATTGAATCAACAGGAGGTTCAGTTGTTGGAAATATGAATATAAACGGAGCACTTGAGCCGGGGAAATATTCAGTTACAGTGAAGCTTAATTCAGATAATTCAAAACCTATAACAAAAGAATTTACACTAGAATAATTTTTATCTAATATCAGTAAAAAGGCCATTCATTTGAATGGCTTTTTTATTGGAAATTTTTATATTTTTCAATAGATATCAAACCATTATCTTTGCCGATACATCTAAATTACAATAAATATGGCAGATACTGACAGAAAAGAAAAATTTATCCAATCAATAAATGAGGGATATACTTTCAAAGGTGAAACTATTACCCTTGGTGCGGCAATACTTGATAAAGAGGTTTTAACCGGCACTCTTATTAAGCTGCCTTTAAAAACTATGAACAGGCACGGGCTTATTGCCGGCGCAACGGGAACAGGTAAAACTAAAACACTGCAGCTAATTACGGAGTCGCTCGCAGCAAAAAGTGTACCTGTGGTTGTGATGGATATAAAAGGTGACTTAAGCGGCGTGGCAAAGCCGGGAACAGCTAATCCAAAAGTTGATGAACGTATGCAGCATATAGGTCAGCCGTGGAATCCCGAAGGCAATACAATTGAATTTTTGACAATTTCCGCTGAAAAAGGCACAAGGCTAAGGGCAACAACATCTGAGTTTGGACCGGTACTGTTTTCGAGAATGCTTGAGCTGAATGAAACGCAGTCAAGCCTGGTTTCGGTAATATTCAAATACTCCGATGATAAACAATTACCGCTGCTGGATCTGGCAGATATGAAACGACTGCTTCAGTATATTCAGGAAGAAGGCAAATCGGAATTTGAAGCATCATACGGTAAGGTGTCATCAAGTTCTCTTGGGATTATTCTGCGCAAAATAGTTGAGCTTGAACAGCAGGGCGCGAACCAGTTCTTTGGTGAGAGATCATTTGAAGTTGAAGACCTTGCAAGATGTGATAGCAATGGAAAAGGGATAATATCAGTTATCAGACTGATTGATATGCAGCAGAAACCGAAATTGTTTTCAACTTTCCTGCTTAGCCTGCTTGCAGAAATTTACAGTACCTTTCCTGAAGAAGGCGATTTAGACCAGCCGAAACTTGTTATATTCATTGATGAGGCTCATTTGCTTTTCAATGAGGCAAGTGATGCGCTATTGAGTCAGATAGAAAGTATAATAAAACTCATAAGGTCAAAGGGTGTTGGAATATTTTTCTGTACACAGAATCCAAATGACATACCAAATATTGTGCTTAGTCAGTTAGGCATGAAGGTTCAGCACGCTTTGCGCGCGTTTACCGCAAAGGATAGGAAAGATATTAAACTTATTTCAGAAAATTACCCGATGAGTGAATATTATGATATTGATGACCTACTAACGAGTATGGGTATAGGTGAAGCGGCTGTAACTGTGCTGAGCGAAAAGGGAAATCCGACACCGCTTGCAGCTACTCTCTTGTGCGCTCCGCGCTCAAGAATGGATGTTCTTACAACTGCTGAAATTGATGAGATAATAGCAGGCTCAAAAATTGCCGCAAAGTATAACGAGATAATTGACAGGGAAAGCGCACTTGAAATTCTGAACAAAAAAATTGAAGAGCATGCTGCTGAGCAGAAGAAAGAAGTGGCAGAAAAGGAAGAGGCAAAGACAAAATCAGGTAAAACGGAAAAAAGTACAGTCGAAAAAGTATTGACGAGTACCACTGCTAAACAGGTTGGCAGGACTGTTGCTCGCGAGGTAACCAGGGGACTGCTTGGAATATTGGGAATTGGAGGCACAAGGACGAAGAAAAAATCCAGCTGGTTTTGACCCTGATTGGCTTGATTACCTTGATTACCTTGATTCAGTTTATCGTAATGTCAGGTTTGTAACCTGACATGCCGGGCTTGCCCGGCGGAAGAATAAAGACCGAAAATTTTTGCCCTCTAAAACTAAAATATAGAGGGCATTTTATATGAATGAAATAAGCAAACAAAGGCTCAAACAGGCTCAGAGTAACATTAAGCTGTTCAGTAATCTCAATATACGCGCTGCGGCTGTGACCGGATCAGTTGCCAAGGGTTATGCGGATGATAATTCAGATATCGATACCATAGTTATCCTTAATAACAAAATGACTCAAGAGGAATTCGATAAGATCGTTAACGATGCTAAGGCATCAGGGGGTGACTTTTATCACGGCTCACCTGAAGAAGGCTTTGCGGTTTATTATTACATTGAAGGTGTCAGGTGTGATTTCGGTTTCGGGCATTACAGCGAAACCGAAGAGCTGATAAATGATATGCTCGAAAAGCCTGAAATAGATTTAACGAAGCATCTTATGATATCGGGTCTTATAGACGGCTACATTCTGAAGGATACCAATTGGCTTGAACCGCTGATTAAAAGAGCTGAAGATGGTTATGCTAAAGAATTGCAGATATTGCTGGTCAGTCATTTCAAGAAATTCCATCCTGAATGGGCAATTGAAAAAATGACAATTGGCAGGGGAGATATTTTGTACTATTATGAATCGCTGGTTGAAATGACTGGAAATATGATCGGTATTCTTTGCGGGTTGAATAAGTATTACCATCCCGGAAAGCTGAAGGGAGTTGAACATACTATAGCAAAGATGAAAATCAAACCAAAGGACTTTGTGAACAGGTATAATTACATTTTATCAGCAGAAAAATACGAAGCATTGAGAGACTTGTTCAATTTGGTTAGAGAAACATTTGACCTGATTGACCTGCATTTGCCGGAAATAAGTACGCAACGTTCCCGTGATGTACTTGAGATGGTTTTGAGGAAGTGAAGTTTATGACTTTCACTGGAAAGATAAAATTCAATTATGTCAAAAGTAAATAAAAGAACTAACAAAAGTAAGAAGATTCAGAAAGTACCGTTCTGGAAAACGAAAAAAGTATTAATCGCATTAATTCCTGTGGTGGTTTTCATTGCCATTTATTTTCTGTACATCAAAAAGAGTACTGTTGAGCCGGAGTGGGTTAAAGAGGGTGAAGTAACATTCGTGAGTAAAGATACCAGGCAGAAACTTGCAAAAATTGATGTTGAAGTTGCGATAAATCCGGCTGAACGCTCACAGGGTTTAATGTACCGAAGCAAAATGGATGAAGATAAGGGAATGATATTCATATTTGATAGGGATGATATGCAGTCATTCTGGATGAAGAATACTATTATTCCGCTTGATATATTGTTCATAGATAGTAAAGGAGTTATAAATACTATTCACAAAAACACTGTGCCGTTTTCTGAAAAGCCATTGCCCTCGAAGAGCAAATCACAATTTGTGGTTGAAGTGAACGGAGGGTATTCTGACCGTCACGGAATCAAAGAAGGTGACCTGATAGAATATAAATTAGATCACAGGTAAATTATAAACCCAGCAGATTGATCGCAAGTCCTGACGCAAAAATGGCAAAGCCCGCAAGCGCATGTGAGTATTTTTCCAGTTTACCCATTGGCATTAGATTTAATCCCCACATTGATACCGCTACAACTGAAACCATTGTAGAAATTGTGACTATTCCGAATACCGCGGTAACCGCAGTTAAGCCAATGATACTGTGCTGGGCGGCCGGGAACATAAGCAGCGGAATTAACGGCTCGCATGGACCAAGTATAAATACTACAAACAATATCCACGGCGTTAATGATCTTTTTTCTTCTTTGTGTACATGAACATGCTCCCCGTGATGCTCATGGTGATGTGTGGAATAAGTGCCTTTATCTGTAACATGTATGTGTGAGTGTGGTTTATTGTTATAAGCTTTTTTTATTCCCCAAATCATATAAAGGAAACCGAAAGAAATAAGTGCCCATCCTGCGATTTCGCCTCTGGTGCCTTCAATCAGTTCAAGTTTATCAAGAGCAACTCCGGCTGCAATTCCGATTACACCTAAAACAACTGAACTCAGCACGTGCCCAACACCGCACAAAACTGTGACCCAGATTGTCTTGTTTTTTGACCATTTTCCGGCTTTTGCCATCATAATGAACGGTAAATAGTGGTCGGGTCCTATAAGTGTATGTATAAATCCGATGGATGCTGCAGTAAGCGAGAGAATATAGATATCAGTATTCATTTAATACCCAATTTATAATACAAAAATGGCAAAAAGTTATGAACCTGCCAATGATTCAAATCATATTATTATGGAATTTATTTATCTGACAATTAATGCTATTTTTGAATGAATTTGATTTCTAATATATTCTTAACATTAAATTAACAAAGTAATGCTAATTTTAACAAAGAGAAAATTATTAGAACATTAAAAATTCACTAATATGAAGGAAAAAATACTTGTAGTTGACGATGAAAAAGATATTCTTGAGCTAATTGACTATAACTTAACTAAGAACGGATATAGAGTAAAAACAGCTACTACGGGTGAAGACGCCCTTGAGCTGGTGAAAGAAAATGATTATGACCTTATAATTCTTGACTTGATGCTTCCCGGGGTTGATGGATTTGATATTACAAAAATCATAAAGGCTGATAAACAGAAGGCTGGTATACCAATAGTAATGGTTACCGCCAAAGCTGATGAGGCCGATAAGGTGGCAGGACTCGAAATTGGCGCAGATCATTATGTAACAAAACCATTCAGTCCCCGGGAGCTGCTCGCAATTGTAAAAGCTACACTTAGACGCAGACCACCCAAGGAAGAAGAAGAGAAACCCATTATTGAGCGTGGGGACCTGAAAATTCACGTGGGCAGGCATGAGGTTACGATAAAGGGCAAACATGTCGATCTCACTCATCTGGAATTCAGAATATTGCTTACACTTGCCAAAAAGCCGGGCTGGGTAATGACACGGTACCAGATTGTTGATTCAACCCGCGGTGAGGGTGTTTCGGTCACAGATAGAAGTATAGATGTACATATTGTATCATTGCGTAAGAAACTCGGTGAAGAGAACGAATATATCGAAACAGTCAGGGGCGTTGGATACAAATTTAAGGAGACATTTTAATGCTTAATAATCCGGGGGAGTAATAATTGCTGAAGAAAAAATTCCTTTGGAAATTGTATTATGTTTTTGCAGCGCTTGCAGTTGTCCCGTTGCTGATCCTTGCATGGTATGCATCTTCACTTTTTAACGATACCCTGATCACCACAGATCTTGAAGTGCTTCATCAAAGAACCAGCCTGATCAAGGAAAAACTTGAAACATCCGAAATTGATACAACCGATCTGCAGCAATTTAGCATAAGGTATGATAATTTAAGCGGGGCAAGGGTTACTATCATCCAGCCAAACGGTAAAGTAACTGCTGATTCACGCGAAGAACCCTCGCAAATGGATAATCATGCCGATCGTCCCGAAGTTATTGCAGCGCTTGAAGGAAAGCTAGGTGTATCTGAAAGATACAGTTTTACGCTAAAAGCTGATTTCATATATGCTGCATTACCCGTCTACGATAAAGAAGGTAAAATTAAATATGTTCTAAGAACAGGGTACCCTTTGACCGGAGTGCAGAAAGAAGCAGCCAACGCCAATACTGCGCTGTTGTTAACTGTGATCTTCTTTGCAGCAGTTATATTAGTACTTGGATATCTTGCCATTAAGAATTTGACTAAACCTATATCGGAAATAAGCGCTGCGGCGGAAAAGATATCCAAAGGTGATTTTTCGCAGAAGCTTTATCCCGCCGGAGATGATGAACTTAAGGCGCTTGCTGAAAGCCTTAATTCAATGGCAAAACAGCTTGATGAAAAGCTTGATATTATCGGCGAGCAGGATAACCTGCAGCAGGTTGTTTTAAAGAGCATGAAAGAAGGGATCCTTGCGGTTGATTACGATGAAAGAATTCTGCTGCTAAACAGCACTGCGGCGGAGATACTGGGTATAAATGATAATAACGCGATTGGTAAAACTCTTCAGGAGGTTGTTCGTGTTTCTGAGATCCAGAAATTCTTTTTAAAGCTGCTTTCAGAAGGCAATCCACAGGAAACAGAAGTTCTGCTGCAGCATGAAAAAGACAAGTTTCTTCAGCTGAGCGGTACAGTGCTGTATGATGTGGATAATAAAGCTCTGGGTGCATTGGTGGTATTTAATGATATATCAAACCTGAAACATCTGGATACCCTGAAGAAAGATCTGGTTGCAAATGTATCTCATGAGCTTCGCACACCTGTCACCACAATAAAAGGCTTTATTGAAACTCTTAAAGAAGGCGCAATTGATGACCCTCAGAATGCGGGAAGATTCCTGGATATAATTACGAAACATATCAACAGGCTTAATTTGCTTATTGATGACCTGCTTATCCTTGCAAAGCTTGAAGAGAAGCCCGGTGAAATCAAAATGGATTCAGAGAACATCAGTAAAGTTCTTTCTTCTGTTGCTGAAGACTATGAATTTAAAGCCGGTGAAAAAAAGATAAAAATAAATATAAAGTGCGATGATAAGTTAACCGGCAGAATAAACAAACATTTGACCGAACAGGCAATTGGTAATTTGGTTGATAATGCAATAAAATACAGTGATAAAAAGACCAATATCGAAGTCGGGGCATTCATAAAAAATGACCAGCTTATGATTTATGTAAATGACGAAGGGTATGGAATAAGCGATGACCATATGCCAAGACTGTTTGAGCGTTTTTACCGGGTAGATAAAGGCCGCAGCAGGGATGAAGGCGGCACCGGACTTGGACTGGCAATTGTAAAACATATAGTTAATGCAATGAACGGCACAATTGATGTTGAATCAAAGCCCGGCAAAGGAACACGATTTACTCTTAATATTCCTCAATAAAACAACAAAAGCAGCAAAAAAATCTTAACAAAATCTTAACAATTCCCTAACAGTACAATAAATTTATTAACATAATTTGCATTAAAAGTTAATAAGTTAAAATTAAACACAATCAAAAAGAAATGAAAAGTTCAGCAATTAAGCTTGCAGTTTTAGTTCTTGTCCTGTTTTCTTTTGCCGCAGCAGGCTGCGCGAAGAAGGATAAAACAGATTCAAAAGATAAAAAATCAGTTACAATTAAAGGTTCTGATACAATGGTACATCTTATGAGTACACTTGCAGAGGCCTTTATGAAGAAGAATCCGGGAGTTCAGGTATCAGTAACCGGAGGCGGTTCAGGTACCGGTATTGCGGCTTTGCTGAATGGCACTACAGATGTTTGCGCTTCATCCAGAGATATGCAGCAGAAAGAAAAGGACCAGGCAAAAGAAAAGAACACAAACCCTGTTGAAAAAGTCATAGCATTTGACGGTATAGCGATAGTTGTTCACCCGGAAAATCCTATTAAGGATATTTCTGTAGAACAGCTTAAGAAGATTTTTACTGGAGCATACAAGAACTGGAAAGAGCTTGGCGGACCTGATCAGCCAATAACTGTACTTTCAAGAGAAAGCAATTCAGGTACATATGTTTTTTTCCAGGAGCATGTTTTAGGCAAGGAAAATTACGCTCCAACAGTAAAGCTTATGCCGGCATCATCATCAATAGTGCAGTCAGTATCATCTGATAAGTGGTCAATAGGCTATGTGGGTTTGGGTTATACAAAAGAAGGAAACATAAAGGTAGTTCCTGTTAAAAAGGATGATTCATCGCCCGCAATTACACCTACTCATGAAACTGTTCTTGATAAGTCATACGGTATCGCAAGACCCCTTTTCTTGTATTTTAACGGCGAGCCTGCGAATAATAACAAGCTGCTGCTCGATTTTGCAATGTCGCCCGATGGCCAGAAGATAGTTGAAGAGACCGGTTATATCACACTTAAGTAACAAAGATCTATAAACTAAGCTTTAATTGGAATTCCTGATAGTTATTGAATAAGCAAAGATTAAAGGCTAAGATAATAAAATATTTTCTGCAGAGCTGTGGTTCTCTTTCGATAATCATAGTTCTGCTTATATTTTTATTCCTTTTCAAGGAAGCTTTCCCGTTTATCGGTTCACCGGGCATTGGTGAGCTTTTTCACAATATATGGAATCCTGTTTCATTCCAGAAAGAAGAGTTCGGGTTATTCCCGCTTATAACCGGTTCGGTTCTTGTTACTATCCTTGCAACTGTAATTGCATTACCATTTGGAATAATAGGAGCAGTATATATTTCAGAAGTTGCTTCTGCAAAAGAAAGAGAATTCTTAAAACCATTCATTGAGATCTTGGCCGGAATTCCATCAGTAGTACTTGGATTCTTTGGCCTGATTGTTATAGCGCCGCTCATAAAGGAGCTCTTTGGCCTTAATACGGGACTCACGGCTTTAACCGGTGCTGTGCTTCTTGCCTTTATGGCTATTCCCACTATAATGTCAATTTCGGAAGACGCGATCAAAAGTGTTCCCGCGGCGTATAAAGAAGCATCTCTTGCGCTTGGAGCCAGTAAACTTGAAACTATATGGAAGGTTGTTGTGCCAGCTGCTCTTTCAGGGATTGTCGCTTCGGTGATGCTGGGTATGGGCAGGGTTGTTGGTGAGACTATGACAGTAATGATGGTAACCGGAAATGCTCCTGTTATCAGTATGAATCCGTTTACATCGGTCAGAACAATGACTGCGACTATTGCCGCAGAAATGGGTGAAGTGACTATTGGCTCAGATCATTACATGGCTTTGTTCTGGGTGGGAATAGTTTTGATGCTTATGACATTTACCCTTAACATGATATCTTACCGGGTACTTAAGAAATATGGAATGATAGATAAATAATGAACAGTAAAAGGACAGGTGAAAAAATAATTTATTGGTTTATGCGGGGGATAACGTACCTTGTTGTGATTTTTATTGCTTATATCCTGATAGACATTCTGATTCACGGTCTGCCGGCAATTTCGTGGGAGTTTATTTCAGGTGACCCTGAAAAAAGCGGCGCTGAAGGCGGAATTTTCCCGGCAATACTGGGAACGCTGTTCCTGGTTATAGGTACAATTGTTGTAGCTTTGCCGCTTGGAATGTTCAGCGCAATTTATCTAACTGAGTACGCGAAGCAGTCCAGATTCACGCAGACGATCAGAATGGCGATTGTCACTTTGGCCGGAGTTCCTTCAATTGTGTTTGGTTTGTTTGGCTTGGGTCTGTTTGTTGTTGCTCTTGATTTTGGCTCGTCAATTTTGGCAGGAAGCCTGACGCTTGCATGTATGATACTGCCGACAATTATTGTTGCAAGTGAAGAGGCCTTAAAAGCAGTACCGAAATATATGCGCGAAGGAAGTCTTGCATTAGGCGCTACAAAGTGGGAAACCATTTTTAAGAACGTATTGCCCTATGCGCTGCCCGGTATGTTGACGGGTGCAATACTTGGTATCGGCAGGGCAGCAGGTGAAACAGCGCCAATTTTGCTGACAGCAGCAGCGTTCTTTCTGCCTGAGCTGCCAAGCTCTGTTTATGATCAGGTAATGGCATTACCGTACCACTTGTATATACTTGCAACCCAGCACCCCGAAGCACAGAAGATCCTGCCGATGCAGTATGGTACGGCGCTGGTGCTTTTATTTTTGGTTATCGGATTAAATTTTGTTGCTATAATTTTAAGAATGAAGGTTAGAAAAAAATATAAATGGTGAAAACTGAGTTTTTTGCTGACGGAACCGTGATATGAGCGAAATAATGACGGATAATAACAACAAAGTTCATGTTGAAAATATGAATTTCTATTACGGCAATGTACAGGCATTGTTTGATATCAATATGGATATTGCCGAAAAGAAAGTTACCGCATTTATCGGACCTTCGGGATGCGGTAAATCAACCTTTCTGCGGACGCTTAACAGGATGAACGATATAATAGATGGAACTAGGATTGAAGGAAAAGTGCTGATAGACGGCAGCGATATATATAACCCGATGACCGATGTTGTTGCACTCAGAAAAAAAGTGGGAATGATCTTTCAGAAATCGAACCCGTTCCCCAAATCGATATTTGATAATATTGCATACGGACCCAGGCTGCACGGCGTGAAAGAAAAGAACCAGTTGATGGAAATTGTTGAGTCGTGCCTGATAAAGTCAGCACTGTGGGATGAGGTAAAAGACAGGCTTGATAAAAGCGCAATGGGGCTATCAGGCGGGCAGCAGCAAAGATTGTGTATAGCAAGGGCACTTGCTATAAATCCGGATGTTGTGCTTATGGATGAACCTGCATCAGCGCTTGACCCGAAATCTACTTTGAAGATAGAGGACCTTGTAAATGAATTGAAAAAGGATTACACTATTATTATTGTTACCCACAATATGCAGCAGGCGGGCAGAGTATCCGATTATACAGCATTTTTTTATGAAGGCAAATTAATTGAATTTGGCCCAACCGGGCAGATATTTACAAAACCCAATCAAAAACAAACAGAAGATTATATAACCGGCAGGTTTGGTTAGAAAGCAGAAATAAATAATGTTACACTATTGGCAGAGAGAAATTGAAAATCTAAAGAAGCTGATACTGAGCCTGGGTGCCATTGTTGAAGAACAGATCCAGCGTTCAATGCTTTCACTTGAAAGGCGCGATACTGAGCTTGCAGATGAGGTGGTATCCCGTGACCGTGAGGTGGATTCACTGGAAATACTCATTGAAGAAGAGTGCTTGAAGATACTTGCGTTGTATCAGCCTGTTGCCAAAGAACTAAGATTTGTAATTGCGGTTCTGAAGATGAATAATGATCTGGAAAGAATGGGTGACCTGGCGGCTAACATTGCTAAACGCGCACGATACCTTTCAAGGAAAGAAAAAATCGACTTGCAGGCGGATTTTAAAGGAGCCAGCGAAAAAGTACAGATAATGGTGAAAAAAAGTCTTGATGCGCTGGTGAATACGGATGTTGCGCTTGCCCGTGAAGTGCTGGCTGCAGATGATGAAGTGGATGACCTTACAAAACAAATGCTGAAACGTACTATCAATGCAATAGAAAAAGACCCTAAACATACCAAGGAATATTTCAGTATCCGTTCAATTTCAAAAAATCTTGAGCGCATTGCTGACTCAGCAACTAATATTGCGGAAGACGTAGTTTACCTTTGCAGCGGGGAAATTATCAGGCACCAGTCAGAAGATTTTAATCCTGAAGACTCACCTGAGAAAGCATAAGACCGCTGAACATGAGCAAAGAGTGAAAGAGGGCAAAATCCCTCTTTCTTTGTTTATAAGGACACAAATTCCTCTACTAATAAATTCATAAAAAATACTCATTTTTTTTTGGTTATGTTTTTCAAGTTCTTTATATAATTTTAACATTACACTAACCAAAATCTAACAAAAAAGTCGATAATTTAACAAAATTAGGCGGTTTTTAACTCAAAAAACAGTAAATCTGAACATTTATGTTTAAAAGATTTTTACCTAAACAAAACAAATTTTTTGATATACTTATTGAACTTGCTGAATCAGTACTTGAAGCAGCCAAGATGCTTGATGAAATGATGGATAAGCATGAAAATTTTTCGGAGTATTCAAGCAAGATACATTTTATTGAAAACAGGTGCGATGATCTTACTCACCAGGTAATTAGTGATCTTAACGATACATTCATTACCCCAATTGACAGGGAAGATATTTTTTCGCTTGTCAACTCAATGGATGACATTGTTGATACTATTGATACGATCGCTTCGAGGCTTAGTATGTATAAATTAAAAACTCCCCTTCAGTTCGGTTCACAGTTAACAGATATACTTCTGATCCAGACAGACGTACTTTATGATGTAGTAAAGAACCTCCAGAACCCGAAACAAACGACAGAAAAGATTGTGCAGGTTAAAACACTTGAAACTGAAGGTGATATAGTATTCAAGGATGCGCTACTGGACCTTTTTGAAAATGAAAAGGATTTTGTAGACCTGATCAAGAAAAAAGAGATTCTGGAAATAATAGAACGTGCAGTAGATAAATGCCAGAATGCCGCAACCGTAATTGAAGGAATATTAATTAAGAATATGTAGGTTATGTTTGAACTTGTACTGGTTGTAATTATCATTGCGCTTATATTTGATTTTCTGAACGGGTTCCATGATTCGGCTAATTCCATTGCAACGATAGTATCCACCGGAGTACTTTCTCCGCAAAAGGCTGTAATGTTCGCGGCCTTTTTCAATTTTGCGGCGGCATTTGCCTTTGGCGAAGCTGTTGCCAAGACCGTGGGCAGCGGACTTGTTAAGCTGGATAGCGTGGATATTTATGTTATACTCGCGGGATTGCTTGGAGCCATTTTCTGGAATATATTTACATGGTACTATGGCATCCCTGTAAGTTCATCTCATGCTTTGATTGGCGGATACGGCGGCGCTGCGATAGCCAAACTTGGATGGGATGTGATTATTTGGGCCGGCTTCGAAAGAGTTGTCCTTTTCATATTTCTTGCACCTGTAATGGGTTTTATCCTTGGATTGATTAATATGCTTGTTACAAGCTGGATTGTGAGGAATAAAAAGCCAAGGGCTGTTGATAGTGTATTCAGAAAACTGCAGCTGGTCTCTGCGGCATTTTACAGCTTCGGTCATGGTTCGAATGATGCGCAGAAAACAATGGGTATTATTGTTTCGGTTATGGTCGCAGCAAAGTTTCAGGATGAGTTCTATGTTCCTATATGGGTTGTTATGGCTTGCCATTTAGCTATTGGGTTAGGTACGCTTTTTGGAGGCTGGCGCATTGTGAAAACAATGGGTATGAAAATTACAAAACTTAAACCTATCGGGGGCTTTTGCGCGGAGTTTTCAGGCGCTACTACGCTACTCATGACCGCCTTGTTCGGAATCCCAGTAAGTACAACACAGACAATTACAGGTTCCATACTTGGTGTTGGGAGCGTCAAAAGACTTTCAGCAGTTAAATGGGGAGTTGCAGGCAAAATTGTGTGGGCATGGGTGCTTACTATTCCGCTTTCCGGGTTGGTTGGAGCATTGTGTTACTACGCGGTCAGTTTGTTCGTGTGAATTAAATTAATGAAATATTGGTTTTTATTTGAAACCCTCCTGAAACCCCGGGAGGGTTTTTTGCATCTAATAGTTAAACACCAAAAGAATTAATTCACTTTAAAATGAAAATTATCAGAAATTTCGCTTTAATGGCGGCTTTGTTCTATTTTGTAAACGGAATTGGATACTCACAGGGTGAAATTCTGCAGCCGGGAACAGAAAAGGGAACAATTGCAGAAATTGACCTCACACAAGCATCTTCAGATCATAAACTTATGGTAGAAGTTGAGCCCCCAAAAATAAATTCGGCTTCAATAAAATATTATATGCCCAAGATAGTACCGGGTACATATGTAATAAATAATTTCGGCAGATTTGTTTCTGATTTTGCCGCTGTTGACAAAGATGGAAACAAGCTGTTGGTGAACAGAATTGATACAAATACCTGGGAAATTCTGAATGCGGAAGATCTTTACAGAATAAAGTACCGTGTTGAAGATACTTATAATTCTGAAAGTACTCCTGTAGTATTTGAACCCACAGGAACTTGTATTGATTCCGGCAGAGTGTTTATGCTGAATAATTATACTCTCATAGGTTACTTTGAAGGATTCAAGGATCTGCCTTATACCGTAACTGTAAGAAAACCCGAAGGGTTTTATGGATCAACCTCAATGCCGCTTGCGTTTACAGAAGGCAACAAAGATTTTTATTATCCTAAAAACTATTTTGATCTTCACGATAATCCGATGATGTATACAATGCCGGATACGGCTTCTGTGATGGTAAACAACACAAGAGTACTGCTTTCTGTTTACTCGCCAAATAAAAAGATCACAGCATCCTATCTTGCTGAGCATACTGCTGAGTTATTCAAAGCACAGGGTGAATACCTTGGGGGTGAGCTGCCAACTGATAAATATTCAGTACTTGTATACCTCTCAGATGCCGGATTCAGATCAAATGCCGCGGGCGCACTGGAACATTTTAAATCCACTACTTTCTGCTATCCGGAAGTTACCAATGAAGAGTTCATTCAGCCTTTCAGGGATGTTGTTTCTCATGAATTTTTCCATATAGTAACTCCTCTTGGAATACATTCCAGAGAAATTGGAGATTTCGATTTTATTAACCCTGTCATGAGCAAACATTTATGGCTGTATGAAGGCTCAACAGAGTATTACGCGATTCACTCGCAGGTTAAATATGGAATCATCACGCCTGAACAGTTCTTTAATAAAGTGCAGCAGAAGATGTTTTTTTCGATGCTTTATTTAAACGATACTCTACCTTTTACAGAGCTTAGTAAGGGTGCGCTGGATAGGTATAAATTTCAGTACATAAATGTATATCAAAAAGGCGCATTGATAAATATGTGTCTTGATCTGTATCTGCTTAAACTTTCGGAGGGCAAGTACGGATTGCAGAACCTGAAGAGTGATCTTGGCAAAAAATTCGGACCCGATGAGGCTTTTGAAGATGAAGAGCTGTTTGATATAATTTCAGCAATGACTTATCCCGAAATAAGGGAATTTTTCAGGATGTATGTAGAAGGAAGCAGCAGATTACCGTATAAGCAGTTTTTGGAATATGCGGGATATGAATATTTTGATAAACTCAAGAAGATGGTACCTGCAATGATCGGAGCGGCGCTTCAGTACGAAGACAGCGGAGCGCTAAAAGTGGTTGAAGTATATGATTTTGGCAAAAAACTTGGACTGAAGCCCGGAGATAATGTAATTGCTGTGAACGGCAGGGACGTAAATACTCATAATTTCAGGTTTATAAGCCGTGATTTTGAGAATAACGCGAAGCCCGGAGATGAAGTTGAGATCACAGTAATGAGAAAAAGTAATGGAGCAAGTCAGTTGAAAATTGTTCTTAAAGCAGAAACTTATCTGGTTGAAAAGGAAGAACAATTTGTTTTGCAGCCTGTCAAAGAGCCAACGGCCGGTCAGCTTATGATTCGCAAAGCCTGGATCAATCAATGATTCTTATTCATTTAACAGTACTATAGGCGCTTGGCAAAGCGCCTTTTTTATTTTCCGGAATGTTATGTTTTACATTGAAATTAAAATAACATACATTTATGATTGTAAAATATGGTGCAGAATAATACAATTCAGACAAGAAATTATAAGTTTAAGTCTTTAAAGGTTCACGGAAGCAATGAATGGCTTTTAGGTACACAGAAGAAATACCGGCAGGTTTTCAATGTAAAGCAAATTAAATTCATATATGTTGAGCTGGCCCTGAACAATTTGAAGTTTGATGAAGCAGACTGGCAGATCACGGTTGACTTCAAAGCATTTGATATCAATAACATTAAGCTTTGCGATAAGCCCGTGACCCAGACTATCACCCGCAATGAGGATATTGCTTACATAAGGTATTCATGGGGCAAGACAGATCCCGGGGCTTACTGGACAAAAGGCTCATACCGCTGGGAAGCGTGGTGTGAGGGTGTACTGCTGGGTACTGCAAGTTTCCATATGCTTGATGAAGGTGAAGTTACAGAAGACAGCAATCCTTATTTCAGTTTAAAAGCGGTGAAGCTATATGAGGCTCCGTTCGAAGATGTACCATTCGGACAGAGAAACTACCTGAAAGTATTCAGTTCCGCCAAGACAAGATACTTGTGGATAGAAATAGAAGGTGAAAATCTTCAGTTTGGCAAAAGCGCGTGGCAGGGAGAGTTTTTCATAAGGATCAGAGGAAAAGCGGGAGAGAACAGAGCGGAAATAGTCGATTTTTACACCTACAACAGCAACTCTAAGACTATAAGGTTCGCACGCGGATGGGGTAGCAGGGAGCCCGGAAGCTGGTATAACGGAGAGTACATCATTGAAATAGTGCTTCTTGAGCAGCTGCTTGGAACTGTTTATGTAAAATTTGCTGATGAAGAAGAGATCGATACAGAGGCAGGTAAGTTCTATCTTCCCGGAGAGACGATTCCTTTAAACGGAGCGCTGGGCAAAGATGATGAGGCTAAAGAACTGACAGAGGCCGAGATAATGAAAGAGATAAATGAAATGATCGGTCTTTCCACTATCAAAGAGAATATTAATGATCTTTATGACTATTTGAAATTTGTTAAGCTGAGAAAAGAAAAAGGTTTTGATGATTCCGAAAAAATGAATCTTCATGCAGTTTTCACAGGGAACCCGGGAACAGGCAAAACAAAGGTTGCATTGATGCTTGGCAAGATTTATAAAAATCTGGGTATCTTAAGCAAAGGACATGTGCATGAAGTCGACAGGGCGGATCTGATCGGTGAATTCATCGGGCAAACAGGACCCAAGGTTAAAGATGCAATAAAGAAAGCAAGAGGCGGGATACTTTTTATTGATGAAGCATATGCACTTGCCCGCAAAGGCGATACTGAAAAAGACTACGGCAAGGAAGTTATTGAAATACTTATCAAAGAATTAAGCGATGGTCCGGGAGATATTGCAGTGATAGTAGCGGGATATCCTGAGGAGATGGAGTTTTTCATTGAATCAAACCCCGGGTTAAGATCAAGGTTTACCCGTTTTTTCCATTTTCCTGATTACTCACCAACCGAGCTTCTGCAAATAGGCAATTACCACGCTGAACAGATCGATGTTGATCTAGATAAAGACGCTGAAGAGTTCCTGTATACCAAGCTTGTTGAAGCATATAGAGACAGAGACAGGACATTTGGCAATGCGAGATATGTGAATTCACTGGTGGATGAAGGCAAAATGAATCTTGGACTGCGTGTTATGGACGGTAACCCGAATCTTGAAGCACTGGATGAAAAAGCCATTTCAGTTGTTACCCTTGAGGATATTAAGGATATATTCAGCAAGAAAGAGCATAAATGGGTAGATATTCCTCCGGATGAAGAACTGATGCGTGACTCCCTGGCGGAACTGAATAAGCTTATAGGGCTGCAGGAATTGAAGAGCGATATACACGAAATGGTAAAGCTTGTCCGGTATTACCGCGAAATAGGAAAAGATGTTACACGTTCATTTTCTCTGCATACCGTATTTACCGGAAACCCCGGCACAGGAAAGACAACCGTTGCCAGGATAATGGCAAGAATATTCAGGGCACTGGGAGTGCTTGAACGGGGACATCTGGTTGAAGTTGACAGGGAAGAGCTGGTTGCAGGATACATTGG
>JBHEKV010000025.1:0-9281 GCA_041859235.1 Ignavibacteria bacterium | reverse complement strand
TGTTATTCTGCTGTGGTGGTGTCAGGTGTTCACCTGACACGCGTCAGGTACATATCTGACGCCACTTAAATTATAATACATATTGTTTTGAATTTGTATATAGAAACAACTCTTTAATGTATACATGCAAGCTATTTAATTGTGCTGGTGTTAGCATATAAGAATCTCTTGCCTTAAAACCGTTCTGCACAGGATTGCTGTCAAATATCTTTACTAATCCCTGAGGTGAACTTTTCCAAGATGAATCTAAACTAAGAACTGTTAGAGCTATATCAAGATTATTAGTTATTTTCTTTAGCAAAATTGCATTCGAATCGCTGCTACCCAGATTTACCATATTAACCATATTTGCAACTTTATTATTCATATCAGCAGATTCTTTTATAATCTTTTCCATTGCAAGCTTAAGCGGTATCTGGTTAGGCATTTTAACGCCTTTTGTCAGACTGTAAGTTACATCAATTGAATCAAGCTGTACCTGTGTAACAGGCGGGTAATCAGGCAAAAACGACCTGATATACATTATTAAATTCAGCCTGTCTTCAGGCGGCAGGTTTGCGTATGATGCCATTCCCCTGCTTGTAATACCTTCCTGCAGCGTTTTATACATCATCGTGATAGAGGGACCGTTTGTCCATCCGTTTAAGTCATGAAAATTCCTTGGCTTTGGATTAAGGCTTGCACCTGCGACTCCATCGCCCTTGCCCTGCTCACCGTGACAGCTTACGCAGTTCATTGTAAAAATTGATTTGCCCTTTTCCACCATTTCGGGGGTTGAGCTTATATACTTCATTACGTCTGTGGGAGGTGAAAGCGTGCCTTTTACCATCGGAAGGTCAGCTGTAACTCCCGTGGAATCTTTGGTTGTATCTTTTGCAACCACAGGAAAGCCGCCTATTTTTTCCTTAGTAACATTTGGCAGATCGTTAATATACATTGTTCCCATAACAATTATTGCCATTATGAAAATAATGTAAACCGCACCGTAAAATTTAAAATAATCTTTCATTATTATATAAAATAAACTTTAATCTTTTTTAGTGAATCTAAACACGCTTCAATATCTATTACAACTCACCTGCTTAACTACTCAAACAATTCAATTACAGATGAAAATCCAGGCCCATCTGCATCTTCGGATCTTTTATTGCCATCAGGTTCTTCTTGTTGGCACTCAGCTTAAATACAACCATAGACAGACCTATTACAATTAACGGGAAGCTTAATTCCTGCCAGCCAAATGATGCATTGCCCCTGAAAAGTGTGGGGAAAATAAGCCAGTAAAGATCAAGCGCATGCGCAACAAGCATCCATGGCGCCATCCATTTTAATAATCCAAGATTGGTCTTCGCATTCCTGCCAACCAATATTAAGAACGGCAGCACAAAGTGGAAGAACAACAGCGCAAGTGAAACGAACTTCCAGCTTCCTTCCCAGCGGTGAATAAGCCAGAATGTTTCCTCAGGAAGATCTGCATACCAGATAAGTATGAACTGCGAAAACGCAATGTAAGCCCAGAAAACATTAAAGCCGAACATCAATGTGCCGAGCGAATAAAAACTATCATCGCCCAGTGCTTTATCCAGGTAGCCGCCTTCTTTAAGCTTTATGCTTGCGAATGTTGATGCGGCAAGCGCGGCAATAACCGTGCCTGCAAAATAATACACGCCGAAAATTGTACTGAACCAGTGAGGCTCTAAGCTCATAGCCCAGTCAATTGCGGCAATAGTAATAGTAATAACAAACAATGCTGCAAATATGGTTGAAAGTGTTACATTTCTTTTTGTGTATTTAGGGTCGCCGTCAATATCCTGCTTCTCGGAATTCCGTGTAAGCATAAAATAGAACAATACCCACAAAAGCAGACAGAAAGCAGTTCTTGCCATGAAGAACGGAACATTTAGGTAAGGCGATTTTGCCTGCAAGATTGCGTCATTTTCTACAGCTTCGGTGTGTGTCCAGTGGAACAGGTCATGCAGACCAAAAAACAGCGGAATTGCAAGTATTATTAATACCGGGGTCAGCGATGCGAGAATTTCTGTAATACGGCGAAATGGTGTGCTCCACGTTGCGCCAACAAGATACTCAAGCGCTACAAGCGCAAGTGAACCGACTCCGATAGATACCATAAACAGGTATATCCAAAGGTAATCAAAAAATGCGCGCTCGGGCGTGAATATAAATGCCATTATTAAAATCAATACGCCAACAGCAAGCATTATGCCCCCTGTTTTTGTAAGTGAATCCGGTAATTGTTTTTTAATATAATCCATTTATAAAACTTTATATAGAATTCTTATTATCTAAATTTAATAATTATTTGGTTTCCAGATCACTATCCGGTGCATTTGCTGATCTTTGCAGAACGCGCAAATAATGAATTATCGCCCAGCGGTCATCCCTTGAAATTGAGCTTGCATAGCTTGGCATTGTATTCTGCCCGTTGGTGATCACATGATAAATGTTCGCGTCTTTCCAGTTGGTAACTTTCTGTGAGTGCAGTGTTGGCGGTACGGGGAACTGTCCTCTTAACCTGCTATCACCCTTGCCGTAATACCCGTGGCAGGGAGAGCAGTATGTATCAAACCTTTTTTTTCCCAAATCAAGCACCTTCTGTGTTACAGGCAATGGGTTGGGAGTTATTACAACCATACTATCCGGCATGCCTTTGAATTCGTAAGGCATAAATCCCCTTGCAACAGTACCCTCAACCGGTTTACGCATTGAAAAGCCATCCTTAAAGAACTTGCTTTCTGTCTGCGGCAGAACTTTTGGCTGGCGGTGCATCCAGTCAAACGGCGGAAGGAATAAAAGTACATTCAATACAAAATATGTTATTCCAACAACAGCAACACTTGTTCCAATCAGCGTGCTGATAAATTTACCGTTCAGCAATGGATTCTTTGTATCGCCAAGGTCATATTCAGCTTCGTGAATATTGCTGATAGAAGTTGAACCCAGGCCTTCAAACATTGCTCTTACTTCTTCAAGTTTGAATTTCGGGTCTTTTGCTTCTATATATATACCAAACTTATCGCTTGTAACACGTTTAATAAAATCTGTATCCATCAATGGATTCGCGTTCGCCGGCAATTTCATAAATAATGCTATCAGTGAACCAACAAGTGTTAATGACGCAAGCAGCACTGTCAGCTCAAACATTATGGGTATCGATGCCGGAAGGTTAAAATACGGCTTACCGCCGAAAATGTTGGGGTAGTTTACTCCAACCATCCACCATATCATTAAAAAAGCAAGGAATGTTCCGCTCATACCCGCTACTAAACCAACCCAGCCAATGCCGGTAGGTTTCAGGTTCATTGCGCCGTCCATTCCATGTACAGGATACGGGGTTAATACATCAAATTTCTTATATCCTGCGCCGGATACCTTCTCTGCAGCATGTATTATCTGGTCAGGCGTATCGAATAAAGCCGCAACAGCGTACAGTTCACCTGTGCGCGGTTCGCTCTTCAGGAATCTTTCATCAAACTTCTTTAATATTTTACCTATCATGCTTATTTAATTGGTAACTTCTTTTATTTCTTACATCGCAAGGGGTTACAACCCCCTGTTCATATCTGTTACTTCTAAAAATCTGTTTCCCAATCCGCCCTGGCGGTCCAGTTTGGGAATCAAACTCACTTACTCATGTTTATGCTTATGGCTTGGCTGTGCGCCTTCTGTAACTGCTTTAATTTCACTCATTGCAACTACGGGCATTGTTTTGGCAAACAGCAGCACCAGCGTAAAGAACATTCCAAAGCTTCCAAGCAGGATACCAAAATCATACATTGTCGGGAAATACATACCCCAGCTTGAAGGTAGGTAATCGCGTGTAAGCGATGTTACTATAATTACGTATCTTTCAAACCACATACCAACATTTACAAGCAGCACAAGCACAAATGTTATTGGTATGCTTCTTCTTATTTTTTTGAACCAGAAAAGCTGCGGGAAAAATACGTTGCAGCTGAACATTATCCAGTAAGCCCATGAGTACGGCCCAAATGCGCGGTTAATGAATGTAAACTGCTCTATAGGATTACCGCTGTACCATGCTATAAAGAATTCCATAGCGTAAGCATATCCAACCATAGTACCTGTTGCAAGAAGGATCTTGTTCATCTTCTCAAGCGTGTTTACAGTGATGATATGCTCCATATCAAACACTTTGCGCACTATTATAAGTACAGTTGATACCATACCGAATCCTGAGAAAATAGCGCCGGCAACAAAGTATGGCGGGAAGATCGTTGTGTGCCATCCCGGTATTACCGATACGGCAAAGTCAAAGCTCACAATTGTATGTACTGAAAGTACCAGCGGTGTTGAAAGTCCCGCAAGTATTAAATAAACTCTTTCATAATGCTGCCAGTGGCGGTTTGAACCTCTCCACCCTAAACTGAGCGCTGTATATATTGCTTTTTTGATACCGCTTGTTGTTCTGTCACGAAGAGTTGCGAAATCAGGTATCAAACCAATGTACCAGAATACAAAAGATACCGTGAAATAAGTTGATACCGCAAACACATCCCAAAGCAGCGGTGAAGTGAAGTTAACCCATAAACCATGCTGGTTAGGGTAAGGCAGCAGATAACCATCTAACCACGGGCGGCCAGTATGAATTGCGGGGAAAATACCCGCTGTCATAACCGCAAAGATCGTCATACCTTCGGCAAAACGCGCAATACCCGTTCTCCACTTCTGGCGGAAAAGGAATAAGATAGCTGATATAAGTGTACCCGCGTGACCGATACCGATCCAGAACACGAAGTTGATAATATCAAACGCCCAACCTACCGGCTGGTTGTTGCCCCATAAACCAACACCGTACCAGAACGTTAACCCTAAACATACAGCGCCAACAAGCAGCGCAGTTGAGCTGATACCAATGGCAATAAACCATTTAATATTGGGCTTGGTCTCAGTCGGCCTGGCAATTACATCATCAATTTCCTTGAACGAAGTTTTTCCTTCAACTAAAGGAAGCTCCCGTGTATATGTTGCGTCAAGACTCATTATATTAAATTATTTCTATAATTAAAAAATCGAATTTTCTTTTTTGCTCTTCTGCCTGAAGCTCTTGAATCGAAACTATTATTGCACACGACTCATCTACTCATCTACGCACCTACTCATCCGTTTCACGTTTGACGTTTCACGTCTGACGATTCACATCAAACTTACTTATGCTCTTCCGTCTTCTTATCTTCTGACTTTTTCTCTTCAGGCTTATGCTTCTTTTCATCTGTATGCATCGGCTCGTAAATATTTCTCAGCTTTGCCATATATGTTACATTAGGCAGAACTTTTATCTCTTCAAGCACACTGTAACCTAATTCATGTGTGCGGTATTTAGCTATTGCTGATTCTTTATCGTTAATATTGCCAAACTCAATTGCGTAAGCGGGACATGCATCCTGGCAGGCGGTTTTAACATTGCTGCCAACAACACCGCGCGCTTCCTGAATTGCGTCCTGTCTTTCCTTCATAATTCTCTGCACGCAGAATGTACATTTTTCCATCACACCGCGTGAGCGTACAGTAACTTCGGGGTTTGCCATCAGGTTCATAGGTTCAGCGTACTGAATGCCCTCACCAACCCTGTCTCTCCAGTCAAAATAATTAAACCTTCTTACTTTGTATGGACAGTTGTTTGAACAGTATCTTGTACCTACGCACCTGTTATAAGCCATTCCGTTCAAACCGTCTTCGCTGTGAGTTGTTGCCGCTACAGGACAAACATTTTCGCAAGGCGCATAATCGCAGTGCTGGCATAACATCGGCTGGAAGTTCGCTGATGGTGCATCAGGTGTACCGTAGTAATAGCGGTCAATTCTCATCCACATCATTTCGCGGTTAGCTTTAACCTGGTCTTTGCCAACAATCGGAATATTATTTTCAACGTTACATGCTGTTACGCATGCGCCGCAGCCTGTACATTTGTTCAGGTCAATTGCCATTCCCCATTTATAGCCGGTAAATCCTTCCCTGTCATAAACAGGCGGAGTGTTTATCGGCTGCAGGTCCATATGATGCATACCTTCCTGCAGGAATTTTGGGTTCTTTTTGTATTCTTCAACAGTACCCTGTCTTATTATTCCTCTTCTGAACTGAATATCTTTTAATAACGGGTCACTATCTATTGGATAGTGTTCCTGTGTTGAAATTAACTCATACTTACCGCCGGCTGATGTTACCTGCGCATTGTTGTATAGCCTGTCATTCAGCGGAGCGTTTTTTGCGATCAGCATGTTTGCATTAACGCCGATACCTGTGCCAATTGCGCCTGCGGCTGTTCTGCCGTAGCCAAGCGAAATTTCAATTGTTTTATCCGCCATCCCCGGCTGAATAAATACGGGGAAGGTCTGCCTGCGTGAACCGATCGTAATATCAACTGTTCCGTTGGTATCAACACCAAGCTCGCTGGCTGACTGCACTGAAATTGCCGCGTAATTATCCCACACAATTTTTGTTACCGGATTAGGTAATTCCTGCAGCCATCCGTTAGATGCAAAGCGTCCGTCACCAACATTATTGTTAGCCTGCAGCAGTATTGTAAAATCATTTGATGCTTTCATTTTGGGCGATGATGCGAATGCATCAACTGCGAATGCGCTGCCTGCCAATTCCGGTTTTTCATTCAGAAATACCACACCATCGTGCAGAACTGAATTCCAGAATTTTTTGAATGGTGCCGCTGCGCCCATTACCGGGTAAATCGCTTTTTCCCAGTTGGATGAAAGATAATCTTTATATAATGTTTCGGTGAATTCTTTGGGTTCTTTCCAGTTAAGCAGAATAGCTTCTTTCTGCCTGGTGTTATATAACGGCGCAATAATCGGCTGCTGCATACTGTAGAAGCCGGTTCGTGTCTTAAAATCGTTCCACGCTTCAAGCTGGTTATGAATCGGCAGCACATAATTTGAAACTTCTGATGTTTCGTTAACAAGTTCTGTGAGCGTTATGCTCATTGGTACTTTCTTTACAGCCTCTTCGTATTTGTACTCAGGTGAAAGGTTGTATACAGGATTGGTATCAAAATGAACAACAACTCCAACCCTGCCGCCTGCCATAGCCTGAACAAGGCTATCCATTTCTGCTGGTGTGCTGAGCGGCATAAGATCTGTGTTATCTGCTTCTGCGGAGTATAACTTATTATTACCAAGCGCTTCGTTCAGCAGGTTTATTGCAATGTGTGTTGATTCCGGAAGCTTATCGCCGCCGAGGACAATTGCTTCACCCTGGAACTTGGCGAGATCGTTTACAATATGATTTACAACTTTTTCATCGAGCTTATATTTTGCGGCAAACTGCCTTATATCATTTGCTGCGAATACGCTTGTAACGCGTGAATCCATTGCGTAGCCTGAAAGTTTTTTCTTTCCAACAAGTTCGTTGAGCAGGCACATTACAAACTCTTCAATAGCGTCAGTTCTTAAGCGGAGCCTGTAATCTGCGTTCATACCCGTATTTGTAACAGCCCCTTCAACAGCGTACAGCCTGTTGAATTCATTCTTGCTCATTACATCACGGTTCTGTGTGAACATCCTAGTGTATTCAAGCATGTTGTGATCGTTGCCTAAGAAATCAGACTCAAGCGCAACAATTACCTTAGCTTTATCAAGCTGAAGCACAGGCAAACTGCGTTTGCCGTATGATCTCTGCCATGCATTTTGGCGTGCTGAATCATTAAATACTTCGTAGGAATATATTTTTGTCGTAGGGAAAGTTAACTTAAACTCATCAAGTAATCTTTTTAACGTGGGTGAAAGTATCGTGTGTGTTACTATCGCAATTTCTTTTCCCGAACCGGCCGCTGAGCCTAATGCTGCTGTTACATTTTTGTTAATATCGTTCCAGTTTGTCTGTGCCTTATTCATCATCGGCTCTTTTAAACGCTCAGGGTTATAAAGATTCATAACGCTTGCCTGGCCTTTGGTGCATATCTTCCCTTTGTTTACGGGATGGTCAGGGTTGCCGTCAACTTTTATCGGTCTTCCCTCACGGGTCTTAACCAAAATACCGCAGGCGCTTGTGCAGCCTGTGCAGGTTGATGCGTAATAGTTCGGTAAACCAAGTGTAACTTCTTCAGGCTTCTGGTTGTAGGGAACAATTGTTCCTTTATCCTGGTAATTTCCGCAGCCTGCCGCGGCAAATGCCGCTGAGGCACCCATCAGCGCAAGGAACCTTCTCCTGGTAACCGCTGACATATTCGCTACATCGGGCTTCTGCAAAGCCTCCGGTGAAAACTCATTCTTTAAAGTTTTGTCAAATGCAGGGTCGTTATATAATTCCTTAAAGCTCCGCCAGTAACCGCTATCTTTAGTCTGGTTTTCTTCCGAAGTGTTATCAACAGGTTTATTCAGTTCATCCATTTCTTTCATACTATCCTCTCACCTGGCCTTTCGGTCCTTTACTGCTCATATCACGTTTTACCGCATACGGGTTTGCTTTAACCTTAACGCTTGCTTCGGCTTTTAATTTCTGCCCGAACAGTTTGAACGGAAGCTTCGTGATGGCCGCTGCTGCAACTGCGCCCGCGCCAAGATAAACGAAGAAGTTCCTGCGTTTTATTTTACCTGAATTGTTGTTACCGGAATTATTTGAATTCATTTTGTATAATACTTATACTATAATATAGTCGTTCTTTTTTATTTGCGGAAAGTGAAACGGCGAAGCTATCTCACTCAATATGCTATTATTTGCACTTCACTATTTATCTGTGACAAGCCGAACAGTTATCCGGTCCTTTTTTCAGGTCCGGTAAGTTCGGGAACTTATCATGTGCCGTGCGGTGGCAATCAAGGCAGGCACCCATTGTAAATGAATTAACCTGTCCCGTTGATTTATATTTGTTATTTATAAGGGTATCCATAGCCTGGACCTGCCCATGGCAATCCTGACAGATAATACCTTTGTTTACATGAACACTATGATTAAAATATGCAAAATCAGGCACTCTGTGGATCCTTTTCCACGGAAGAGGCTTATTTTCGTTGTAATATTGGGTAAGTTTCTGAATCTCCGGCTGGTCTTTCCTTGCGATAGCATGACATCCCATGCATACATTCACAGAAGGAACACTGGCGACCCTTGATTTTTCGACACCTACGTGGCAATATTGGCAATCCATGCCCATATCACCGGCATGCAGTTTATGCGAATATGCAATTGGCTGCTCGGGCTGGTACCCTATACCCGTGCGTTCAGCGTAAGTAATATAGTAGGTTAATGCAAATGAAGCGGCAGCTACAAATAGAATTATCGGCAACCGT
>JBHEKV010000070.1:0-2959 GCA_041859235.1 Ignavibacteria bacterium | reverse complement strand
CCGGGCAATATTTCAAAGAATTTTCAGCTTTTTCAGTGCTATTTAGCTGATTTTAGCGGTTATAGAACACATAAATAATGATTTTTTCCAATTAAATCTAACCTAAAATTCGGTAGTTTTGGGGATAATTATCACTTTTTCAGTATGAATTTCATAACATCCTCTATCCTGGTCCGCGAGGTCATCTTTAGTATCCTTGATGGTTTGTAATTGCGGTAAACCCAGTTTGAAATAATTTTAAGTGTATCGATCTCATCAAGTTTGAATTTATGATACGCCTTCGAAAAAACAAAATCCTTAAACAGTGCTCCGTGAAAATAGAGATAACTTATCTCTTCTTTTATATTCTCAAGGTAATCGGCATCAGCTTTGTTTTCTTCATTTATGATAAAGGTCTTTGCGGCTTTGCCGTTTACCATCAAAAATATTTCATATGCATTTTCGTCATTATCATTTTTACATTTTATAATATAGTTCTGCAGCTCAACAATTGAATTAGTGAGTTCAATATTCAGCATCACTTTCTTCAGATCGTTAATGTTATCCCTTATATGTGAAGCGTGTTCAAAGTTCATTTCTTCTGCTGCTATTTCCATTTCACGTTCTAGGAATCTAACCGCCCCTTCTTCTGAATCCGAAAGCAGGAATTTATCAACCCGCTTAACTTCCCGGTGGTACTCAGGTGCAGATGAAGTAAAATTGCACGGCGCGCCGCATTGACCGATTTCATGGTACAGGCAGGTACTATGTGATTTCGCGGGCTTCAGGTTAATATCATCGCACTTGCGCAGTTTGTATAACTTATTGATCCTCTCTATCAGGTTGTTTACTGTAAATGAACTTGCAAAGGGTCCGTAATACTTTGCGCCGTCAGGCAGTATTTCATACACCTTATATATTTTCGGAAATGTGCGCTGAACATCAATTTTAATAAAGGGGAACTTGCGATACGATTTTATTGCGGAATTAAATCTTGGCTTGTGTGTTTTTATCATTCGGCTTTCCGCCAATAGAGCTGAAAGTTCCGAGCCGGTAGTTTCCCAATCAACCTTATGAACATAACGCACAAGCTTTATAATTTTGCTTGTGTGAGATACGTTATGATAGAAATATGAACCAAGCCGTTCTTTTAAATTCTTGGCCTTGCCTATGTATATTATTTCATCTTTTTTGTTCAGCATAAAATATATTCCGGGCTGCTTTGGTACTTCTTTCAGGTCAACCTTAATTTTTCTGAACCGGGGAGTGGTTTTGGTTTCATCATAGATCTTCCTGTACTGAAAGCCCAGAACATCATCAATTGTTTCAAATTCAAATTCATTTACAAGCTGCTCTATGAATATGGCGAGTATTTGCGCGGTAGCGCGGGCATCATCAATTGCGCGGTGTTTGCGTTTTGCGTGAATGCCAAAGTGACGCTTAAGTGAATCAAGTGATTTTGAGGGCAGCGAGCGGCTTAACCTGCGCGCAAGTCTTGCTGTGCATAATGCGGGATAGTCAAGTTTGTTATACCCCGCCCTGAGAAGTGAAGCATTCAGAAAACTGTAATCAAACCTAACATTGTGTCCCCCAAGCACCGGAAAGACTGAGCCACCCCTTATGAAATCCAGTATTCCCTGAGCAAGCTCTTCAAATGGCGGCTTTTTGTGGACCATTTCATTTGTGATTCCCGTAAGCTGTGTAATGTAAGGGGGAACAAACTCACCCGGATTCATAAGCGTTTCATACTCATCTATTATTTCACCGCCCCGCATTTTTACTATTCCAATTTCAGTCATGCGGTTGTTTTGGGCGCTCAGGCCCGTGGTTTCAACATCAAACACTGTGAAGACAGTATCATGCAGTGAGATTGTGTTATCTGCAGTTATTAACGGTATGTTGGTTTTTGTCTTCAAAATAAATCAGATGCAAATTAATTAAATTAAACATAACTTTGTAAAGAAAAATTTTTAGTCTTTTCGTGCCACGAATACCAAATTATAGAAGTTTGAATCATAAATGTGACTCGGGTATTCCGATATCATCAATTTCTCTGATTTCGTGGCACGATTAAAATGCTTCAAAAGATATTCATGCCACGAAACGTCATATTATTGGATTTTTCAATATTCAGTACATTTTAGGCTAACAAAGAATGTTGTTTAGTTGTATTCGTGGCATGAAGGATAGGAAATAAATTAACTATGGGAAATACACAGGATTTTTGGCAAAAACGCTGGCTTGAAAGCAAAACCGGATGGGATATCGGCTGCGCGGCTCCGCCCATAACTGATTATATTGATACACTTACGGATAAGAACATTGATATACTCATACCCGGTGCAGGCAATGCTTATGAAGCTGAATACCTGCATAAAAACGGATTTACAAATGTATACGTAATGGATATTGCCCCTAAACCGCTTGAAAATTTTAAGGAGCGGGTAAAGGACTTCCCCGGTGAACATTTGCTGAATGAAGATTTCTTTGAGCATAGCGGTCAGTATGATTTGATAATTGAGCAGACATTTTTTATTGCCATTAATCCTTCTCTGCGCGGTAAGTATGCGCGCAAAATGCATGAACTTCTTAAGCCCGGTGGGCATTTAACGGGTTTATTGATATTCAGAAATGAACCATCACCCGGCGGGCCGCCCTATGTTGATACAAAAGAAGAATACCTGCGGCATTTTGAAGGAGTGTTCAAGATTCAGAAATTTGAAATAGCACAGAATTCAATTAAGCCAAGAGCAGGCTGGGAAGTGTTTATTGATATGGTGAAGTGATGATTTTTAGAATATTTGAAACCGAAAAGTATTAGTCATAAAACAAACCCCAATCGTCTTTTATATCATTTTCTTTATCAAATGTTTTTACCCAATCAACAAAATGCTTTCTGAAGTTCTCAATTTCATCCCTCAATAATTTCAGATACTCAGGTTTTGAAAGTTTTTCAGCTTTGCAGAATGAAGTTTGCGTC
>JBHEKV010000027.1:0-11040 GCA_041859235.1 Ignavibacteria bacterium | reverse complement strand
GTTATCATAAAACTCATAACTACGATCTGTGTATCGCCGGATTGCATTTTAAATGGACCCGAATTCTGTACATATCTGCTTTGATGCGAAGTACTATCAAACCAGCCGGTTCTGCTGCAGGCGTTGCCGTTATATCGGAATTTTGTTATGTTACCTGTTACCCAATTTATCAAAGGCACGCCGCATCCGTCAAGTCCTTTCATAAAATTATATGCACTAACTGCATTATCAGGGTCACCGGTACACTCGTTACCCGCGTTTAAGAACTCATTATACGATGTCATACCTAAAGCTTTGTAACCGTACAAGGTATCGTATGGTAACTTTAAAGTATCATTGAAATTTCCTGTATAGATTACAGGGCTTTGTAAAAATCGTGTACCTGTTGCTGGGGGATTAATGCCATAATCCTGATCATTATTGCTATAATTGTATACATATCCAAGATCTCGTGTACTGTCACAACCTGCTGGGTCATCAAATGCTGCGCCTATATCAGGTTCATTAGCCGTAGAATAATATACGCTATCCCAGTTGAGCGAACTCTTATTTATGATTCGGCATTTTACAAAATACATATCACGTAAGGGTACACAATTGAAGTTAAATACAATCTGTTGAATTTCTACGCCCAAAGGCAGGGTACCGCCCGGAAGACTCAATTCACTTGTATGAACATTATTTGTACAGTTGGTATAATCCATAAACACCATGAACAAAAGCTCTTCCGGTCTTGCTGTCATCCCATTTCCAATTCCGGGCCTGTCGCCATCCCATGCAGGCTGATAGCCGGGGATTCCATTGACTTCAACATATGGCGCACCTTTCTGCACAGGCCAGCTTGCCCACGAATCATAATTGAAAGTATATTGTCTGCCTCCTGCGATTTTATACCTGGTACCTCCACCAAATAGAGCTGGATCAGTAAGCTGAACATAATATCCTCTCCATGATGGATCGCTGCAGACTGATGTAGGGGGAACTTGTCCAATAACGGGAATATTACCCGGGCTGTAATGCGAATTAAAGAACGAAGCGGCAAGTCTAAGCTCACGCTGCGGTCCGACTTTTGCGCCTATATACATGCCGGAAGTAAACACGGCAGTTAATCTTTGTGTTGCCCCGGCCGGCCATATAAATCCCGCTGCCCCACTTGAAAAGGTAACTTTGTCATAATTAAAGTAACCGTCAGTTCTGAAAACTGCATTGATGTTGTTACCCTGCATAAAAATGCTTTGGGCAGGCGCAAGCGACTGTGAGTGGATTATTGATGCTGCAATCAATAAGAGGAAAAGATAATTTACGAGGGTTTTCATATCTTTTTTTTAAAACATAACCAAAAAAACATGATTTGTCAATAAACAAATGAGAAATTATTAATTTAAGAGTTCTTTTGGTTCCCTCAAGAAAGAATAATCAGACATAATGATAATATCCGGAAAACTGCTGAAAATAAACTGAAATAAGCATTTTTGATGAATTTTGTAAAGGTTAGTTTAAGTAAATTCAAAGACAGGATTTTCACTTTTTTCTCACATAGCCAAAGTAATTCAGCCAAAATGTAACAGTAATGAATGCTAAAATAGCAATAACGGTTGTCAACATGCTTTTATAAACAAACAATTGTATAACTATCACTATAGTGCCATAAATAAACGGATAAATTATAGATGTCATCCTTTGCAGTGAATTGATAAGTGTATTTTCACGGGTGAAGGGCAGGCTTCTGCTTAACAGGTTATATATAGAATTGTACAAATTAGCGGCCGCAAAAATAAATATTGTATGCAGCAGCGCCTGGTGCATTGGGATCTTTATGGTAAAAATTATTCCAAGTCCTATGCAGGCAGGAATTAAAAGGTAAACCACAAAGAATTTCCTGAAGCCGTTCCTGAAATTCCTTTTTGATGCTGCGGGGTATGAATCATAAATCCAGGAAGCCCCGGAATAATTTGTTACCTTAACGCCAATTATGGCGGTATTTAAAACTACCAGCAGACTCAGCAGCAATGAAATGTGGAATACCGGTTTGATATCAAAATAATTTTTATCAAACGGCGGGGGTAACTGATTTGTTATCAGCGCAAATATCCCAAGTCCGAGCGGTATAATTAACATCGGCAGTATTGCCAGCCGTACGGTTTTATCTTTGTAATATAGCGCGCGTATCAGTCCGTACGAGGATCTCTCTGTGTTATTTCGCAAATATACATTCTGAATAAGATCACTTATCATTGCGAAGATGAAGAATCTTTTCTTTTCTGATATACCAGATGAAATTATTCTTGAATTAAGGAATTTATCTCTGATATGAACATAATTCTCATCAAGATACATTTTCAGGCTGAAGTAACTCAAAATAGTTATAAGCAGCGGCATAATCAGTTTGACAATTAATCCTGCTTCAAGTAAATACTGATTCCTTGTTGTTAAAAATGCAAACCATGCAGGCGGGAAGTAGTCAATCACACCTTTCTGCTGAAGTGAAGCTATGTATCCGTTCACGCTGCTTCCGGGCTGCCCGGTTATTCCAAATGAAATGAACTGGTAAGCCATGATAAGTATGAGTATCATCCCTGCCTGAAAAATCATAGTATATGAGCCAACGCTTTTTGTGCGGAATACTTTTAGTGCCATGCTGTAGAGCAGGATCAGAACATTCGCTGTAAAAAAACACAGCATCAGCGCTGAAATATAAAAAAGCAAAGCCCTTGGGAATGACCGTAAAATGGCATAGTAATAAATGCTTCCCGGCAGAAGCAGAGGTAATGATAACAGCAGCAGGTAGCGGGTAATCATATACATCTTGGCATTTACAAGCAGCTTCAGGTCAATTGGCATTGCAGCCAATATTTCGGCTTCGGTTTTGCTGGTAATCAGATTATCAAGCTCAGTAATAATTGTGAATGCAATTATAAGCGAGTAAAAAAGGAATGTTAAGAATGAGAACTGGAATCCTGTCGGATCAGCGTTTTGTTTTAGCAGTATCCATGGCAAAAATACTCCGGGTATAAAATACGAAATGTTAAGCAGCAGCATTTTCCTGCCGGAACCGGTTTTGCTCCTTGTTTCAAGCTTCAGAAGCAGACTGCCGAGTATTTTTACTTTGTTTATCAATTGGCTAAGTTAGATTAAGGCTGAGAGTTTTGTTTCTTTTCTTCAAGCTCTTTAAGATACTTCTGGTACAATGTAATGTTCTTCTTGTGTTCTTCATAACTTACTGCGAACCTGTGCGAACCATCACCTTTGGCGACAAAATAAAGGTAAGTATTTTCCTCAGGCTGGAGCGCGGCAATTATGGAGCTTAAGCCCGGGTTATTTATCGGACCCGGAGGTAAACCTATATATAAATAGGTGTTGTATGGTGATTCAATTTTCAGGTCGCTATATAAAAGCCTGTTCTTAGAGCCACCGGGAAGTACATACTGCACTGTCGGATCAGCCTGAAGCTTCATTCCTTTTTTTATTCTGTTGTAATACACCCCTGAAATTGTTTTTTTCTCAGCTTCATACCTTGTCTCGCCTTCAATTATTGATGCCATTGTTACCAGTTCATTCAAAGTCAGATTCTTTGCTTTCATCTCTTCACGCATTTCAGGCGATATTCTTTTCCTGAAAGTTGCCGCCATAAGCGAGACAATTTCTTTTTCACGGTTCAGTGAATTGAAACGGAACTGGTATGTATCAGGGAATAGATAGCCTTCCAGATCTTTTATTTTACTGCTGTCCTCAAATCCAAGCAGTTTTATCAGGCTGTCGTTTTTGGCTTCTTCAACAAACCGTGCTGAATCAACCCCAATCTGCCGCTGCAGCAATCTCCCAATCTGCCTGATGTTCATTCCTTCAGGTATAGTTACAGTTACAGTCCTTATAATTGCCGGATCTGTAATTGTGCTGAGCACATTCAGATAAGTCAACCCATTGCCGAATTTATACTCTCCCGGAATCAGGTTATCCTGCTTGCCGAACAATCTGCCTATAGCAACGAAAACATATTTGTTGTAAATTACCTGGCTTTGTTCTAGCTTTTCAGCAACGGTACGCAGGTTATCACCCTTAGCTATCTTTATAACAGCATCTTCAGTTGAATTATTATACCCGCGGTTCAATAGACCCAGCTGCAGTAAGAAAAATACTGCAAATGAGATTAAAAAAACTGAAGGATAAATTATTCTGCCGGAATTCAAAGATCGTACCTTATTTAGTTTTTGGTTTTTCTGTATTCAATGAATCTGTTTTTACCGGATCAAGCTTGTTAAGCTGATTCATAACAGCAGTATCCTGCGGGTTCACTGACAGGTATTTTTTCAGCACACTGCGTGAATCTTCGGTCTTTTGCTGTATTCTGTATAAATTACTGAGAGAAAGCACAGCGTCTTTATAGTCGGGATACAACTCAATGGCTTTTAGCAGGTTCTTTTCGGCCGAAACACCGTCATTAGTAAAAGAATTCACGTATGCCATCATAAAATATGTCAGAGAGCTGTTGGGATCCATCGCGGCAAGCTGCTTTAATACATTCATTGCCTGCGGGTATTGTTTAGAGCTTATCAGCTGGCTGGCATACTGAATGCCGCTGTTCACTTCAGTGGAAAGCAAATGAGTTTTACCGGGGATGTATTTGTATACCTGCATTATCTCAAAGGCGTTTTCACCGGCGGTAAACAAAGACGGCTGGTTCACCACCTGGAACCATTCTTTAAGGAAAGCCATATATGTCACATTCTGCTTAATTATCTGCTCTTCAACAAAACCTGCAAATTCTTTGGTGTTAAGTTTGGTTATGAATTCAGGATTTATCAGACCAACAACATCAACTATTTTTCTATCAGAATAATACGCGATTGCGCCAACATCATGTGTGGCAACTATTGAGCCTTCAGGGGTATTATTCTTCAGCCATTTGGCGGTTTCTACCTGCCTTATGTAAATATGCCGTGACTGGTCCTGGAAGATCTTTCTTGTTTCGTAATACTCAGTGCCGTAATAAACAAGTGTACCTGCAAGCAGGATTACATTCAGACCATTTACAAGTTTGCTGTCGCCAATGTAATTCGCAAACCACCTGAAGAACTCCCTGCCTCCGTACACCGATAGCAGTATGTAAAACGGAAATATTGGCATCATATACCTTCCAAAGCGGTGTGCATAAGGAAGTTTATACCAGTACATAAATATAAGCAGAACAATAAAAATAAATGCGGGAATGAGCGGGTTATACTTTAGCTTAAGTGTATCTTTAGCAAGTTTGATCACTCCGAATAAAAACGGTATGAAAATCAGCAGGTAAGCAGATTCTGTGAAGTACTCCCATACTTCAACTTTCATGAATTCAGCACGGCTGCGGAATTCCGCGGAATAATAAGCCAGCTTCGCACTGTAAGTGTTCGGAAGGAGCGAGCCTGAGATCAGATAATTCATCGCAAAATATGCAACCATAATAATCCCAAAAATGCCGGCAATTTTATACAGTTCCTTCTTCTCAAACAGTTCAATTCCTGCGTTCTCTTTAGGCGCCCTGTTCTTTAAGTATACCCTGAAGAAATAATCTGCGGCTATAGCCGCAATAAATGCCAAAGCGTCCGGTCTGGTCCAGAAAGTGAGCCCCAATGTCACCGCAAAACCAATTGCATTCATTTTGCGGTAATAATAATAACACGCAACCAGCAGGAAAATGTAAAGCGTAGTTTCCATTCCGGTTACTGAGATAAAATTCAGCCACTTATCAAAAACAAAGAGCAAAGCTGCGGCTATGGCCAGCCAGTTTTCACCGGTGAAAAATGTGCCGCTTAGCCTGTAGAAAAAATACACCGAGATCAAAAAGAAAAGGATCCCTGTGATATAGCTAAGCCACATTTCATTATTTGTGACAAAAAATCCGGCTGCCAGCAGCGCAGTATAAAGAGGCGATGTTGAGCCTGCTGTCACTACTTCATTTTTGAAATAAGAAAAGCTGCCATACTCTGCAAGATTTTTAGCAAACTGCAAATGTATCCAGGGGTCATCAAGCGGGAAGCTGTTGAAATGATTAACGGAGAATGCATAGTTAACATAATAGTACGGCAAAACAACTGAAAGTATGAGTAATACTGCTGTGATAATTAGGCCGGCAGCAGGGGTTAAGCTGATATTGAAAGAAATATCAACTGCTTTTTTCAGATTTTTTTGTTGTTTTTCCTGTTTTTTTGAAGGTTTTGCCATCTAAATTCTTTGCTGCTAAATTTTTAGAAAATGTGCTTATATGAGCTCAAAAATAGCGATTTAATGCGTGTTATTCAATTTAAATGAGAAATCTTTTAGCGGATATTGTGATTACAGATCATAGTAAACATCAATCAAAAATATCTGTCTGACTAAAGGAGAAAAAAATGATACAAAACCACGTTATAATGATTGTAAATGCAGTAGTACTGATAGCTTTGGGAGTGTACGGCTATTTTACATCCGGAAGCCCTACTGCGCTCATTGCGCCGGCTATCGGCGTTATACTTCTGGCGCTTTCTTTCCCGACAAAGAAAGAAAATAATACGGCAGCCCATATTGCAGTCGTCTTAACGCTGATTGCTTCAATTGCTTTCATTGTAATAGGTTTCAGAAGAGGGAACTCAATGGTTATAGGAATGGGGATATTCACATTTGTTTGCTTTGATCTGTATGTGCTCAATTTTGTTTTGAGGAAAAGACAAAGAGAGCTTAATAAATCCGGGCAATAAATCTAAGAAGAGATCTTCTAAACAAAAAAGGGGCTAAAAAATAGCCCCTTTTCCTGCTGCTGAATCTCTATAATCTTTATTTAACAAGTGTAAGTTTCTTTGTATCTTTTAAGATGTTTCCGCTTACGGTTCTTGCTTCAATGCTGTACAGGTATATTCCTGTGCTTAAGCCACTGGCATTCATATCAACAGCGTATGTGCCTGAAGAGTAACTATTGTTAACCAGTTCCATAACTTCTTTGCCAAGCATATCATAAACCTTCAGTGTAACAAAACTTCTTTCAGGGATAGAGAAGTTTATCTTTGTTGAAGGATTGAACGGGTTCGGGTAATTCTGTGAAAGCGAGAAGTTTGCTGCTACTTCGGTTATAGGTGTAACACTAACTAGGTTGCTCCATGTTTTGAACACACGAATACCATCAATTAATAATACCGGGGCATTGGAAGCTGTACCCTGTCTTAACGCTACTCTTCTGATATTTGGAGCATCACCAATAGCCTGTGTGACCGGACCAACCAAAGGAGCCGGTTCTGTTCCAGGAATTGCGCCGGAGAATACAAACAGACTTACTTCATCATTGCTTGCTCCATCAACAAAAGTATATTTTATGACAACCAGATAAGTAACACCGTATGAGTAAACCGGGTTAGCGTAAACAATAGGATTAGTTGCTTTTGCGATACCCAGCCTGAAGCCACCAGTTGTATCCTTTGCGTAAAATCTGCCTGTGTAGTTGCTTGTTGAGTTATCTGGAAGCAGAGCGAAGAAGTAATCTCCAGTTGCTGCGGTTGAATCAACTCTCAGCATAAATGAAACGTACACATTTCCTGTCGAATCACCTGTGCCTGAAAATTGTTTGTAGGCATCCTGTCCTGTGCGCTGAACCAGCGCGGAGTTCCCGATGCCTGAGAGCGCGTAACCTGAATAAGTTAAACCCGGTGTTGCCACCGAAAGTACGTTTGTATTTCCGCCGCTGAATGAAACCCAGCCGTGTGCGCCAAGCGAATCGCCTGCAGGGTAATCAAAATTTTCTGTCATTAAGATCTGTCCTG
Organism: Ignavibacteria bacterium; assembly: GCA_041859235.1. Lineage (GTDB taxonomy): Bacteria > Bacteroidota > Ignavibacteria > Tepidaquicellales > OLB5 > OLB5. The sequence continues at coordinate 3,274 of JBHEKV010000027.1, read as the reverse complement.
ATGCCTTCTCAGCTATTACCAGTGACAAAAAAGCCACTATAAGAAGTAATGTTCTTCTCATGAATTCATCTCCTTTAATTATAAGATATATGTTTATTGATTATACAAATATAAGGATTTTAGGATTAATTAACCGTGAGGAAATTGTTAGGAATAGATTGTGAAAAATGCTCCTAATGTATCAAAAAGAGGGATTTTTATACAGGTAATAGGTGATAAAAAGATAATTGTTAACAACTTAACGGTTTATTGTCCTTATCTTTTCGAGGTACTTTTGTATCAGTACTTCGTAATCTTCGGTATAATTCTCCTTCTGAAGTTCAAGCGCATCCTGATTTACTCCATTTATAATATTCGGTTTTGATATCACTATTTCCGGCGGTGAAGATCTGTCAAAATTCTTTCCCGGCCTTGATTCACGCTTCTGCTCAAAATCCTTTTCGCGGGTTGAAAGCTGAAAATCAAGCATTCTTGAAAGAATTTTCTCCTGGCGCTTTTTGGTTTCAGGGGTAACATTATTTTCCTGCAGGTCTTTGATTATTTCCTGCATATCCTTTTGTACCTGGTCCAGATTTCCAAGCAGTTTTTTGCCTTCAGATTCCTGCTGTTTCTTGAACTCTTCATTCAGCTGGTTAACACCGTCTTTTATCTGCTGCTGCTCCATCGCAAGCCTCTGCATCTGCGCCATTTGTTCCTGCGATAGCTTTCCCTGGTTGCCGTTGGGACTCATACCCTGCATCTGGTTATTCAGCTGCTGCTGTTTAGCTATCATCTGCTGAAGCTGCTCAAGTAATTGCTGCAGACCCATACCGGGTTTTTTGCCGTTACCGGGTTTTCCGTTCTGGCACATCTGCTGCATCTTTTCGGCGGCCTTATCAAGAGCGTCTTTAGCGTTCCCCTGTGATTTGTTGGCATTCTTACCGTCTTTTTTGCTAAGCTGGTCTGATGCCTTCTGCATTTCATTGAATGCATCGCCAAGGTTCTTGCTCATCATAGGACTCATGCCCATCTGCTGAGCCATGCTCATCATTTCTTCAGTCAGATTTGAAAGCTCGTTCTGCAGCTTATCCTGCTGCATTTTGTTATCCTGGAAATCTTTTGGATCTGTATTCTTATCAAAATTCTCTGATTCATCCATCAGTTCCTGCTGCTTCTTTGACATTTCTTTCAGCCTGTCTAAGAATTCCTGCATCTTTTCCATCATTTTGCTGCTCTCTTTATCCATCATGCTCTGCAGCATGTCCTGCATCTGCTGGTTCAGGTCGTTCAGGTCTTGTGAAATCTCTTCCTGCTGCTTCTGTGATTGCTCTTTATTGCCCTGTTCCAGGTTCTGCTTCGAGTTCTGCATCTTCTGCTCGAGCATCTTCTTCATAATTTCCTCAAGCATCTTCTGCATTTCCTTTGACATCTGCTGGTCGTTTGCCTTTTTGAAATTCTCAGAAAGCTCTTTCATCTGCTTCTGGAAATCCTGCATATTATTCTTTACATCTTCCTGCTTTTTTGACTGATCGTTTAAAGCATTCTTATCATTTTTATCGGTCGCCTTGGTTTCTTCTTTCAGGGCATCCTGTTTTTTTGTGATATCATCCAGCTTCTGGGTCAGCTCTCCCATTTTCTGCTCATTCATTATTTTGTTGAGCAGTTCCATTGTTTTTTCAAGCGATTTCTTAAAATTCTCTTCATCAAACTTGAAATCCTTCATCGCTTCCTTAAGCTGGTCTTTATTCATATTTTTCATTGCGTCCTGCAGCTTCTTAAGCGCCTCGCGCAATTCCTTTGAATCGATCTTCTGGAACATTTTCTGCAGTTCCATATACTTATCAAGTGTCTCCTTAGAGAGCTGGCTGTTCTGCTGAAGCTCCTTCATCAGTTCTTCCATCTTTTGCTGGGTAGTATTCAGGCTGTTCTGAATGTTTTCCAGCTTCTGCTGCATTTCCTGGTTTTTCTTCGGATCGTTAAGCCCCATTTCTTCGGGGTTTTTTTCCATCTTTTCCTTAAGCTCATCAAGCTCCTGTTTCAGCTCCATTGCGTCTTCCATGGCTGATTTCATCGAGCTCTCAATTTCTTCTTTGGTTTTTTCAGTCTTCTTAAACAATGACTCCATTGAAGGATATATCAGCCGTTTTACTTCGCTTCGGGACATCTTGGGTCCGCTGAAACCGTCGTTATCGTAAACTTCAACAAAATATTCCACAACATCTTCTGAACCTAAGTTTAGCGAGGATAAATTCCATACATAAGGCACTTCAAGTCCCGTGGCATCAGTATTTTTTACGGGGATATCACTATAGCGGTAATCTTTATCAGTGGGTCCGAATTTTGAACTTACGGTTTTATAACCAATCCTCATTTTTGTGAAACCAAAATCATCTGTTACCCGTGATCTCACAAGCAGTTCACGCTTACCCTGCACGTTCAGGTCATTGTTATCAGGCTCTATAATTGATATCATAGGAAACTGGTCGGGGAATACCCTTACGACAAATTCTTTTGGATTAGTTGCGGTGAGCTCTTTACCGTTAAAGTCTTTAACAACATTTACGCTGAATGTTCCGTTTGTTACAGCTACAAATGAACCGCGTGCAGTTTTACCGGATATTTCCAGTGCAACAGGCGCGGTAGCGCCGGCAAACTGAATCATAGAGCGGCTTAAGTCATCGCTGGCATCAAGCTCCACATATACAGTACTTCCTGCAATGGTTGTAATTTCGTTGCCATCAATTGTTCGTGATGGTAGCTTAGTATAAGCCGGGGGATAGACGGTTATTTTAACACTTTTTATTACAGGTCTGTTAGTAATTGTAACTGTGTATGGACTGCTTTTAACACCCCTGTACTCAAACCAATAAATTGTCTGTGAATTGATGTTCTTGATAGTAGTTTTAAACTCATTCGTTCCGCTTGACTGAATTCTCTCATCATTTTCTGATATCTCTATTCCGTCATTGGTTACTTCCTTTGTATGGAATGTAATTTCATTGGTGGTGTAATTCGGGTCATGGAATTTTATGAGCGCAGTAACATCCAGGTTTTCGCCTTTGGACAGCTCAACATTGCCGGGCTTAACATCAAAGGCTATGCCCAGTGAATTATCAACAAACGTGAAATTATAGTTAACTATCCTGTTAGCCGCGGCTAAAAAAGCATTCGGGAAAGTAAACAATAAAGCATTAAATAATATCAGTGCTGATACAAATAAAATTACCAGCTTCTTATTTTTTTTGAATGATACCGAATTTTTAAAATCAATTGAGCGGGTGTTTTCATTAAAACG
>JBHEKV010000171.1:0-6877 GCA_041859235.1 Ignavibacteria bacterium | reverse complement strand
TTGACCATTTTTCAAGCTCAGCAAGTACCAAAGAGGCTATGCCTCTGGAACGCAGTGAAAGGGGAGTAAACATCCGTTTAACTTCCATTGTATCTTCTGAAAAATGTTTTATCGCTCCGCAGCCGGCAGGGATATCTTCATCATATGCGACTATTACATGCTTTATGAGATCAAGCCTGTTGAACTGATTATAAAATACACGGTCGCTGCCATCACGCTCTGCAAGGTCAGAATCAAGCTGATTAACGAGTTCAAGGAAATCTGTATTATTGGAATTTGTTCTGTGGAATCTAAGCAAAAAATGATGTAGTTAATTTATGAATACAAACGGTACACCAAAATAACCAATGCAATCAATACTATTACGGAATATATCTTTTTGTTATACTTCGCAAGCCAGTGCGGCAGGTAGATATCAAAATTAGCCCTGTCGGAATCAGAATATTTCTCAGCCAGTAAAGTAACCGGACAAACGCTTCTGAATACAAGCAGTATCAGTACTTCTAAACCTATTAACCCCAAACAGATCCATACCCAGAGATCAATTTTATTGATGATCACAGCGTACAGCAGGTAGAATATCACAATATTAAAAAATATCCATATTACAGTATGAAGCAGCTTTACTAAAATGAGTTTGGTATTATCTGTCATTCAGGAAAATTTATAAAACGGCAAGATCAAATATACAAATTGAAGTAATTTATTAATATGAAATATGATAAGGGTAATTACCCAAACAATTCACCCTGCATTTTATCAACCGGCGGAACGCGAAACAGGTCTTTGCGTGTATGTTCAATATCTTTATTCAGGCCGTATTTATTGTAGCAGGTTTTGAAGAGGTTATGAATATGCTGCGCATACTCGCCTTCGCCGCGCATGCGTGTGCCAAACTCGGGACTCGACATTTCACCCCGCCTGATATCCTTAATGCGGTTTATTATCTTCGAGGCTTTTTCGGGGTACACACGCTTAAGCCATTCATCAAACAATTCCTTAACTGAGTAGGGGAGCCGTACCATTACTTTGCCCGCTGATCTTGCACCGCACTCCGCGGCGGCTTTGAGTATTGCGGGAATTTCTTCATCATTCAAACCGGGAATTATTGGCGCGGCGTTTACACCAACGGGAATTCCCGCTGATGACAGCTTATAAACCGTATCAAGCCTTTTTGCGGGAACGGATGTGCGAGGCTCCATTTTACGGGATAGCTCACGCTTTAGCGTGGTTATGCTTATCACAGCATTAACCAGCTTAAGCTTTGCAAGCTCACTTAATATATCAATATCACGCTGAATAAGCGCGTTCTTTGTTATCACGCCTACGGGATTCCGGAATTCAAGAAAAACTTTCAGGCACTCACGGGTAATTTCAAGTTTGCGCTCAATGGGCTGATAACAATCCGTGTTCCCGCTGAACATAATTGTCTGCGGCACCCATGACCTTTTGCGGAACGCTTCATCAAGTAATTTTGGCGCATCACGCTTGACCATAATCTTGGTTTCAAAATCCAAGCCGGCTGAAAAACCAAGGTACTCGTGAGTGGGCCTTGCATAGCAATAAATGCAGCCATGCTCACAGCCGCGATATGGATTTATACTGTAATCAAACCCAAGGTCAGGGGAGTCGTTTTTGGCAAGTATTGATCTGCTGTTATCATTGTAGAATTTCGTTTTAATTCTAACCAGCTCCGGGTCTGAATCAAAGTATTCATCAAATGTACTCAGGTCGTAATCAATATCAAGCGGCTCGAACCGGTTTTTGGTATTTATCCCTGAGCCGCGCGATTTGAGATCGATATGTTTTTGTGATTCGTTCAATAGTTGTATTCGAAGAGTCTCCCGCTTTTTGGGGCTCTGCGACAAGATATACGTTTTTGTTAACGATCACTGAATTTAACCCGCCGAAAGCTTTTATGCAAATCATTGGATGATACTTTTGCATAAACGCCATAAAATCATAAGAAAAAGAATAAGAGTGGTCTATATAAAAAAAGGGATTGAATGAATTAGTTAGAAAATGCATATTTGTGGGCATCCTTAGCTCAGTTGGTAGAGCAAATGACTCTTAATCATTAGGCCTGGGGTTCGAGTCCCCAAGGATGCACTAAGATTTCACCAAAATCCATCAATTCTTTAAAATAATTAGCAGATTATTAAAAAGATAATACCAATTAAAAGCCTTTTAACAGCGGGAAGCGTTCTTCTCGCTGTTTTTTTATCGTTTTCAAATGTTGGGTGTACTAAAAAGGACTCCACTGAGAAAATTTTCAGGTATAATGAGCCAAACGGCATAGAAAGCCTTGATCCCATTACCGCAAACAACTATCCCGCGCTGCACGTGCTTGTAAATACATGCGAGGGACTTGTTGAGTATGATAAAAATGCGAAGCTTCAGCCGCTTTTAGCTAAGAGTTATGAAGTATCGCCTGACGGCAGGACATATACTTTCCATTTGCGGAGCGATGTGTTTTTCCATGATGATAAATGTTTCCCTGGCGGTAAAGGGCGCAGGGTCACCGCAAGTGATTTTAAATACTGCTATGAGCGTGTATGTGACCCGAGAGCAAAGACTCGCGGCTTATGGGTCTACAGAGATAAGGTTGAAGGTGCCGAAGAATTCGCCGCTGCACCTGATAAAGTAAAAGGGATTTCGGGATTTATTGCACAGGATGATTCGACATTTATTATTAAACTTGTTCAGCCCTTTGCGCCGTATTTGAGCATACTTACAATGCCGTACGGATATGTTTATCCCAAAGAAGCGGTTGAAATGTACAAAGATGATTTTGGATTCAGGATAGTTGGCACGGGTCCGTACAAATTTGTGAAATGGGAAGTTGATAAAGAACTTGCCTGCGCCAAAAATGAAAATTACTGGGCAAAGGATAAAGAAGGTAGTGCGCTCCCTAAGATCGATGGATTCAGCGTTTCGTTTATACGTAGTCCCGAAACAGAATTTTTAGATTTCAAGGAGGGCAAGCTTGATTTCCAGAAACCTTCAATTGATGTATTTGGATTAATTACTGATGATAAGGGCGAGCTGAAGCCGGAATATAATTTTGAGCTTATCAAGCAGCCGTACTTGAATACAGTTTATCTTGGCACAATGCTGAATGTAAAAATGGAAGGCGGCAAGGATAATCCGCTCGCAGAAAATAAGAAGCTGCGGCAGGCATTAAATTACGCTATTGACCGTGATAAAATATGTAAATTTGTACTTAAGAATAAAGGTACCCCGGGAGTAAACGGTCCGCTGCCGATTGGTATGCCGGGATACTCAGCCGATGTAAAGGGATACAGCTATGATAAGCAAAAAGCTGTTCAGTTGCTGAAGGAAGCGGGTTACCCTGAAGGCAAGGGATTGACATTAAAGCTTGTGTATCATAATGATGAATCTCAGCGTGAATTATGTGAAGCGATACAGGCGCAGTTAAAAGAAATTGGGGTTAATCTGCAAATTGAAGAAATGCTCGGCGCTACGCACCGCTCAGCGCAGAATGAAGGCAAGCTGGGCTTCTGGCGCGCCAACTGGGGCGCTGATTACTACGATCCCGAAAACTATTACGCGCTGTTTTACAGTAAGAATGAGACTCCCATAGGACCGAACACTTCGCATTATAAAAATCCTAAGGTTGATTCATTGTATGAACTTGGTTTGAAACTCACAGATTTTAATGAGCGTATGAAGGTATATAACGAAATTGATAAACTGGTGTTTGATGATTCACCCTGGATAATTGTGTATTATAATAAGTATATTTACCTGAAGCAAAAGCGCGTTCAGGGGATGTATGTTGACGGGCTGGGGATTATTAATTTGAAGTATTGTGAGATAGATTAAGAATAAAAAAGCTCCCCTCCTTCTACAAGGAGGGGCAGGCGTAACGAGCCATTGGCGAGTTACGACGGGGTGGTCACTTACGCTTTTTAAAGTAGAAGTTTTAAAAATTTAATCTAATTGAAACCACCCCAGCCTGCCTTCGGCAGTCTTTCCCCTCCTTAAAAAAGGAGGGGAGCAATAAAAATACGAATCGTCTGTTCGTGTAGATTTTAAAAAAAATATAATAATGGCAATTCAGGATATACTAACATTTGCAGGTGTTGCATTCAGCGTGTTATTCCCGCTGATAAATCCAATTGGGGGTGTGCCCGCATTTTCGGGTCTTACCGCCCACGATACACCCGATTTCCGCAATCAGCAGGCGCGAAAGATCGCCATAAATGTGTTTATCATTCTCATAACATTTTTGCTCATTGGCAAACTGCTGCTTGAGCTGTTTGGCATATCGCTTGGTGTGCTGCAAATAGCTGGCGGATTGATAGTAGCCAACACAGGCTGGCAGATGGTGAATTCAAAAGCTGATGATGAGAAAGAAAAGACCGCAAAAGTTGAAAATGTGGATATATCCTTCATGCCTATGGCAATGCCCATACTGAGCGGTCCCGGCGCCATAGGCGCGGTTATTGGTATGTCAACAAATGCCAAGCATGTGGAAGATTACATCGGGTTTGTGATTGGTATAACGGGTATAGGGCTTGTGACATATTTGTTCCTGCTGGCTTCGATCCCGCTCATGAAAAAACTTGGCTCAAACGGTATAAATGTGTTAACACGTATGATGGGATTTTTTATACTTGCAATTGCGGTGAATTTGGTTTACCAGGGGATTGTAGCTTTGACTAAGGTGCATTAAGTATATCGAAACGGCGTTTCGATATACAGATTACCCCGTTGTTGAAAATCAGAAGACAAACCCCCATCTTAGATCATTGGAATTCAGAACATAAGTTTAATTGTGGATAAATTAATACTAAAGTTCTTCATCCCCCCTTTGAAAACAAGGGGGGACGTTTTCTAACTAAATCATTTATCTTTTCTTTGTGTCTTTGAGTCTTTGTGGCAGTCTTTTTGTTACGCCTTGCTACACGAAGTGGAGAAAGGTTTTGATTCTATTTTAAATAACATCCCTCAAAAACACACCATAGCGTAATCCTTTAGTACTGACCTTAACATTATTAAACCCGAATTTTCTCATAAAACATTTCAGTATCAATATACCGGGAATAACAATATCAGCTCTACCCGTCATGTAATCACCCATGCCGTATAATTCTTCAATGGGCATTGGTATGAGTCGGTTCAGTACACTTTCAATTTCAGCTATTGAAATATTCAGCCCGTCTACTTTGCCGGCATCAAACTTATCAAGGCCAAGCACAATTGCACCAAGAGTTGTCACAGTACCTGCGACCCCGATCAGCTCTGTGCCTGCAATATCGAAATCAATTTCTTTCAAATGTTCATTAATGAACTTTTCAGCATTCATGATATCATCAAAAGCGGGGGGGTGATTCTTCAGGTATTTTTCGTTAAGTCGAACTGAACCTATATTCATGCTTTTGCCTGTTATTTGCCCGGCCAGCAGGTCTTTTAATGAGTTAACCGGATCTGCTGAAGTTGTGATTTCCGTGCTCCCGCCGCCGATATCAATTGTAGTGAGCCTTGAATTACTTCCGAGTTTATCGTACACGCCTCCGGCATAGGTCCATTTAGCTTCATCATTGCCGGATAGTATCTCAATTTCAATTCCGGTGTTAAGCTTTATAGCGCTTGTGAACTCATCCCTGTTGTGTGAATCCCTGATAAAGCTCGTGGCAGTTGCGGTAATTCTATCGGAGTCGTGGTCTTCGCTGATATCACTGTACTCCTCAAGTATATCAATTGCTTTCTGTATGGATTCAGGCAGAATGTTTCTGTTCGAGTCAACCCCTTTGCCCAGCCTTGGTACACGCTGGATATCAAGAATGGTTTTAATACTTCCGGTTTGTAAGTCATATTCTGCTACCAGCATGAGAATGGTGTTTGTACCTATATCGATTGTAGATCTTATCATTTTTGTTATATTTTCTTCGTCGGGTCGTAAGACCCGACGACACTAACTTACTGGTGGTGTCGGGACTTACGTCCCGACACATTGAGAGTATGTTATCATTGTTTTATTGCATAAAAAGCTGACCATTCAGCTCTTTGTTTAAGTTCTTTCATCAAAAAATTGTGATTTGTAAGCTCATTAATCAAAGTTTCTGTCTCTTCTTTCAGTATTCCCGTAACAAACAGCTTACCGCCGGTTTTAAGCTTATCGTAAATATTCCCAAGATTCGGGATAATCACATTACTTGTAATATTAGCCGCAACAACATCAAATCCTGTTTCTGTAATTTCAGAAATATCAGCCTGGTGCATTACAATATCACCTGAAACACCGTTCAATTCAAAATACTCTGCCGCATTGCATAGGGAATCTTCATCAATTTCTATTGCTACGGCACTTTCAACTCCAAGTTTTACTGCTGCAATGCTGAGTATACCTGTTCCGCTGCCGAAATCAAGTAAATATTTATCCGTTGCAGGATCAATGAACGTGCTCATTTGTTCCAAAATGAGCTGTGTCGTTTCATTGTGACCGGTACCAAAAGACATTTTGGGGTCAATTTGTATGGGAATGTTACCTTTGGAAAGGTCTAATTCGTCCCGCTTCCATGAAGGATATACTACAAGTTTATCCAGAATATAAACAGGTTCAATGGTTTTTTCCCATTCAGTATTCCAGTCTTTATTTTCAAATCTGCCAATATGAATATTGTTATCAGCGATATTATCATCTATGGTTAATTCTCTTCTTATTGTTTCAGCAATGTGTGAGTCTGATTCCGGCAGGTATACTTTCAGTGTGCCGTTCTCTTCAAGAATTGTGGTTAAACCATTAATATAAAGTCTGTTATAAATAAGGTCATAAGTGGATTCGTTAAATGCAATTTCAAGCTCAATGTAGGATTTTTCCATTAATGAAATATTTTAGAAATTTTTTTTC
>JBHEKV010000116.1:0-6790 GCA_041859235.1 Ignavibacteria bacterium | reverse complement strand
ATTTTTATATTTTCCATTGGAGGCCTTACAGGACTGGTACTTGGAGCGCTTGCAACAGATATTCACGTTACAGATACATACTTTGTTGTCGCGCATTTCCATTACGTGATGTTTGGCGGAATGGGTATTATGTTCTTTGCGACAATGCACTACTGGTTTCCCAAAGTTTTCGGCAAGATGTATAATGAAAAGCTTGCTGTAGTGGCATGTACAGTAATAATAATTGGTTTTAATGTATTATATTTCCCATTCTTTATAATGGGATATATGGGAATGCCAAGAAGGTATTATGATTATCTTCCGCAGTTCCAGGGATGGCATATTCTTTCAACAGTGGGTTCATGGATACTTGTAAGCGGTATAGTATTTATGTTCGGTAATTTATTATATGCATTATTAAAAGGTCCAAAAGCATCAATGAATCCTTGGGGCGGAACAACACTTGAATGGAAAGTTCCTTCACCTCCCCCGCTTGAAAATTTTGATGAAATACCGGTCGTTACAGGCGGTCCGTACGTTCACGATAAAGCAACATATATTATGCATCCAAGCAAAGAAGGTATAAATGCAAACGGCGGCATGAAAACAGTTAACCAGGAGGCAGCTTTATGACAGAACATAGCGAGGTAATGCACGAAGAGGAGCATGCTCACGGCGGAGCTCACGTTCACCGTGATGATGAAGGTTCAAAGATGGCGATGTGGCTTTTCCTTTTTACGGAATTGCTTTTATTCGGCGGTCTTTTCCTTTTGTACGGCGCTTACAGGTTTGAATATGCTGACGGCTTTAAAGTCGCCGCGGCGGATATGAATTCGTTTATAGGAGCGGTTAACACCATAATACTTTTAACAAGTTCGCTTTCGGTGGCGCTTTCGATTGCGGCTATACAGCGCAGCCAGAAAAGACTTGCCCTGGGAATGCTGTGGTTTACAATTGTTTGCGGGCTGGCATTTTTGGTAAACAAATATTTTGAGTGGAGCCATGAAATTCATAACGGCATTTATCCCGGCGGACCCGCTTTGGAAAACATGTCTAACGGCGAAGTGATATATTTCGGTCTGTATTATGTAATGACAGGTCTTCACGGGCTGCACGTTATTGTGGGATTGATATTCATAGGATTCATAATGGTATTTATTGCACGCGATAAGATAACCAGTACGAATTTCCAGAAGCTTGAAAATGCGGGTTTGTACTGGCATTTGGTTGACGTGATATGGATATTCTTGTTCCCGTTGTTTTATTTGCTGCATTGACCAGAGAGGCAAACTTCCTCTGCTAAGGCAGAGTAAGTCAAAAAAGCAAAAATCGCATCGGCGCAGCCGATGCACTCCAAAAAAATATAGAGTTTAATAATAAAGATCATTAAATAATGAGTGAACAGACACAAACAGGAGAGTTAGCGGCATCACAGGCGCATGCGGCCCATGGAGGTGAGCATGCTGAGGGACATGGACATAACGTAAGTTATGGTACATACTTCATGGTATGGCTTGGGCTTGTCGCGTTAACCGCGGTTACAGTAACAATAGCAGGAATTCATCTGGGCAGTTTAACATTGATAACGGCAATGCTTATAGCGGCGGTTAAAACTTCTCTGGTAGGTTATCATTTTATGCACCTTAAGTATGATAATGTTATCATTAAAGTATTTGTACTTGTTTGTCTTGTAATATTTTTAACTTTCTGGATCTTAACATTCAGTGATCTATCATTCAGGTAATAAAAAATGAATCCAATAGTAGAACTAGTAGACAATTCGTTTATATTCATAATAGCAATTTCGGTCCTGCTTTTAGTTGGCGTGACCGCGGCAATGATATATTTCGTTTTCAGGTACAGCGAAAAGAACAATCCAAAACCTGACCAGTCAATAACAGGCAGCACCACACTTGAAATATTGTGGACAGTTATTCCTTTGATACTTGTGCTTGCAATGTTCTTTTATGGCTACGAGGGATTTAAGGAAATGAGAAATATTCCGCCTAACGCTATGCTTGTTAAAGTTACGGGTAAGATGTGGTTCTGGCACTTTGAGTATGATAATAAAAAGACAAGCGACACGCTGCTTGTGCTTCCGCAGGGCAAAGATGTGAGATTTGAACTTATGTCGGCGGATGTTAATCACAGCTTCTATGTTCCCGCATTCAGGGTAAAAGAAGACTGCGTTCCGGGAAGAACGAACCATATGTGGTTCCACACGACTAATGTTGGTGAGTATGATATAGAGTGTGCCGAATACTGCGGTATGAACCATTCATATATGCTGGGCAAAGTAAGAGTTGTACCCGAGAAAGAATTTCTGGAGTGGGTGAATAAGGTTGATTCGGTAAAGAAAACAGATTCGTTGACGGCGCCAACAGGTACTGTACCGGGTACAGTTAAGACTGATTCGGTAAAGACAACGCAGAATAAGGTTGATTCAACAAAAACCACCGGTAATAGAAAAGATACTTTGAAGGTGAATCCGAAGGATAGCCTGAAAAAGAATAAATAAGGCAAAAGTCAGAAGTCAGAAGTAAAAAGGCAAAAAAATTATAAGCTTAAAGTACAATAGCCTGAATAAAAAAGGCTTAGAGAACTAAATCCATTTGAAGAGAAGCAGCGCAAATACAGGTATAGCATTAAGAGCGGGTGAAAATAATTTCGCAGGCTCTTTAACCAGAATAATAAAAGTGTTCAGCGAGCTTACCAAATTCAGGATTACAGCACTGGTATCATTCACAACCGGGCTTGGATACATACTTTCAGCTGATGCCTTGAGTTTTACAATGTTCTATGCTATTGCGGGAATCTTCCTTCTTGCTGCGGCATCATCTTCGCTGAATCACTGGCAGGAAAAAGATACCGATGCGCTTATGGAAAGAACAAAATTCCGCCCGATACCATCAGGCAGAATAGAACCGGCTCTGGCGCTGTATGTTTCACTTGGTCTGCTTGCAAGCGGTTCGGTTTTGCTTCTGTTTACAACGAATTTTACCACTTTTTTGGTGGGTATATTTACATTTTTCTGGTATAACGGAGTTTACACTCCCTTAAAGCGCAAAACGGCATTTGCTATCATACCCGGGGCATTGGTTGGCGCACTTCCTCCGGTTGCCGGATGGACAGCCGCAGGCGGAAGCCTGCTTGATGGCAAAATTATAATGATAGCAGCATACTTTTTTATATGGCAGATACCGCACTTCTGGCTTCTGTTAATGCTGTACGGCAATGATTATGAAAAGGGTGGATTCCCAACGCTTAACAGGATATTTTCACCCGAACAGCTTAAAAGAATTACGTTTATGTGGCTTATAGGCAATATTATGACGGCTATGATGATTCCGCTCTTTTTATATGTTAATTATATGGCAAGTTTTATAGGACTGTGCGTAATTTCTGCATGGATGATGTTTGTTTCTGTTAAATTCCTTCGTGCGGCAACTGAAAGAAAAAGTATAAGGAACACATTTATTGCAATAAATTTTTTCACTTTGCTTTTAATAACGATCTTATCAATTGATAAATTAATTAAAGTATTCTAATGAATTTTTTCGACGAACTGGTAATTCCGGCATCTGAAAATCACATTATGCTGCTGAAGTATATGCTGACGATATCGCTGCTTCTTTTTATACCTTATATCAGCATGATGCTTGGCGCGACATTTATATCAACACATTTCAGCAAGAAAGGGAAAAACGAGGGCAACAGCCTTTACCTGCGTTTTGCGAAAGACATAATAGAAAAACTGACCATTACAAAAAGCGCTGAGCTTGCTCTGGGTACAATACCTGTTCTTTCAACATTTTTTGCTTATGCGCAGCTGCTTTATACCGCAAAAACAATTTCTGTAGGTATGCTGGCCCTTGCAGTAGTGCTGTTCATTATTTCATTTGTGTTCATTTACAAGTACAGGAACACCTTTAAGCTTGAAGGCATTATGAATGCTTTCAAGAGTATATCAGGTAAGGATGCGCTTAAGAGCGAAAACGATAGTGTTGCAGAAATCAAAGATTTTGAGCAGAATATAAGCAGCACAAATTCACTTTCAGGTACAGTGGGCAAATGGCTTTTACTTACAGCCTCATATATATTTGCCGGTTCAATGGCGCTGGCATCAAGCCCGGATAAATGGGCACATGTAGGTAACGTGCTTCAGATAATATTTTCATGGCAAACCCTGTTCAATTTCGGGGCGCTTATATCGCTTGCCGGAATAATAACCGGGGGAGCAATTATGTTCTATTTCTTCACATGGGATGGCGGCTTAAAGAACATGACCGAAGAATACGCGGCAATTGTTAAGAACACAGCCGGCAAGATCGCTCTTGGCTCCGGAATTTTGTTCCCGTTAATGCTTATGATCAGTTATGCTTATCTTCCGATGGAATCTCAGTCGCCAACAGTATTTTATTATACCGTTGTAGTGCTGATAATTTTCCTGATAGCGGGCAACTACATTTATGCAATGTTCAAAAATTCAGATACCGGAAGTGCGACTGCAGTATTTGTGCTCGTATTCCTTTTGGTATTTTTCAATGTAATTAAAGACCAGCTTGCTTTTGCCAATGCTATTCACGAAAACACCAAAGAGATCACTAAAATAGCTGTTGAAGAAGAAAAAATAGTGAAGAGCAAAACAATGCAATCCACCGGAATAGATGCAGAGGCTATATTTAATCAGAAGTGCTCAGCCTGCCATAAGTTCGATCAGAAGCTGGTGGGTCCGCCGTACAATGATGTGGTTATGAAATATAACGGTGATGCGCAGAAACTTGCAGAGTTTATTTTTAATCCGCAGAAGATCGATCCTGCTTACCCGCCAATGCCAAACCAGGGTTTAAAGAAAAAAGAAGCTAATGCAATGGCTCAGTGGCTGATTAACAAAGTAACAAAGAAGTAAACAGGAGTATTTGAGTTTTATAAAAGCCCGTTTGTAAACGGGCTTTTTTGTTGCAGGAAGGTAGAACGTTACAACAATAAAAAATTAGTTTCAGTTATTCTCGTAATCATTCAGAAGTCCGTCAATTCTTTCTTCAATTGGTTTATATGTTTTTTCATAACGCGTTTTTTCTCTTTTGGAAACGAAGTAACTGATTACAATGATAAATAACACAACAGATAAGTGAATTAATATTCTTGTGATTGTTTCCAGGCCTGCAAGTACTTCAACATACACAAGTGTTACACCTGTGATAATTGCTCCAAGGTATATGGGAATGACTATCTTTCTTACCATCTTCCTGCGCTCAAATTTCTTCTTAACGCTTTTTAGGAAATCAATACTTGGATTGGAAATGTTATTTTTCCTGAAGATAATTGCCGTGCTCCATACAATAAAGAATACTGCTATCATTGCCGTAAAAAGCAGGTAAAAACCGGCATATGAAAGATCGTTAAAAGTATTATTCCTCATTATAACGTTACCGAGGAAATAGAAAGTTATCAGCATAAAAACTGACATTAACCCATACCTGAACAGAATTTTTCTTTCTGCTTTTTTAAGAAGATCCATTAAAGATTCATATATACCGCTTTCGGATAAGGATCTCCCGGGTTTATTTTCTTTCCATATGTTTTTCAGTTCATCAATTTCCATTTGTTCGTTCCTCCATGAGCCTGAACAGCTCTTTTTTGATGCGGTTGATCCGTACACCGGTGTTATTGACCGTGAGACCAGTTACTTCTGCTATTTCTTTATAAGAAAGATCTTCGAGAACCATTGATATTATCAGCCTGTCAAGAGTGCCTAATTCATTGATACATTCATTCAGGGTTTCTATTTTCTTTCCTGTTTCAATCTTCTCTTCCCTGTCATCATTTGGAGGCTCAGCAAAGCTGAGCGAATTTTCGTTCAATTCTGAAGTGACACTGTTTCTTCTGCTTTCTTTCTTGACGTGCATGAGGGAAGTATTAACCGCAATCCTGTAAACCCAGGTGCTTATTGCTGATCGTCCTTCGAATTTATCCAGATTTTTCCAAATATTGATCAGAATTTCCTGGTAAAGATCGTCTCTATCAATAGTATTGCGCTCATATGCGCAGCAGATGCGGTAAATGCGGTCTTTATTTTCCTTCAAAACCTGTTTAAATAAGGTGTCTTTATCCATTAATTTCGCTGGTATACATACACAAAGATATTCATAAATATATGATTTTGCCGTATTGATTAGATGATTCAAGGGTTTTTTTATTACAGGATAGAGGGAAGAAACTTAATTTGGGACATGGAATCATAATACCCCCCTGTTAGAATTTACGAATTTTCATATAATATGTTAAATCGGGAATTCATGTTTGTGAAATGGGAATCAGGTCAGAAGATGAACGCAAAAACTCTCCGGACTTATATTAAATTCAGGATCTCTTGAGTGAAGATATAATTATGAGCAGCCATCCAACAAGAAAGCTTACGCCCCCTACGGGAGTAATCATTGCAAGTGATTTGAAACCTGTAATTGTATATACATAGAGCGAAAATGAGAAGAGGACAATCCCAATGGATAGAAATAGAGCAGCTTTGTAAAACTTTGGGTTGGAATAAAATCCGATGGCTGTGATAATAATTGCGTGCACAAGGTGATACAAAACACCGGTTCGGTAAACCTCCATCATTTCGGTGGAAAGAACATTTTTTAGCTGATGGGCCCCAAAGGCGCCTATAGCGACAGCGAGGAAGCCGAAAACGGCTCCGGTAGTGATCCAGTAATTTTTCATTTCAGAACGGATTAATAGAAATTATTGCGTTTAACGGGTGTCCTTACTGTTCTGAACGCCGTTATATATACAATAATCATTATTATTC
>JBHEKV010000257.1:0-9112 GCA_041859235.1 Ignavibacteria bacterium | reverse complement strand
ATTAGCTCTGAACTCAAAGAGCAAGATCTTAAAGAATTACGAAATTAACTCTGAGCAGCACAGGGCCTATGCCAGACTGCTTTCATTATACCTGGTTTTCTGCAACCGCGTTGGATATGAAGACGGTGTGAATTTCTGGGGTGGAAGTGAAATAGTTGATCCGTTTGGCACGGTAGATAAAGTAGCCAAATTCTTTGATGAAGATCTTATCACATCTGAGATAAACATGAATTCCGTAAAACGGGCAAGGCAGCTGGCAAGACATTTCCTTGATGAAGATATGAATTTCCTGAGGAATGAAGTGCAGTTACTGCATGATGAGCTGGGTAAAATATAATTAATTATTCGCTTAATAATAGAAATAGAAATAACCCAAATAACAAGGGGCTGCATCCCCTTGTTTTTAATAGACGTGAAATCATAAATAATTTGTAACTGAAGTGCGGCTAAGAGCTTTAATTCGTACTTAGATCTTACTTCAGCATCTTCTTCAAAAATCCCGCGGTAAATGAATTTTTGCTCTTTGCCACTTCTTCGGGTGTTCCTTTTGCAACGACTTCGCCGCCTTTATTGCCGCTATCGGGTCCGATATCGATCACATAATCAGCGCACTTTATAACCTCCAGGTTATGCTCAACAACTACCACAGAATTCCCTTTGGCAATAAGTTCATTAAAACACTTAAGTAATTTTGATATATCATAAAGATGCAGACCTGTTGTAGGCTCATCAAAAATAAACAGCGTCTTCTCACCTGCCGTCTGGAAAGATAAATGGAATGCAAGCTTAATTCTTTGCGCTTCGCCGCCTGAAAGTGTTGTGGCTGATTGCCCAAGCCTTAAATAACCAAGCCCAACTTCATCAAGTATCTTAAGCTTCGCTGTAATTCTCGGGTAATCCTTAAAGAAAGCGATTGCCTCGGTTATGCTTAACTGGAGCACATCACTTATATTTTTTCCTTTGTATTCCGCTTCCAGAATTTCACTCTTATACCGCTTGCCTTTGCAGACATCGCACTCCAGGTAAATATCAGCCATAAATTGCATGGCAATTTTAATTACCCCAGAGCCCTCGCATGTTTCACATCTGCCGCCGGGCACGTTAAAGGAAAAATTACCCGCTGAAAATCCGCGCAGCTTGCTTGCCGGCAGGCTGCCGTAAACATCACGGATAAGATCGAATATCTTCATATAGGTAACCGGGTTTGAACGCGGCGATCTGCCAATTGGCGTCTGGTCAACAAGCTCAATAGCATTTATGTGCTGGTGACCCGTAATTTCACGGTACTGCCCTATCTTTTCATTATAAATTCCTTCAAGGCGTTTTTTGATTGCGCCATATAGAATATCGCTAATTAAAGTTGATTTACCGGAACCGCTCACGCCGGTTATGCAAACAAATACACCAAGCGGAATATCTACATTCAGGTCCTTTAAATTGTTTTCGGATGCTCCACGAATAGAAATAACATGACCATTTACCGCCCTTCTTCTTGAAGGCAGTTCAATTTTCATTTTTCCCGTCAGATATTTTGCGGTTAGCGAATCTTTTGATTTGGTTATATCTGTGATATCACCTGCAAAAACTACTTCGCCGCCAAACTCGCCCGCTTTTGGACCTATATCTATCATATAGTCGCTTGCGTTTATCATATCGGGGTCATGCTCAACAACAATTACTGAATTCCCTATATCACGAAGTGATTTAAGAATTTTTATTAACCTGTCATTATCTCTTGGATGCAGCCCTACACTTGGCTCATCAAGCACGTAAATTGAGCCAACAAGCGATGAACCAAGCGATGTAGCCAGATTTATCCTCTGGCTTTCGCCGCCGGATAGCGTACTTGTGAGCCTATCTATAGTTAAATATCCCAAACCCACTTCATACAAATATTTTAAGCGGTTCTTTATTTCTTCAAGAATTCTTCCGGCAATTTCCTGCTGCATTTTATCAAGCTTGATATCGTTGAATAAGAAATACAGTTCTTCAATGCTGCTTTGAACAAGATCTTTAATGGTCTTTCCGGCGACCTTTACATAAAGCGCCTCTTTGCGCAGGCGTGAGCCTTCACACTCAGTACACTTTGTGTACGCACGGTACCGGCTGAGCAAAACCCGGTAGTGAATTTTGTAAGCGGCTTCACGCTCAACCATCCTGAAGAACTTATTGATTCCGATATATTCTCCCATCCCTTTATATACTTTCTCAACTTCTTCTTTGGTCAGGTCTTTAAACGGAACATGAACTCTCAGATTTTCTTTTTTTCCTTCAAAAATAAGATCACTTAAGTGTTTGCTATGTTTTGGAGTCGAGAACGGATGAATAGCATTCTGAAAAATTGATTTATTTCTATCGGGAACAATTAAGTTCTCATCAATATCAATAGTTTCACCAAATCCCTGGCATTTTGGGCATGCTCCAATCGGGTTATTAAATGAAAACATCAGCGGTTCGGGCTCTTCGAACCTGATCCCGTCAGCTTCAAGATGCAAATTAAAGGGAGTTAAGCTAAATCCATCATTTTCAGTCATAACAAATAAATAGCCATCACCTTCAACATAAGCCTGTTCAAGCGAGCCTGCTATGCGCTGGATCTGCTCTTCATCGGTTTTATTTAAAGCAAGTCTATCAACAACAACTTTAATATCGGCAAGTTTAATTTTCTTTTCATCATACCCCTGGTTAAGCTCAATTATTTTCTTACCGTCAAATATTCTGATGAACCCTTTTTGAATCAGGTTCTCAATTTCCTGCTTTACTGATTTTTTTTCATGAGTATGAACCGGGAAAAGTATATAGAGTCTTGTTTTCTCTTCAAGAGTATTTATATACTTAAGTATTCCTTCAATTGTATCGCGCTGTACTTCCTTACCGCTAATTGGGCTATATGTCTTTCCAGCCCGTGCATAAAGCAGCCTTAAATAATCATAGATCTCTGTTGATGTGCCAACGGTACTTCTGGGATTTCGGGTTGTTGTCTTAACTTCAATTGCCATTGATGGTGCGAGCCCCGTAATGGAATCGACATCGGGTTTATTTATTCTCTCAAGAAACTGCCTGGCATATGATGACATGCTTTCGATATAGCGGCGCTGGCCTTCGGCGTAAATGGTATCGAATACGAGTGAAGTTTTGCCCGAACCGCTAAGTCCGGTAACTACTACAAACTTGTTATGTGGGATATCAACGCTTATGTTTTTGAGATTATTTACCCGCGCGCCTTTGACAGAAATGAAATCCTGTTTAGTGTCATTCCCGCGCAGGCGGGAATCTCTGTCCTTAGGGGTACTTTTCTTACTGATTCTGGAAGAAGTATTCTTAACCGGCTTATTTACTTTTGTTATGGCTTTTCTTGGCATTCAGAAATGATTTAACACCCAATTTCGTCATAATATTGGAAACATAAAATGAAGAAAACAAGTGCTGGGGGTGTACTAACTTAATTTCAGGGGTTTAAGACAATAAAACCAAAATTGAGGAATATCAAAAAACTCCTCAAAATCCTCAGATTTCTCAAAAATCTCAATTTTGCCCCGTTTTTTCCTGCCTTGAAAATTAATTGCCAAAAACCTATATTAGTAGCTAAAATTTAACATAATTTAATGAGTACAAAAGCACACAAGTATTACGAAACGACATTTATAGTTGACTCGATATTCGAAGACGAAAGAGTTGATTCAATAGTCAACAAATATGCTAACTTCTTCAAGAAAAATGAAGGTGAAGTATTAAAAACAGAAAAATGGGGCAGAAGAAAGCTGGCTTATCCTATAAAGAACAAGCCGACCGGTTCTTATGTTTCCATAGAATTTACTGCTGATCCATCCGTTATTGCAAAGCTTGAAAGAGCATACCACCTGGATGATGATATACTCAGATTTTTGACGGTATCTTTTGACAAAAAAACTCTTGACGAGCGTAATGCTTACCTCGTAAAAAAAGAGCAGATAATGAAAGAAAGAGAAGCTGCAGCTCAGCAATTACAGCAGCAGCAGTCAGCCGAAGCAGATACGGTTGCAGAAGCTAAGACCACTGAATAAATAAGTTTAGTCAACAATTAACATTTAACCGAAACCATCGGAGGAACAATGGCTGATTTAAAGATGCCCGAACTAAATTCGGTAATTATTGCAGGTAATCTTACAAAGGACCCAATATACAGACAGACTACAAACGGAACACCCGTAGTGAATTTTTCAGTTGCTTCCAACAGAAGGTACCGCGACAGCAAAGACGAATGGCAGGAAGATGTTTGCTACGTTGGAATTGTTGCATGGAATAAACTTGCAGAAAGCTGCAGAGATAAACTTAAAAAAGGCAACGCATGTCTTGTAGAAGGAGAACTTCAGTCAAGGACATTTAAGACTGAAAGAGGCGACAGCAAGACTATTGTAGAGATAAAAGCCAGGCGGATCCAGTTCCTGAACAAAAAGGGATCAGGCTCAGGCGAGCATCACGATGAACCGACTACATTCGAAGATGATTCATTTGAAAAACATTTATCTCCTGAAGATACGGCATTACTCGGCGAATCTACACCGCCGGTTGTATAAAGAATTTATAAACATACGCAGGCTGGCTTTAACAGCCTGCATTTTTTCCTGATATATACCAAATGAAAATAATACTAAAACAAGATCACGACAATTTAGGTAAAACCGGTGAAGTAGTTAATGTAAAAGACGGCTTTGCAATGAATTACCTTATCCCGAACGGTGTTGCTATGAAAGCAAATGCCAGCAACATGAAAGTCCTGGACGAGATAAAAAAACAGCAGGCTAAGAAGCTTGAAAAAGTTATCGCTGAATCACAGAAACTTGCGGGCGAACTCTCAGGTGTACAGCTTGAAATAAAGGCAAAAGCAGCCGATGATATTAAGCTTTTCGGTTCAGTAACCAATGGCACCATCGCTGAAGCACTTATTCATAAAGGATACACTATAGATAAAAGAAACATATTGCTGGAGGAACCTATAAAAGAAATAGGTTCAAGAACCGTTGATATAAAGCTTGCAGGAAACGTTATGGCTCAAATTAACGTTTCAGTTGTAAAAGACGAAGCTTAAGGCTTTGTGAAGCTTAAAGCTTAGTGAAGCAAAATGCTTCGTGAAGCTTAAATTGTATGACAAGCCCGGCTTGTTTTGAGATCCGGGCTGCGATTCACAGCTCAATCGTTTCTTTAGGAGCAAAAAACAAATAATGGAAAAAACCGTTGAGGTTTTAAAAAGCGCGACCGTAAGGTTCGCGGGAGATTCCGGCGACGGAATGCAGATCGTCGGATCAAGATTCACAGAAACATCAGCATTTTTTGGCAACGACTTAAGCACATTCCCTGACTATCCTGCGGAGATTCGAGCCCCGGCAGGTACTTTATTTGGTGTAAGCGGTTTTCAGATTCAGTTTTCGAGCCAGGATGTTTATTCACCCGGCGATGAGCCTGACGTACTTGTAGCAATGAACCCGGCTGCTCTTAAGGTCAATTTAAAGGATCTTAAGAAAAACGGCACTATTATTGCAAATGAAGACGCGTTCATAGAAAAGAACCTGAATCTTGCAGGCTACAAATCAAACCCTCTTGAAGACGGATCACTTGCCGGATACAAATTGATCAAAGTTCCCGTAACAAGAGCAACCAACAATGCCGTAAAGGATCTTGGTTTAACAGCCAAAGATGCAAACCGCTGCAAGAATTTTTACGCTCTCGGCATAACATACTGGCTGTACGACAGACCGCTTGAAATTACAATGCACTGGCTTGAAAGCAAGTTCAGTAAAAATCCAGTAATTGCAGAAGCAAATATAAAAGCTTTAAAAGCGGGATATTATTTCGGTGAAACTGCCGAGATATTCACCACAAGGTATAAGGTAGCCCCGGCTAAACTTCCAAAAGGCATATACAGAAATATCACGGGCAATCATGCCGCAGCATTGGGCATTCTGGCAGCATCGCTTAAAAGCGGCCTGCCGTTATTCCTGGGCTCGTACCCGATTACTCCCGCAAGTGATATTCTGCATGATCTTTCAAGCTTTAAGAATTTCGGTGTAAAGACATTCCAGGCAGAAGATGAAATTGCCGCTATTTGCGCTTCAATTGGCGCGGCTTTTGGAGGCTCGCTTGCTTTCACCAGCACAAGCGGTCCGGGTATGGCATTAAAGCAGGAAGCTATTGGCTTAGCTGTAATGGTTGAGCTGCCTTTGGTGATCGCAAATATTCAAAGGGGCGGACCCAGTACAGGTTTACCCACTAAAACCGAACAGGCTGACCTCTTCCAGGCAATTCTTGGAAGGAACGGCGAGTGCCCGATACCCGTTGTAGCAGCTTCATCGCCTGCCGACTGTTTTATGATGATGTTTGAAGCAGCGCGTCTTGCCTGCAAATTCATGACACCGGTTATCTTTCTTTCTGATGGATACCTGGCTAATGGAGCTGAACCGTGGAGGATTCCGCACGAAAATGAACTGCCGGTAATTGAAGGTGAATTCAGAACCGAGAAGGAAGGTTATTTCCCGTATATGAGAGATGAATTCCTTGCCCGCCCATGGGTAAAACCGGGAACTCCGGGGATGGAACACCGTATCGGCGGCCTTGAAAAACAGCACATCACAGGTAATGTAAGCTACGATACAGCTAATCATGAATTTATGGTCAAGTTAAGAGCTGAAAAGGTTAAAAACATTGAAAACCATATACCGCTGGCCGAAGTTGAAGGTGACCAGGAAGGTGAACTTCTTATCATTGGATGGGGCAGCACATACGGCTCGATAACTTCAGCGCGGGAGAGACTTCTTGCAAAGGGTTACAAAGTCTCCAGGGTGCATCTTAAGTATCTCAATCCGATGCCCAGAAACCTCGGAGATATACTGAAGAGATTTGAGAAAGTACTTGTTCCTGAATTGAACCTTGGACAGTTAAGCATGCTGCTTAGAGCAAATTATCTGAAAGATGTGATAGGATTCAACAAAGTTCAGGGGCTGCCTTTTAAAGCCAGTGAACTGGAAAAAAAAGTTATAGAATTGTTAACGGAAAAATAAAATGGAAACAGAAACAACTACAAACGGAACAACTGAAGCGGCGGCGCAGGTGAAGTTAACAGCAAAAGATTACGCTTCTGACCAGGATGTAAGATGGTGCCCGGGATGCGGGGATTATTCAATTCTGGCGCAGGTACAGCGCGTCATGCCTTCGTTTAACCTGCCAAAAGAAAAGACCGTATTCGTTGCCGGTATAGGATGCTCAAGCCGTTTCCCCTATTATATGGATACCTACGGTTTCCACGGAATTCACGGAAGAGCTTCATCAATCGCTTCAGGGTTAAAAATGGCAAGACCTGATCTGGATGTATGGGTTACTTCAGGTGATGGCGACCTTTTAAGTATTGGCGGTAATCACTTTATTCATACATTAAGAAGAAACCTTGATATTGTTATATTGATGTTCAATAACAAAATTTACGGTTTAACCAAAGGTCAGTATTCCCCTACTTCCGAACACGGGAAGATAACCAAATCATCACCTTTTGGTACACTTGAAGAACCGTTTAATCCTTTAACGCTAGCATTAGGTTCAGGCGGATCATTTGTCGCAAGATCAATGGACCGTGACCCGAAACATATGCAGGATACTATTTCAAAAGGGAAAGCGCATAATGGAACTGCCTTCATTGAGATATTCCAGAACTGTAATATTTATAATGACGGCGCGCATGAGCTATATACCGAAAAAGATACTAAGCCTGACCATACACTTTTTGTTGAAAACGGAAAGCCTTTGCTTTTTGGAGCAAAAAAGGAAAAAGGAATTAAGCTTAACGGGTTCAGACCTGAAATTATCAACATTAATGAAGGAAGTAACTCAATAAACGATGTGATTGTATATGATGAAACTTCAAAAGAACTGGCTATGATAGTAGCGCAGCTTTCTGATTTTGAAGATTACCCGGTTCCGTTCGGCGTATTATACAAAGTAACCAAACCGGTTTATGAAACACAGATGGAAGAACAGATCAATGATTCGATTGAGAAGCTGGGAAAAGGAAGTCTGGAGAAACTGCTTTTTACAGGCAATACATGGGAAATTAAGTAGATTACAGATCAGAAATTACAGATTGCAGATTAAAGGCATCCAAATTGGGTGCCTTTTTTGTTTTTGTTTAAGTTTTGGTAAAACATCTGTTTTAAGAGCAAGCCGCTCGAGTCCAATAAAAAAGCCATTCAGTTAATTCTGAATGGCTTTTAAAATACAAGACTTCAAAAGTCCTTAATGACTTTTGAAGCCGATATACTATTTTACCTGCATACTCTGCTTCATCTTTCCTCTTAGGAATAAGCGTTCACCAACAAGATAGATAACCGCTACAAGTATTACTACAAGTATAATGTTAATTGAGCTTGAACTGAGGGATAGTCCAAAGAATGAGAGCACGTTGGTGAAGAATCCCTGAATGTAAAATACCATAGTTTCAAGCCATGAGCTTGAGCGCTGCATTGTATC
Source organism: Ignavibacteria bacterium (assembly GCA_041859235.1). Classification (GTDB taxonomy): domain Bacteria; phylum Bacteroidota; class Ignavibacteria; order Tepidaquicellales; family OLB5; genus OLB5. The sequence goes on along the minus strand of JBHEKV010000257.1, from coordinate 619 downwards.
AAAGGCTACGCCTGTTGTCTCATCAGTATTAACAGCGGCAGATTTTGACATTATGCCGATGGCGAAAGTGAAAGCAAGCATCATGAAGCTGAATGAACCTATGATATACTTCACCACGCGGTCGCTTTTTCTTTCTTCCATTAGTGCCTTGTTTTCGGCAGTGATGCGTTTCATCAGGTGTGACGTAAAATCACCCGATGCGGTGCTGAGCCTGCTTTTGCGCAGCTTCGCATCAATTATATCATCTATGTATTTATTTTTTTCTCTCATTTCAAACTTCTTTAAACTTTTTTTAAATCAGCTCCAGAATTTCAGTTTCCGAATACTTCTTCATCAATACTTCTTTCAGCTTATCTTTTGCCCTGAATATCCTGTTCTTAACCGTGCCAAGCGGCAGTTTCAGGGTTTCGGCAATTTCTTCGTGTGAAAGATCATTGATATAGAACAGTGTTAATATGGTTGAATACTTCTCCGGAATTTCCTCCAGGTACCTGTTCACAACTTCCTGCATCTGGTTATCAAGCGTCATTCTGTCAGTATCATAAACACCGCTCATTTGATAATTATTCCTGTCAATCGACATCTCAAAGCTGTTAATATCTGTTACTTCACCATCATC
>JBHEKV010000002.1:0-2857 GCA_041859235.1 Ignavibacteria bacterium | reverse complement strand
GATAAAGTCGTGCTTGTATTTTACATCAGCCATAACCAGGAATACCAGCAGTACCGCGCTGTAAACCTTCTGTTTTATACTATTATGAAAGATGCAATAAGCCGCGGGCTTGGTTTCCTCGATTTTGGGTTATTCACAGTGAATATGGATCCAAATTGGGGACTTGGTAAGTTCAAGGAGTCATTTGGAGCAAGGGGAATATTGAGAGATTCATATTTTTTAGATCTGAAATATTAACCGGTAATTATTTAAAGTGATAGAAAATAAAAAGATCTGGTTTATAGTTTTTTTTACCGCTTTAATTCTCGGGTATTTCCAGACTGTAAGAACGGATGCACCTAACTACGAGCTTAAACTCACCCGTCACAACGGAATAATTAATAATACAATCGAGTATCCTTACAAGTACAGGCTGCTGAATCCATATATTACTCAAATTTGGATAACAGCATTAAGTCCCGTCATTCCCGATAAACCTGCATTCATTGCTGCATATACATTGCAGAATATCATTATATTCGCATTTATGTTATTTTGCCTGATGAAATTCTTTAAGCTGTGGTTTGATGATACGGGAGCGGTAATTGCATTACTGCTTTTCGCGGTACTTGTACCGCTTTCGCTCACAGGATATGATGTGCTGGGCGATATGACAACTGCTGGAATAATGGCATTAGGCTTTTACTTCATAAATACATCAAAAATAAGATTATTGTATCCGTTGGTATTTATTGCCGCATTTAATGAGCTGCAATTGATTTTGCTAATTGCTTTCTATTTCTTCTCTAAGATTTCAAACCTGAAGGATAAAACAGTTTGGCTAAACAGTATTTTATTGACGATTACTTTTCTTGCAGCATATGGCTTAATTTATTTATTACGCGGCGGCTCCGCCGGCGGAAGCGATGTGAACTGGTACTTTACCAAAGATGCTGCATTCAATATTGCTCATAAGGATTGGATGCTTCTCTGGTTCATAATGATAGCTCCGTATGTTTATTTTGTCTTTAAAGGATTCAAAAGTAAACCTGAATTCCTGAAGAACAGCGCAGTTATTGTATTACCGTTATTCTATTTCGGAGCATTCTTCTTTATCGCGCGCTTGCGCGAAATAGATAAAGCATTGACTATATTTACAATACTCATCCCGCTTGCATTATATACCATAATACCAAAACATATTAAGCATTCAAATGACGGGCAGGTTAAGGCATAATGTGCGGAATATCAGGCATATTTAACTTTGACGGCGCGCCTGTTGATAATGCTCAGGTGAGCGAAATGAACAGGATCATCCTGCATCGGGGACCCGATGGCAACGGTGTTTATGTTGAAGGAAATGTTGGCATTGGTTCAACCCGCCTTGCTATTATCGATCTCCGCGAAATTTCAAACATGCCCCTCTACGATACCGATAACCGCTATGTGATAGTGTTTAACGGTGAAATTTATAACTACATCGAAGTCGGCAATGAGCTGAGGGAAAAAGGCTACAAGTTCCATACTGATTCAGATACTGAAGTCATAATAAATGCATATAAAGAATGGGGCGAAGACTGCCTGCACAAACTAAATGGTATGTGGGCTTTTGCTATTTGGGATAAACACGAAAAAACCCTGTTCTGTGCCCGTGACAGATTCGGCATAAAGCCATTATATTTCTACAAAGATGATTCAAAGCTAATTTTCGGTTCTGAGATCAAGCAGATACTTAGCTGCGGCATTGATAAATCAGTAAATGATTCCACTATCTATGATTACCTTGTTTTTAATTTTATTGACCACACCGAAAATACTTTCTATAAGAATATTACAAAGGTACAGGCAGGGCATAAGTTCACAATTAAGAATAATGAATTTAAGCTTTCAAGATGGTATAATTTGCCAAACACAGGATTTATGCAGGATACAAAAAATCTGTATAATGATTTTTATGACCTGCTGTATGATTCTGTAAGGATACATTTACGCAGCGATGTTGAAGTTGGAAGCTGTTTAAGCGGTGGACTCGATTCATCAGCAATCGTCTGCATTATGCATGATATTCTCCACAATGAAGGCAAACCGGAGATACAGAAAACTTTTACAGCATGCTACGATGATCCTTTAATTGACGAAAGACCATATGTAGAAGAAGTTATTCGCCAGACTAATTCAACTAAGTATTACCTGTTCCCGGATGTAAATGGATTTTTGAGTGATATTGATAAAATGACATATCACCAGGATGAGCCTTATACCGGGGCGACGGTTTTTGCGCAGTGGAGCGTATTTAAAAAGATACATGAAACGGGAATTAAAGTAGTGCTTGACGGACAGGGAAGCGATGAAATACTTCTTGGGTACTTTTCATTTTTCCCGTTCCATTTAAAACGCAATTTGCTTAATCCATTCAAATTCATTTCAGAGTTTGTAAACGGTGTAAAAACTTCGAACCTTGGTTATAATAAATTCATGCAGAACCTTATTTACTTCAATACCGGTTCCGTAAGGTACAGGCATGTGTTAAAGAACAGCAGAGCATTTGTGCAAAATGAATTTATTTCAAGACATAACCGCAGGGATGTTTTTAATGAAATGATAGCTGCATCCGGGCTTGAAGCGAACCGGCTTTCAAATTTATGGAATATTTCAATTCCTTCCTTGCTTAGATACGAAGACCGTAACTCAGGTGCATTTTCTGTTGAAGCGAGAATACCATTCCTTGATTACAGGTTGGTTGAATTCATTTTCACAATTCCGCTGGATAAGCTTATTCAAAAAGGATGGACAAAAAGTGTACTACGTAAATCACTAAAAGGTAAGATACCCGAAGATATCAGAATGAGAAAAGGCAAGCTTGCGTTTTCTGTTCCTC
>JBHEKV010000118.1:0-11186 GCA_041859235.1 Ignavibacteria bacterium | reverse complement strand
TAAGAATGAAAACCTGAGTATTGAAGATATTATTGCCGAAAAGTATCACGGCATCAGACCTGCACCGGGTTACCCGGCACAGCCGGACCACACTGAAAAGCAGCTGATATTTGACCTGCTTGAAGCCGAAGAGAAAACGGGTATTAAGCTAACCGAAAACTACGCTATGTACCCGGCATCATCAGTAAGCGGGCTGTATTTTTCGCACCCGGAGTCAAAATACTTTAATGTGGGTAAAATATCCCGTGACCAGATCGAAGAATACGCCCAAAGGAAAAATATGCCGGTTGAAGAAATTGAAAGATGGCTTGCTCCGATATTGGGGTATGAGAGAACTGAAAAAGAATCAGTTGGATAAGCTTTATGGTCACCAAATGCGTATGTTCCGATGTATTGTTTTCTGATATGAAAAAGACTGCGGATAAATATGGATTAAAAAGTATTAATGAGCTTAAAGAATATATAGAATTCGGCAACAATTGCCAGTTTTGCCACCCATACATTGAATTAATGTTTAAAACAGGTGAAACTGAGTTTGAACCTGTAATTGAATAAATTTTCCTTCCTTCAAAAGAGGTGATTAATTGAATAAAATTATTGCAGTAGTTGGTATGTGCGGCTCAGGCAAAAGCGAAGCTGTGAAATTCTTTGTTGATAGCGGCTACAAGCGTGTTTACTTTGGCGAAGTTGTTATGAATGAAATGAAACGGCTGGGACTTGAAGTGAACGAAGCCAATGAACGCGCGACCAGGGAAAATCTGCGCAAAGAGTTTGGTATGGGCGCGATGGCAGTGAAGTCACTGCCTGTAATTGAAGAGTTTATGAAGCAAAATAATGTTGTAATCGAAAGCCTGTATTCATGGGAAGAGTTCAAGATATTAAAAGATAAGTTCGGGGAAGCATTTAAGCTTATTACTATCTATACCACAAAAGATCTAAGGTATGAAAGGCTTCTTAAAAGACCATTCAGACCACTGACAAATGAGGAATCAAAAAACCGCGATATAAGTGAGATAGAGAAGCTTGATAAGGGCGGTCCGATTGCATACACTGATTATACGGTTATGAATGACGGGACTCTGGATGAGATGAATGCAGAATTGAAGAAGTATGTTTGATTGAAACTAGAGATTCCCGCTTTCGCGGGAATGACAAAACAGGTGGTCCCATTGCATATACTGATTATACTATAATGAATGACGGCACTCTGGATGAGATGAATGAAGAATTGAAGAAATATGTTTGATTTAAAATAGAGATTCCCGCCTGCTTGCCTGCCGCAGGCATGGCGCGGGAATGACAAAAGGCTGCATACACGGGAATGACAAAAGAAAAATGAAAAGACAGGATTACATTTCGTGGGATGAGTATTTTATGGGAATTGCATTGCTTTCAGCAAAGCGAAGCAAAGATCCCAGCACTCAGGTCGGCGCCTGTATTGTGAACCAGTACAACAAAATTGTTGGTATTGGCTATAATGGCTTCCCGATTGGGTGTGATGATGACCAGCTTCCGTGGGGCAAAACATCAGAGGATAACAACGAAACCAAATATCCATACGTAGTGCACGCCGAAGCTAATGCGATACTTAATTCTACCAAAGATCTGCATGGCTCAAGGGTATATGTTGCATTATTCCCATGTAATGAATGCACAAAGCTTATAATTCAATCAGGCATAAAAGAAATAATATACCTTTCAGATAAATACAAAGATACCGATAGTGTGCGTGCATCAAAAAAAATGCTTGATATGGCGAAAGTTACTTACAGACAGCTGGATCTTGGTGACCATAAGATTGAAATAGATTTTAAGATCGGTTAACAAACTGGTTATGGATAAGAAAAAAGTCACACTGGAAGAAGCAAAAAAAGCAGGCGGCAAAAAGTACCGTGAGAAAGTGCAGAAGGTCCTTGCTGAATACGAACAATTACCCGACGAAGAAAAACACCAGTCACATTTATATTACGGCTACGGCAAAGGGAAAACCACTGCCGCTATGGGACTCGCTTTCAGAGCCCTTGGCGCGGGTATGAGTGTTGCAATTGTTGAGTTCGATAAAGGTCACGACCAATTAAAAGAGCATTACTTTGAGCGCAGGATATTTTTTAAGCTTAAAGAGCTTGGGTATCCGATTGAGCTGCACTCAAGCGGCTGCGAAAGGATGAATGAGGATGGTACTTTCCGCTTTAAGAATGCCGAAGAGGATTTTGAAGAAGCTAAAAGGGCATTAGCCATTGTGCGCGATTTGATAATAAACGGCAAACAAAATGTTTTAGTACTTGATGAGTTTGTTGCAGCGGCAAATTATCATTTAATTGAAGAAAAAGATGTACTTGATATACTTGAACTGTATGATAAGAACCGTAGGTTTGAGCTTGTTATGACGGGACATAAGTTGTTTGAGGGACTTGAAGAAAAGGTCGACCTCATCACAGAAAACCGGAAAGTGAAACATTATTTTGATAAGGGAATTCAGGCGAGAAAAGGAATAGAGTATTAAAAGGCAAAAGGCAGAAGTGAAAAGGCAAAAAACGTCAAACGTCAAACGTCAAACGTCAAACGTCAAATGTGAAACTTAAAATCTTATAAAAATGAAGAATAACAAATTCACACTTATTATATCAATATTAACCTTTGCAATATTTTTTAATGCATGTAACGATTCAACGGGTCCGACTGTAACCAACAATGGCGGGAACGCCTTAGCGGGAGCATATATTCTATATAGTAATCTTGGATCCGCAGATTTTGCATACTATGATGCGGTTAAGGATTCCGTTACGGATTTTGTGTTTTCATCAACCAATCCTGGTGTAAAACTTAATGTAAACCCGGGGGAGATGAAGCTTAATTCAGATAGAAAACTTTATATTACAACCCGGGGGATACCGGGTGATAACGGTACGATTTATAAAATTGATCCCTTAACTATCAATGTAATAGACTCTTTGCGCTTTGGCTCACAACCAAATGGATTCGCGATCAACAATAACAGAATAGTTGCTGCAAATTCCGGGAGTACAAATGTTACGGTGCTTGATCTGGATTTTAAAATAATTAAAGATACCATCGAAACCGGGCCGGTTCCCGAAGGTGTTCTTTATGGCTTCAACAAGTATATGGTTTACAGGAAACCTCTTAATTCAGAGATTTCTATTGCAATTATTGATGAAATAAATTACGGTGTATCGAAATTAAACTTCCCCGGCGTACCATTGGATGCAATCTATAATGTGAACGGTATATTTGTTTCAACCACTTACAATACAACAATTTACAGGATCGAAAGCGAATCATTTACAACGGCAGATTCTTCCATAGTTCCCTCAATATTTCAGCCGGTAAATGATATGATATTCAGAACACAGAGCAGCTTTTATGCAATTTGCGGAAGCAGGGAGATATGGCTTGCAGAAGTTCAAACAGGAACAGTAAACTACACGAACATTTTTCCGGCATTGTCAGATCTTTATATCAGGGCAGCAGAGTTTGAGCAGAATGCAAATGAATTGTATATTATCGGTTCAACTTTTTCAGGGGTAAACACAATGATGGTACTTGACGGAACTACGGGTTCATTAAAACGCTCAAAACCAATTGCAGGAATTGGGCCAACAAAGATCGTCTTCAGGTATTTTTAGATGTGAGAATATCCTTATTGCGGTAAACCATCATACCGATGATAATTGTTATTACGCACATTATCAGGCCTCCGGCAATATCCACTACGTAATGGTATCTTAAGTAAACAGTAGCAGCTACCATGCAGATAAAATAGGGCAGGTAGAAGTAAAACGACTTCGATTTGAACTTCCATGAAAGATACATAATGAGAAATGCAGTTATTGTATGCAGGCTGGGCATCGCGTCACGCTGAACGAAATCCTGCGGATTTTTCACGCCCGGCGGGATTGATTCACCCATATTAAGGAAAGCTCTTATAGGTTCAGTTAGTAACAGTCCCGGCATTTCTTTGGTAATGGCGTAGAAATCATGAAGATGAAACCTTGGGCCGTTTGCGGGGAAAAGCAGGTATAACACATAGCTTGCAAAAAAACTGAAGAACAGAATAAATATAGTATATTTAAATTCTTTAAACCTGTTCCACAAATATAATTCCAGCCCGAATACAACTATCATAGGATAATAATAAACGTAAACTATCTGCAGGAATTCTGTTAGTACCGGATTTTCAAACCTGTATGCCCATTGTGTTGGATTAACTCCGAAGAGAGCGAAATCAAGCCGCATAAAAACAGGGTCCCAATCCATTGGCTTTAGCGCATATCCAATGATATACACCTGTTTAAAAATAAACAGAATTGCAGCAACCCCGTACCAGTACCTCAGCATTTTTAAAGGTGAAGAATTACTGATCCTGTTCTCACCATATTTTTCTGCGAGCATCTCATATTTGCTCACCAGACGGTAAATTACCCATACCAAAAACATGTTAACCAGTGCCAGCGCAAACCAGTACCCGATCTTAAAGTTAAAATAGAAATAGATCAGGCTAAGGAGCAGCAGCATTGCCTGCGTCACAATATCAGCGGGTGAAAGATATTTTGTGTACTTTTTAATAGACCAATTCTCTGAAATTCATATTATTTTAATGTAACCACTTAAGTGAAAGTGTTGCCAGAGTCAGGAACACAGTAATACCAACAACATCCTGGAAAGCAGTTTCAAAAGGTCCGACGGTTATAGCGGGATCAAAACCCAGCTTTTTAGAAAGCAAGGGGGTTGTAGTGCCTACAAATGCTGAAATATTGATCGAGATAAGCATTGATATCCCTACAACAATTCCGAACATAACCTTACCGAACCAGAATGCACCGATAAATCCGATTATGAGCCCGCATATTGAGCCAATAATCAAACTTATCTGCAATGAGCGTTTAACAGGCTCAGCCCACCGGTTTAGTGTAATTCCTCCCGTTGCCAGTGCGCGAACTGTCATTGCTGAAGCCTGAAGTCCTGTATTGCCTGAAATAGCGGAAATTATCGGCATAAAAGAAGTGAGCAGCAGAACTTTTGCAAGCGTTTCATCGTAATAGTTGATCACAATTCCGGCGAGGAACTGTATGCCAAGTGTGATTAGTACCCAGGGCAGCCGAAGCCAGGCTATCTGGAACGGTGATTTGCTTTCAAGCTCTTCTGCATCTGAACCGACAATTTTGGCTACATCCTCTGAAAATTCCTCTTCCATAATTTCGGCAATATCATCAAATGAAATTTTGCCGACAATGTGTTCTTCTTTATCTACAACAGGTACAGAAACTATATCATATTTCCTCATTATAGAAGCAACTTCTTCGCGGTCAGTATCTACATCAACAGATATTACTTCAGTTGACATTATATCTGCCATAATGACAGAGGGTGTATTTAAAGCGACAATTATTTTTTTCAGCGAAACAATTCCGCGCAGCCTGCCAGCATCATCCGTAACCCAAACGTGATAAAGGTGTTCATTATCGGGGGCTTCTTCACGGATTATTTCAACAGAACGGTTTATGGAGTCGGTAAGATTAACAGTAACAAATTCCTTCTGCATGATACCGCCTGCGGTATCTTCTTCGTAACTCAAAAGTTCTTTTACTTCGCTGGAATCTTCGGCTTCCATCTGCTGGAGTACGTCTTCAGCCTTATCGTCTTCCAAGTCCCCAATAATATCAGTCGCGTCATCGGAATCCATCTCGCCGACGATCCCGCTGATCTCACCTGTTGAAAGATGGTCAAGTATCTCATCACGCCGGTGGTCGCCAAGCTCCATAATTACTTCAGCTTGTATATCATCTTCAAGCAGTTTGAAAAGTGATAGTGCTTCTCCGGATTCCAGGTTATCAATAATAAGGGCAATATCAGCCGGATAAATATCGGCTAAGATATTCTTGAGAAGTGTTTCCGAACCGCTTGCGATGAGATCTGAAATATCGCTTAATAGCTGTTCATCTACTTCTATTACCGCTCTATGTTGTTTTTTATCAGGCATTACCTTTTATTGTGATGCTAATAATTAAATCTTGCGTAAGCTTTCTCAAGCATCGGATCATTGCCGCCTATAACAGCTTTGCCCCCGTTAGCTTTGAATTTCATATAAGCATTGTAACCTATCATTGCCGCATTATCTGTGGAATATATCTTTTCGGGGAAGTAAATGCTATAGCCTTCATTTTCATATTTCAGGAAGCCTCGTCTGAGTCCGGAATTTGCCGAAACGCCTCCTGAGACCGCAATAGTTTTTATGTCATGATCTTTTGCTGCCTTTATTGTCTTATCAATCAGTGAACCTGTCACTGCGGCCTGAAATGAAGCCGCTATATCGTTTAACGGCAATTTCGTTCTATCTTCAGGATAGTTTTTCTTCAGAAAATACAAAACAGAAGTTTTTATACCGCTGAAAGAAAAATCATATGGACTGTCTTTTATAACGGATTTTGGGAATTTATGAAAATTTGGGTTACCTGTAGAGGCAAGTTTATCAATCAGCGGACCCCCGGGGTAATCGAGTCCAAGCATTTTTGCCACTTTATCAAAAGCTTCGCCGGCAGCATCATCCTGGGTATTACCAAGTATTTTGTATGATAAATAATTATCTACCAGAAACAAAATTGTATGACCGCCGGAAACTACAAGCGCTATGAAAGGGAAATAAACTTCTTCTCTGCCGATAAAGCATGAAAACAGGTGTGACTCTATATGATCGATTCCAATGAAAGGTATGCCCCGTGAAAGAGCGAAGCCTTTTGCATAATTGTATCCCACCAGCAAAGAGCCTATAAGCCCCGGACCCTGTGATGCGGCCACGAGTGATATCTCATCCTTTGATATTCCCGCATCTATGATCGCGCGCTCAGCTATTTCATCAATAACCTGTATGTGCGCCCGGGAAGCAAGCTCAGGTACAATGCCGCCATACTCTTTATGGAAATATTGTGAAGAAATTATGTTTGAAACAACTTTGCCATTCTGCAGAACTGCTGCAGAGGTTTCATCACACGAAGACTCTATGGCAAATGTTATTATTGACATCTACAAAAATATCATTTTTATTGAATTTTAGCAATTCTGCTACAAAACACACCATAATAATTAACTTGTTTTCGGCATATATACCGTTTTACGGGTATTGAGAACGCTAACCATAAACCCTAATTTAGTATCCCCAAATGAAAAATCAGTTTGTTTTAAGGAAAAAATTGATTATTATTGTAACCGGGGGTATGCGCAATTAAATTAAGTCACTAATGGCTTAGTAATAAAGTATCACTTTAATAAAGAAGCTATTTTTCAATTACTTAAAAAAATTATGTTGAAGAGATTACTCCCAATTTTCTTGATTTTTGCTGTATCTTCAAGTCTTTTATTTTCACAGGAATTTATTAATTCCGGCAATTCATTTTCTGAAAAAAATACCGAAAAATCAGATTTTTCCTTAAAGTTAAAATCCAATAGTAAATACTCTTCTGCTGCTTCAGATAATTCTCTCATTTTCGATCAAAAACTCTCAATGACTTCAAGTAACAGCTATGAAGTAACTCCGGGAAAACTGAGATTGAAGGAGAAAGTCACAAAATCCTCAAAGAAGTATATAGATGTTTACTTCCATAATTTTTATGATTCTTACCAGGAAAACTATATAGCGAATTTTATCGGCCATGTACATTTTGGTGTGGGGCCAGGTTTTTTTGTCGGGCCGTATCTTGATGTATACGCTGACTCCAAATCAAGCAAAACACTTATTTATAACGATAGGTTTGTTGAAGTCGGATTTTTCCTAAGATATTATTTCTTTAAGAATCTTTATTTTGAAGGAAGAATTGGTTATACAAGGCAAATAGATCTTGATTCTAACAAGATAAACTTTAAGCCTATGCTGGTATATTTCTATAGGTTCGGTGAGCCTGTATTTAAACGCACAAAGTCCAGCGATCCCAAGACCAGTCTTTACCTGGATATCTATTATGCGGCAATGTATGATTACAAATATAAGAACGCATTCCTGCAGGGGATACTTACGCAGGCTTTAAGATTCAGCATGAAAGGATATTCATATTTCGAAAATTACCTTTTCGAGTCGGGTCAGTTTGACGGCAGAAAAGTTGACTATAATAACTATCTTGAAATTGGAACGGGTGTAAGATTTAAGCCAAACATGCTTGTGGGTCCGGTTATTTTTGTTGAGCCTACATACAAAGTATATTTCTTTGGCGAAAAGAAAAATTCTTTCCAGGTTAAAGCCGGTTTCATATTGAACTTTTTCCTGGAGATCTGATCTTGGGAATACAGGATTTTACTGAATAAATAATTATAAAGAATAAATAAAATCATATGCAAGAAGTTTTCACAGTATTACTCTGGATCTGTTCAATTCTGCTGATTATCAGCGGTATTGATGATGTAATGGTTGACCTGCTGTACTGGTTCAACCGCTGGAAATATAACAGGAGCCTGCCGAATGTGGATGAAGTACTGGCAGCCAGTGAGAACAATATTGCTCTTGTTATCTGCGCGTGGCGCGAATACAAAGTAATAGGCAGAACACTGACCTATGCGCTCAGTAAAATGAGGTATTCAAACTTCACTATTTTTGTGGGCATATATCCCAACGATACCAAGACGCTTGAAGTTGTTAAGCGTATTGCGCAGAAGAACAATAAAGTTGTAATCTGCGTGAACTCGCATGACGGACCTACGACAAAAGCAGATAACCTTAACAACGTGTATGAATCAATTAAAAGATTTGAAAAAGATAACGGTAAGAACTTTGATATCATTTCAATTCACGATAGCGAAGATTTTATACACCCGTTAACATTAAAAATTGATAATTACCTCATAATGCACCAGGGGCTTGATGCCGTGCAGATACCTGTTGTACCTATTAAAGATGACAGGGGTAAGTTCATTCACCGTACTTATTGCGACGCATTCGCTGAAGTGCACTCAAAAGATCTTGTTGTAAGGCAGGCGCTTAAGGTATTCATTCCGTTTGCGGGCACCGGTATGTCTTTCCGCAGGGAAATTTTTATGAACTTAGACGCGCATTACCCGCAGGTATTTAACGAAGCTAATTTAACAGAAGATTACGAGCTTGGTTTAAGGCTCTTTAAAATGGGTTATAAAACAGCTTACATAAATCTTTTAATAGATAAGAATAATCCCAACAGCCGTGTAGCTACCGGTGAATACTTCCCGAACACATTCTGGGCCGCTGTTAAGCAGCGCTCACGATGGACAGCGGGCATATGCTTCCAGAACTGGAAGATGCATAAATGGGGCGGCAATTTAAAAACAAAGTACTTCCTTATGCGTGACAGGAAAACCATATTCAGCAATTTTATGGTACTATTAAGCAATCTTGTGTTCGCGCTCTTTTTGCTCTACATGCTTGGGTTTGGTTTAGGTATCAGGGTGTTTGAGTCAGCGGTTGAACAGAACACAGCTTTATGGTTTTTCCTCTGGGCATGTTTCTTCTTCATGGTATGGCGTTTGGCGCACAGGTTTATATTTACATACAGCTGGTACGGCCTGAAATACGCGTTCTTCAGTTTAATAAGGCTGAACTTTGATAACCTGATTAACTTCTTCGCAACATTCAGAGCTTTAAAAGTATTTATGAACATGAAGAACAAAGTGGTTTGGGAATCAACAGATCATTATTAAATAACAAATAATTTTAATACCATGGTACACGGGGGCGGTCTGAATATAGGTCGCCTCTTTTTTTGTACAATTCTCACGGTAAAACGGTATAAATGTTCGTTTTATCTTAATTTATGGTTAGTTATCTTTGTTATCTGAAAAGAAAAATTATGGCAGAAAATATAAATGTTGGTTTAAATCCCGAAGAAATGAAGGGGAAGAAGGTCATTGTTATCATATTTGGTACAAGACCGGAAATTATAAAACTATTCGTTTTATACAGAATACTCAAAAGATCAGATGAATTCTACCCACTGCTTTACAATACAGCGCAGCAGAAAATATCAGGTGATATTTTAACAAAGATAGGAATCCACCCCGATATAACAGCCGCCGAAAAACCAAACCGCTCAAGTGACCTGAACGAGCTTATTGCGCACCTGCTTACCGATTTTAATGAAAAGTTTGGTGAGAGATCACCTGTTAAAAAATCAGACCTGCACGGCATCATTGTTCAGGGTGATACAGCTTCCGCCTTTTCAGGCGCGCTGTGGGGTTTCCTAAATCAAATTCCGGTTTTCCACGCAGAAGCGGGTTTGCGTACTTATGATAAGCTTAACCCGTTCCCTGAAGAATTCATGCGCGAAGCGGTTGCAAGAATGACCACTCTGCATTTTGCCCCCAAAGGCATTAACCGCGATAACCTGATAAGAGAAGGCATTAAGCCTGAAAATGTATTTGTAATTGGTAATACAATCAATGACGCTATCTTCACACTTATCAAAGAAAAGAAAATTAAAGAGCCAAAGGAAAAGAATTATATTCTCAGCACGTTCCACCGCAGGGAAAACTGGGGTTATGTATCAGATTATGCAAGGATACTGAACACTGTAATGAACGATGTTTCAGGGTACAGCGAGATACTCCACTTGATGCATCCCAACCCGCTTATACAGCGCAGCTTTGATGATGTTATGAACGGCAATGCGCATGAAAAGCTGAAGATAATGAACCCGATACACGATTACTTTGAAATGCTTGGTTATGTTAAAAATGCTGAGTGCATCTTAACTGATTCCGGCGGGCTGCAGGAAGAGTCACTGTTTTTTAACGTGCCATGCGGCGTACTCAGGAAAACTACCGAACGGCCGGAAGTACTGAAGAAGAACGCTAAATTGCTTCCAATAGAAAAGCCTGATATTACAAGTTTCTTAACAGATGCTATTGATTACCGCAAGGTACACCAGTCAAAGTATAATTATACCTACGGATTTGGTGATTCCAGTTATCTTATCTACGAGCTATTGAAGAAATTCTACGGAATACAGACCGAGTATTCCATAATGTAAAACTAAACTGTTTAAATGTACTTAAGCCGGATCTTTTGATCCGGCTTTTTTTTGACCTTACACTATTTATCAATATTTACCAGAAAGGGGAATGTACGATTCATATATTGCGTTTTGTTCTTTTTGTCTTGACACAAAAAGAACCAAAAAAGTCAAGGCTGATTAAAAATGGCTAAAATTATTCTC
>JBHEKV010000154.1:0-7525 GCA_041859235.1 Ignavibacteria bacterium | reverse complement strand
GATGTACTGGTTTTCAAAGTCCTGCCTGTTCTGCCGTTCTCATCACCAAACAAAAAAACAGATGATGCGAAGAAAATAATAATTAAGGCCGCGAAGAATTTTTTGCTGAGAATGATTGATTTCATAATGTTAAACCTTTCAAATAAATTTAGAGATATGTTAGTAAATTATACCTCTAATATCCGTTACAAAATTACTTTTTAAACGAGGTGATTCCTATGATATGGCTTAGCTAAATACCATAAAAGATATGACTTTAATCGTTATGTAATTGTTATTAGCAACAATAATAACACTTATAAGTTTTCTAACTGCTATGCGGTATTTTTAACAGATCAAAGAGAGCAATAAAAAACCCCCGCTTCATCAGCGGGGGTTTCGTCAGTCATCTGGGTTTTTATCCAATTAACTATTTCTCAACAAACCAGATGCAAATCATAAGAGCTCTAAAGTAAGCTGTTCGCTTCTGTATTTGCAAGGATTATTTAAGCATTATCATTTTCTTAACGTCAGTGTAACTGCCTGCTACTATCTTATAGAAGTACACACCGCTTGCTACCTGGCTATTCATAGAATTCGTTCCGTTCCAGTCAACTTCATACTTGCCTGCTGAGTATTTTTCTTTCGCGAGCACTTTTACTACTCTGCCCATAATATCGAACACTACTATCTGTACATCGCTTTCTTTTGGCAGCGAGAACTTAAATCTCGTTACAGGGTTGAACGGGTTAGGATAGTTCTGTGTTAATTCAAATCTCTCAGGCACTTCATAAGAAATTGTTGTGATTCCAATAAGCGCGTTCCTTGAAGCTACCAATGCATCGATAACATATTTAGCGTTATGCATACCAAATTCAGAACCGTCTCTGATAGAGAGGTAGTTAATGTATGCTTTCCTTAAAGTAACGTTGTTCGAATCTGCCGCGATCAACTGCCATGCTACTGAATCTACTCCAACGGGCGGAAGCTGCATTGCGAGTTTTGTCAAACATCCTGCAACTTCACCTCTCCATGGTTCTGTTGTTCCGTCTGCATCGTAATCTGCATCTGCAATAAAGTCATCAAACTTTGTTTTTCCAAAGTGACAGCTCTGGCAAGCTTTCATGTGATCGTAATTTGTAGCTTCGTTGTGCAGGAATAATGCGTGTCCGCCTACTTTATCCCTGTTTGCAGCCGCTGTATCTGTAGGAGCCATATGGCATGTTACGCATGCGTTCTGCAGGAATGCAAAATGCTGTGTTGACCTGTACGGCGCGCCTCCAAATGTAGCGAGGTTCTGTCCCAAATAAATATCAGCCTGTGAATTGTGATGCGGTCCCCAGGTTGAGCTGGTTACTCTTGTATTTACGTATGTTGCAGTATTTCTTCTTGATTTATGGCAATCCATACATGTTGCGCCGTTGCCAACGCCTGTATAATGATAACCGTTTGCAAGCGTATCGCTGCCTGCGGGCCTGTTCCTTAAGTAAGCGTTGTTGCTGTTACCGTGCGGGTCATGGCAGGATGCGCATGATACCATTTCATGGCTGGCAACTGTTTTACCGTTGGTATTTGTTCCTATTCCTTTTGTGAAATTAACGTAACCCTGTCCGTCGTGGCATCTTATACAGTTACCAAGATCGTTAGTTCCGTTATTATTCTGTGCAAATGATGAGCTCCATACAACGTTTGAGTGTTTTGCATTCTTCCACTGTGTGAAGATCGGTGCATTTGGCGGTGAATCATGGCACTGACCGCAAACGCCTGCGTTAACTGATTTCATCATCTTTGTTGTATCGCCGCCGCCGAATGCATGTTCACTTCCGGGTCCATGGCAGCTTTCACATCCTACGCCTGCGAATTTTGTTAATTCGGGGAACCTGTTCTTAATTGTATCCCAGTTGCCCGGTTTTGGCGGTGAATATGAACTCCAGTTCCATCCAAGATCTCTTGCTTTGTCATCAAATCCATTGTTGTTTGCGACTATATTATGATCGTAACCCATCGTATGGCATTTAAAACATGAAGTCCCAAAACCTGAATTTAATGTGGATATTCCTGTCTTAAATGATGTTGCGTGGCCGGTAACTTTCCACCTGTTGAAGATATCCTGAAATTGCGGTGTTGTTCCGTGGCAGCTCATACAGTTGGGGAAAGCTGCGGGTACGTTATCAAATCCGCCAACGCCAACATAGTTAGATGCGTATACAGTAACTGTTGTATCTTTTGAACCTGTTGATGTAGTTACCGATACCTGTACCTGGTATGTACCTGTGAGGTCAGCTTTGAATTTCTGCCATGTCGGTAATCCGGTTAAACCCTGCAATGTTGCAGTTGAACCGGCCGGTTTTACGAGCATTGTCCAGTTAGCTGTTTGTATTGCAGCGGTATCTCCAAAGTTCCATGCTCTTAAATAAACAAAAGTTCCTTTGGCTACAGATCTGAGTCCGCTGGCAACAGTTGAATCTTGTGTAAATGCAGAATTCGTAGCAAGCATTTGAGGAGTTACGTATTCTGTAACTATTTTAACCCTCGGTGCTCCAATTACCAATCCGGCACATAGAACCATAAAAAGTAAGAAAGTCCCTGTCCGTTTCATTATGTTTCCTCCTAAGTTATTGGTGTAATATTTGTTATTTTTAGTCATTTTGTTTTGTATTTTCTATCTATTATATACTCAAATAGCGTGCCAAAAAAAGTGTGGATAAATACCATATTTTTTAGGGGTTTTAATTGACGTGTGGCTAAATTACACACCACCTATTAAAATTTTGCTGAAAATGAGGTTATTTATGATGTTCATCAATAAGTGATATGATTTTTATCATAATTTGATATGATAAACATATTTATATTTGTAATGAAATCTGAATTTTGCAGAATAATATTTCCACGGAGAAAGCTGAAATTACACAGGATATCAAAATATTAATTGTTGATGACGAGATAAATTCCACGATACTTCTGAAAAAAGTACTTGAAAAAAAGGGATACAACCCGTTAACTGAAAACGATTCAAAAGCTGCCCTTTCCATGATCGAAAATGACGAATTCGATATAGTGATCTCTGATCTTCAAATGCCTGATGTTTCCGGATTGGACCTGTTAAAGGCCAAGAAAGATGACACGTTATTTATAATGATAACGGGATTTGGTTCTATTGATTCCGCCGTAGAAGCAATGAAGCTTGGTGCGTTTGATTATATCGGAAAGCCGTTTAATCTCGAAGAGTTCATCCTGAAGTTTGATAAAGCAATTGAAAATATTGAGCTGAATAAAAAAGTAGCCAACCTGCGCTCGCAGGTTGATGACACCGCTTCGTTCAGCAGCATTATCGGCAAAAGCAGGAAGATGCTGCAGGTGTATGAAATGATAAGGAATGTGGCAAGGACTGACGCCAATGTTCTGATCGAAGGGCAAAGCGGTACCGGCAAGGAGCTTGTTGCGCGTGCAATACATCATAATTCACCCAGGGGCGAGGGACCTTTTATTGCAATAAACTGCAGCGCCATACCCGATAATTTGCTTGAGAGCGAGCTATTCGGTCATACCAAAGGCGCGTACACGGGAGCCATTGACGCACAAAAAGGAGTGTTTGAGCTTGCGCACGGAGGCACTCTGCTTTTAGATGAAATTGCCGAAATGCCCTTTAACCTTCAGTCAAAATTACTGCGCGTAATTGAAACATGGGAAATTAAACCGCTTGGCAGCGATAAAGTTAAGAAAGTTGATGTTAGACTTTTGAGCGCAACAAACCGCAATATCAGGGAAATGATAGATGAAAAGAAATTCCGTGAGGACTTGTTCTACCGGGTCGCGACTGTAACAATTTCACTGCCATCACTTGATGAAAGGAAAGATGATATTGCTTTGCTAGCCGATCATTTCGTGAAGAAAATTTCAGCAAAGATGAACAAACAATTCGCTCTGAAAGGCGATGCGATTGAAGTACTCGCTCATCACCACTGGCAGGGGAATGTAAGGGAGCTTGAAAATGTTATCGAGCGCGCGCTTATTTCATCTGATACTGATATGCTCGGGCGGCATAACTTCAGGTTCCTGGTTTCAAACGGCAATGATGAAGAAAATATTTCAATGGGCGGTAATATGGAATTAAAAGACCTCGAAAAAGTGCATATCCGCAAAGTGCTTGAAGAGAACGGCTGGAACAAGCTTCAGGCTGCAAAGATTCTTGGCATCGACCGCAAAACCCTTTACAAGAAGATTAAAGAATATGAATTGGAGTAAGACGAGATCCCGCTAAGCATAAGCGCGGGACCAGCAAAAAACGCTGGAACGTGAGATGTGAAAAGAGTCAGTAAATGATTTTTGACATATTGAAGAGGCGATCTGCAAGGGTCGCCTTTTTTTATGACCTAAATCATTGTTCTGCCTCAATTGGAGTATTATATTTGTATTGAATCCATAACTATCTAATGAAGTTTGTAGATACCCGAGCCTTGATGCTGAAATATACCGTAAATATATCATTTTTTTAAATTTTGTTTATTAATTACAATTTGCTTTAATATTGCAAAAAGCTAAAAAGTGTATTATTTTAATTAAACTTACTCTCTAAACTTTCAATTTTTCAGAAAGTTTTATTCCTGCGAAAAAATTTAATTAAAAGTAATAATTATGAATGAAAAATCTGAAAATCAACTGAATACATTTAAAAAACCTTTAAAATATGTTGTTTTACTTGTTGTTTTATTTGTTTTGATATCAAGCAATAGTCTTAGTCAAAGTATAACGTGGGAAAAAACTTACCTGAAGTCTATTGCTACAACCGGTACTTCAATTAAACAAACTACAGATGGTAATTATATTGTTACAGGTGGGAGGTATAATTACGGTGGCTTCATCAGTAAATTGAATCCTTTGGGTGATACTTTATGGACAAGATACACACCATATACACAAATGCATTCGATTGTAGAATCGCCTGATGGAAATTATGTAGCAATAGGTTACGATTATTATTTATACATTACAAAATATTCACCAAGCGGTAGTCAAATTTGGGCTAAAGAAATTGAAGAACCCGGTTATGATATATACGCTTATAACATAATTAACACAAATGATAGCTGTTTTTTAGTGTGTGGGTTGACAAGATTTGGAATACCTTCTGTTCGCTCTGCTTATTATACAAAAATTGATCAGTATGGAACCAAACTGTGGTCTAAAATGATTACAGTCCAAAATGCGATTCTAGGTTTAAGAAATTCATTTCAGACAAATGACAATGGTTATATTCTAATTGGTGGGAAAACTATAAATGATAATGGTGACTTTTTATTAATAAAAATTAACTCACTTGGAGATACAGTTTGGACGAGAAATTTTGGGAGCCAGATCTTCGATTATGGTCTTTCAGTATTTCAGACTTATGACAATGGTTTTTTGGCATTTGGAAACATTGAGTATAGCAATCAAAATATTAAGCTATATTTTCTCAAGACAGATAGCTTGGGTAATCTACAATGGTCAAAAATATACGGTGATACAAATACCTTTTATCAAATGCTTTATGGAGAGAATGCGATTGAAAGTAAATATGATAATTCATTTTATGTTACTGGTTTCAGTACAGATTTGCCTTTAGGGGATACAAATAAAATATTTTTATTAAAAATTGATGAAAGTGGTAACAGGTTGTGGGAAAAATTCTATAAAAAAGATACTCTCCACTTAAGAGGATTTGCAATTGATCAAACAAGCGATAGCGGATTTGTTATCAGCGGTGATGCATTTGATTCACCGGTTATTACAAACACTCTTTCAGATCCGCAATATTTGTATGTTTTAAAATTAGATAAGAACGGGATCTTAAATCCCATTGGAATAATAAATAATCAGCAAATATTTCCGACAAGTTTCCAAATATTAAATGTTTATCCTAACCCCTTTAATCCTGTTACTAATATTCTTATTGAAATGAATAAACGTGAGTACTTAACTGTTAAAATTTATAATATTCTTGGAAAGGAGGTCCAAGTTTTAACTAAAAAATATTATGATTTTGGTAAGCATATAATCAGATTTGACGGAACAATTTACCCGAGTGGTATATATTTTATCTCAATAACTACAAACAAAGAACAGAAAGAGGTTAGAAGTGTAATACTAATTAAATAATTTAACAACTTATAATATCTTATCATATGAAATACTTAAAAACTTTTACATTGCTGACGTTAATCTTAACTCAAACATTTTATTGTTTTGATGATGATCCGGCACCTGCTGCAGAAATTTTTATCGCTAACAGAAGTACAACTAAAGACATTTTTGTTAAAGTTATTCCGGTAGGTTTTGTTTTTAACGGTAAAACAACTTCAGATATAAAAGATTTCAGATATTCATCAGAAGCTTCCCTACCTTTCGATGATAAAGAAAATCATATTTTTGGCGGTTATAAGAAATTGCCAAAAGTAACAGGCTTTTTTAGTTGGTTTACAAATGGATTTACTTTAAACCATGATTTCACGGCTGTGCAAGGTTCTTTATGTGATAGTATAATTGGTTATGGTAAATACAAGATTGAATTTTGGAATGTAGATCCAGATGATAAGTTAACCCAAAAAATTGACGAATGTTTCATTGATTTCAGTGATTGGGATTATCCATATGAACATAATAATGATGTATGGTTTGAGTATAATAGCGATAATGATATAACTTTTAGATTTTCAGGTCAAGATATTTATATTTGGGAAAATCCTGCGAATAGAGATCTAAAAATTTGGTATCAAATTAATAGAATCACTCCAGAATTAGAAGTATGGACACGCCCTCAGAATAAAGGCAATTTTAAAACAACGACAGAAACTAATTATAATTCATATTTGTATCTACCAATAGATGCAAAGGACTATAATGGTTTTTCTCAACATATTAATTTTAACAGTCTTTATTTGAACTTCAGTATTACATCGGGACATCGTGCTTATTTAAAACCGGACAAAACTATTTATATAGAAAACGGGGCAAAGTTTATTGTTTCTGACAATGCAATCCTAACTTTCCAGCCAAATAGTACTTTGTATGTCAGGAATGGCGGTAAATTTTGTAATTACGGAACTGTAAATGCAACTGTCAATGGGAATGTAAATATAATATATGAACGTAGAGGAATATATAATTACTGCTCACCATCTCATTCTCCATTTATTGGTGGAAACGTAACTATAGAAGACAGCGCAATAGTCGAATTTCCGGATAGTACAACAATTGTTTTTGATAGCTCTGCTGTTTTTACAATGAACCCACATTCTGAGTTAAGATTAGGAAAGCTCACAAAACTGGTATTTCAAAATGGCTCACGAATCAAATGCGATAATGTTAAGATAACTTCACTTGATTCAACCCAAGCTTGGGACGGCATCTATCTTGACGGTATTGCATATGATACATTAAAGAACTGCACATTCCAGAATGCAGTAAACGGAATAAATATAACGGATAATTACAATCCTTTCGGTTCACCCGGTGCGGTTGAAATAAGTAACTGTATATTCAAGAACTCTACAAGTTCTGATTT
>JBHEKV010000047.1:0-28370 GCA_041859235.1 Ignavibacteria bacterium | reverse complement strand
TCAATTAACACATGGTCGCAAGCGGGGATAGGATCCTGCCAGATGAGAACTTCTTCCGGTACTTCAGGTCCAAGGTAGCGCGCACGCGGACCCATATCGCGGTGTGTAAGCTTAAACCATGCCCGTGCAAACGCGTCAGCAAACTGGTCAGGATTTTCCATAAAACGCCTTGAGATTTTTTCGTATACAGGATCAAACCTTAACGAAAGATCAGTTGTAAGCATCCTGGGTTCCTGTCTTTTATCCGGATCATGTGCATCCGGTACAGTGTTTGCGCCCATTCCGCCTTTAGGTTTCCACTGGTTTGCTCCAGCAGGACTCTTTGTAAGCTCCCATTCATAACCAAATAAATTCCAGAAGAAATTATTGCTCCATTTTGTGGGAGTTGTTGTCCACGTAACTTCAAGTCCGCTTGTGATAGTATCGCATCCTATACCGGTATTAAAATCGCATTTCCATCCAAGGCCCTGTTCTGTAATATCGCCGCCTTCAGGCTCAACGCCAACATGAGTTGCCTCACCCGCGCCGTGAGTTTTGCCAAAAGTATGTCCGCCTGCAATTAACGCAACAGTTTCTTCATCATTCATTGCCATGCGCGCGAATGTTTCGCGGATATCTTTTGCCGCTGCAACGGGGTCAGGATTTCCGTTTGGTCCTTCGGGGTTTACATATATCAATCCCATCTGCACTGCTGCAAGGGGATTATCAAGATCACGCTCGCCTGTGTAGCGTTTATCTGCTTCAAGCCATTTTGCTTCACTTCCCCAATAAACATCCTGGTTAGGTTCCCATACGTCTTCTCTGCCTCCGGCAAAACCGAAGGTTTTGAATCCCATTGATTCAAGCGCAACGTTTCCGGTCAATATCATTAGATCAGCCCACGAAATTTTTTTGCCGTATTTCTGTTTGATGGGCCAAAGCAGTCTGCGTGCTTTATCTAGATTGGCATTATCCGGCCAGCTGTTTAAAGGAGCGAAACGCTGCTGTCCCTGCCCGGCTCCGCCGCGGCCATCGCCTGTGCGGTATGTGCCTGCCGAGTGCCATGCCATTCTGATAAACAGGGGACCATAGTGACCAAAATCAGCCGGCCACCAATCCTGTGAATCAGTCATTAATTTCTTCAGGTCTTCTTTTATAGCCTGGTAATCAAGGCTCTTAAATTCTTCTGGGTAGTTAAAATCTTTTCCCATTGGATCTGAGAGCTCTGAATGCTGACGAAGTACATTAAGCCTCAACTGGTTTGGCCACCAGTCACGGTTGCTTGTGCCCGCGCCCGCAAATCCGTTTGCCCGTGTAACCGGGCATTTGCCGTTTCCGTTAGTGTTACTCATAATATAGAATAGATTATAGTTTAGAGATTAAGTTACAAATTAGAAAAGTACAAACAGACAGCTTACTGCTGTTGAACCAAATAAATATTGAATTTTGTGAAATTGGATGTTAAAATTAACTGTTTAAATGAAAAAATTAAAGGTAAAAATAATAACGGCTTGGGGTGAATAAACGTTTCTGATGGGTAATAATGAGTAAAGATTAACCAACTTTCAAAAACCGAAAGTCGTGGCGAATTGCACAATTTGTTGTTTCCAAACTGGAGTTTGGGAAACAGGGTTAAAAATTGGTCCGCCGTGCGGATTGGGAATCAGGGTTAAAGAATCCCGTTTGGATTCCACATTTATAGAAAGGAGGTGGTAAATAAAACGATGCCGCTCCGGAGGAGCCCTTTTGGGGTAGGTATCAAACATGATGAACCTTGATTATTGTTAATCTGTGCGCGACACCTCTGGTGTCGGTTTCGTTTGTTAATTTTTTTTCTATATATGTGTGACGCCTACGGCGTCAGTTGTCGCAGAGTCTTTTACAGGAGACTCTGTGGAGACGTTGGGGGAGACTTTATAGAGAAATGGTACACTCTGCGAGGAGTTTCTTGCCGAAGCAGTCTTATGGTCTATTTTAGTCTAACTAATTTGCCTTTTCGTTTTACAATGTTTTTATAATCCCACTGAATATCACGAGCCTTTTTAAGCCAGCGCCTGAGGTGTGTAACTTTGATTTCATCAGGAGATATATATCTTTTTTCCGCGGCTTTGAATGAGCCTTCAGCATTCAATCCCGGTTCATCAAACGATTGTCCGCTCCAGAACAGTAATCTAACGCTATCTTTAAGCTTGTGGTAACCAACAACCGGGTTCCCTTCAATAAACCACACGGGATGCGCGTGCCATATTTTATTTTCAGCCTTTGGCAGATTCTTGCTTATCTCTTCCGCGAGTAAATTACAAATTTTCTTATCTGTTGTTGTTTGTGCGTTGTTGTATTCCTTTATTTCCTTGTTGATCATATTTAGATTTGGTTAAAATTTATCATCCTGCGTTTTCATAAGCCTTTTTCAGCCAGTCAATAACTTCTTTATCAATATCTTTTATATCACTAATATTTATCTTGTGGCTGCACATGGAGCTGGCGCTTTTTATTTCTTCAAGTTTGCCCTTTGGGGCCTGACCCTTAAGAATTATTCCAACTTCAAACCTGGTTTTAGTTGTCGGCTGAAGTAAGGCAAATTGTTTTTTTCTGCGCAGGCTTACGTAAGCATTTTTGGGCGCAGTCTCAATATCATTCCCGAATTTATTGATCTCACTCATCAGCTTTTCATACAACGGAATAAAATGTTCTTTGCCTTTGTATTGGGCATCGATAAGTGAATCCTTGTTTTCAACAGACCCGGCATCTGAACCTTTTGACTTATGCGCCACCAGGTTGGCATATCCGTGGGTCAATTTATGCTTTTCTTTAAGGAATTTGATCACCTCACCGTGTTTGGCAAAATTTTCCTTCTGCACAATTTTCACCCATTCATCCAGAGATTTTCCGGTGTTTTTCTGCAGGTTTTCGATCATTGCTGCAGTTGCTTTATCTATATCCATACTCTGTTTTTTAGATTGATCAAAAAAGTATTCTGATAATTTAACTACAATTATTTATTTTTTAAATAGATTAAAAATTGTTTATTTCAGTTTGTTATTTAAAAGCTTTCACTTGTGTGGGTTCTGCTGTCTTAAGCTGTACGGTCATTAAAACAAAAAAATCTGCGCAATATTAAGCCATCCGCAGCAAGTAGATTCAGATCTTTTTATCTGCTGCAGATTGTTTAATGTTGGATGATCTGATCACTGCCGAGATCATTCAGATCAATTTAAGTTTACGGAGTTCATTTAAATATTATTTTAATTCTTAATTAAAAAAGTTTAGTGTAAAAATAGTAACTTAGGTGTTTTTTAATAGAAATACATCGTATTTAACTTGCGATTTAATGTCAAAATTTTATTTTGTAAGTAATAACAATATACTTTCTGTTTATTTTAACAGTATTCCTTAAGAGTTCTTTTTTTAAAAATCTCACATAACAATAATCTCAAAATAAAATTAATTACAGGAGGTTATTTCTTTGAAGCAAACAAGCGGAAATACAAAACCAAAATTCGCGGTTTTGGGGGCAGGTCATGGCGGATTAGCAATGGCAGGCCACCTGGCATTAATGGGTTTTACCGTAAATCTTTATAACAGGAGTGCAGAAAGATTATGGGGAATAAAAGCGACCGGACTGATAAAGCTAGATGGTGAAATTGAAGGTGACGGGATCATAAAAACTGCGACAACAGATATCAAACAGGCTTTGGATGGTGTTGATATAATAATGGTTGTCGTACCGGCAAATGCGCACAATTTTATGGCAGAAAAATGCGCGCCTCACTTGCGTGACGGCCAGATAGTTATTCTGCACCCGGGCAGAACATTCGGCGCGCTTGAATTTAAGCAGATCCTGATCAGGCACAAAGTTAAAGCTGATGTTATCATTGCTGAAGCTCAAACTTTTATTTATGCATCAAGGGTTGTCGGACCCGGACATGTTCATATTTTCCGTGTTAAGAATTCGATTCCGATAGCTTCTGTGAGAGCGCATAAGATACCTATTGTTATTGAAAAGCTGAAGCCGGCGTATAATGAATTCGTTCCGGGAGATAATATTTTTAAAACCAGTTTTGATAACATCGGGGCTGTATTTCATCCGGCTATAAGTATTTTAAATGCCGGCTGGATCGAAGATATAAACGAGTTCCAGTTTTACGTTGAAGGAATAACCCGTTCTGTGGCAAGAGTTCTTGAAGAAGTTGATAAAGAACGGGTGGCGGTCGCGGCTGCGCTTGGTATCCGCGCAATGACTGCAAGGGAATGGCTTTACCTTGCGTACGGTGCCGTAGGTAAAGACCTGTATGAAGCAGTCCATTCTAACCCCGGGTACAGGGGAATAATGGCTCCGCCAACACTTGATATGAGATATCTGAATGAAGATGTCCCCGAAAGTCTTGTACCAATAGCATCCCTGGGCAAAAAATTCAAAGTGGAAACTCCCGCAATTAATTCACTTATCTATCTTGCTTCATCGCTTAACGGCATAAATTATTTTGAAACCGGAAGAACAGTGGAAAAACTGGGTATAGCAGATATGAGCCTTAAGGAACTAAGGCTGTTATCTATAGGACAGGCAGATTTAAAGAAATAGAAAAGGAAGGTGAAGATGAAAGAAAAATTGATACTTGGAGCTGCTTTGGGCAGCTGTGTACATATAGGCGGACTGCATCATTTTCTCAAGCTGGCAGAATCAGAAGGATTCAGGACAGTATCGTTAGGTCCCGCGGTTCCGGTAGACCGTTTTGCAGAAGAGATCATTAAACAGAAACCGCTGGTGGCAGCTGTGAGCTACAGGCTAACACCGGAAGTTGCGGCACTTTTGTTTGAGGACCTGAAAAAAAAGATCAAAGAAAATAAATTGAACAAAATTAAATTTATTTTTGGCGGAACGCCGCCTGCGGCAGAGGCTGCGAAAAGATCGGGATTGTTTGAAAAGGTCTTTTCGGGTACTGAATCAATAAGAGAAATTAAAGCATACCTTAGAGGCAGCGATAATAAAGCTGATGATGTATCACAGGAAAATTCTCTTATTGGCAGGATAAATAAAAAATATCCATACCCGCTGCTGCGCCATCATTTTGGCAGACCCAATGTTGAAGAAACTATACAAGGAGTGAAAGAAATTGCCGAAGCAGAAGTGCTTGACGTGCTTTCGCTGGGAACAGACCAGAATGCCCAGGAATTCTTCTTTAACCAGTCTGAAATGAATCCTGCAATGGACGGAGCAGGTGGTGTACCTGTAAGAAAACCGGAACACCTGAAAGCAATTTATGAAGCTTCCAGGTGCGGAAACTTCCCGCTTATGCGTTGTTACAGCGGAACAAATGATTTGCTGCAATGGGCCGAAATGAGTGTTGAAACAATCAATAATGCATGGGCTGCAATTCCGCTGTGCTGGTACAGCGTCATAGACGGAAGATCTGAACGAAGTTTGTATGATGCAATAACCGAAAACAGGAATGTTATGAAGTGGTATGCCGATAAAAACATTCCCGTTGAGGTTAATGAGTCACACCAGTGGAGCCTAAGAGATGCGCATGATTCACTGGCTGTAGTTATGAGCTATTTGGCGGCATATAACGCAAAGAAGATGGGAGTAAAAAGTTACGTATCCCAGTTCATGTTTAATACTCCGCCCGGCACATACCCTGTTATGGATATTGCCAAGATGACTGCAAAAAGAACATTACTCGAATCTCTTGAAGACGGGGATTTTAAAGTATACAGGGAAGTAAGGGCCGGGATAGCGCATTTTTTCCCTGTGCCGGCAATTGCAAAAGGCCAGCTTGCTGCATCAATTGCGATGAGCCTGGCTTTAGAGCCGCACATACTCCATGTAGTTGGATTTAGTGAAGGTGACCATGCCACATATCCGGGTGAGCTCATTGAAAGCTGTAATATTGCACATGGCGTTCTGCACAACTGCCTTGACGGGCTGCCTGATATGAAAAATGACCCGGCAGTTAAGAACAGGCGAGATGAACTGCTTGAAGAGGCGGCAATTTTGCTGGAAGCTTTAAAAACTTTCGGCGGTAATGTTTCAGATGACCCGCACGGTGATGCGAATGTTATTGCAAAGGCAATAAAATACGGATTACTTGATGCGCCCCATTTCAGGGGAAATGTTCACCTTTGCGGCGAGATCACTACCAGCCTCATTGAAGGCGCGTGGTACGCCGTTGAGGAAAATACCGGGAGAATAATCAAAGAAAAAGAAAGAACAGATAAAATATTAAATGAAAAAGGGAAATTGTAATTTCACTTTTTAAGAACAGAAAGGAAATGATAACATGTGCGGAATAACAGCTTTGTACGGAACCAATGATCCGGTTGATATTTACAGTATGACCCAGAAGTTAAGACACAGGGGGCCCGATGAGTATGGCTTTTTTTCCGGGAACGGAATAATACTTGGACACACGAGGCTTTCAATAATTGACCTCAAAGGCGGGAAGCAGCCTATTTTTAACGAAACCGGGGAAAAAAGCATAATATGTAACGGAGAAATTTATAATTACAGGGAATTAAGAAAGAAATTTCTCGGTAATCATGAATTTAAAACCGATTCTGACAGTGAAGTACTGCTTCATTTGTTTGAAGAATTCGGGTATGATTGCCTGAAACTGCTTAACGGAATGTTTGCTTTCGTTATTAACGATAACGGCAGCATTTTTGCCGCAAGAGACAGGGTCGGGATCAAACCTCTTTATTTTGGAAGCAAGAACGGAGTTATGGCATTTTCATCTGAAATCAAATCACTTGAAGGCTTTGAAGATATCAGTGAATTTCCCCCGGGCTATTATTACTCAAACATAACCGGGTTTCATCAGTACTATTCAATAGATTCCTCTGAAAGTCCTTTTCTCACAGATGAAGATGAGATTTGCTCGATGATTCGACAGAAATTATTCGTTTCTGTAAAGCGCAGGCTTGTTTCTGATGTACCTGTGGGGATCTTTCTCAGCGGCGGACTTGATAGCAGCATTATTGCGGCATTAATGAACCCGTATGTTGATAAGCTGCACACATTTGCGGTGGGAACCGAGGGCAGCGAAGATCTTCTCGCAGCCAGAAAAGTAGCGGATTTTCTGAATTCAAAACATTATGAATATATATATACAGAAAAGGAAATGCGCAATTCCATTCATGATGTCATATATTACCTTGAGTCATTTGACGCTCCGCTTGTAAGAAGCGCGCTTCCTAATTATTTTGTAGCCAGGGCCGCAAAAGGCAAGATCAAAGTTGTGTTAACAGGTGAAGGCGCAGATGAACTCTTCAGCGGGTATCATTACCTAAAGAATCTGAATTGTTCTAATGAACTGAATGATGAACTTGTGAGGCTGACCAGGTCACTTCACAATGTCAATCTGCAAAGAACAGACAGGATGACCATGGCTCACTCAATAGAAGCACGTGTTCCTTTTCTTGACCATGAATTTGTGGAATTTGCTCACAGCATACCGATAAAATTCAGGTGTGCTACAGATGACAAGATAGAAAAATACCTGCTGAGGAAGGCATTTAAGGACTACCTCCCTGAAGAGATATTATGGAGAGATAAACTGAAGTTTTCAGAAGGCTCAGGAGCTGAAGAATTATTCAGAAAGATCGCTGAAACAGAAATAAGCGACAATGAGTTTATTTATGAAAGCTCGCAGGCTCCGCACAATATAAGAGGGAAAGATGAGCTGTATTTTTACAGAATTTATAAAGAACATTTTTCATTTTGCGAAGATAAAATGATAGCTGGTGTAACAGAAGATTTTTAGAAGGGTATTACAATGAACTTACTGAGTATTTCTGCCGGTATGTTCTTTATTATGTGTGCGAGGATCATTGACGTATCTTTGGGTACGTTAAGGATGCTGAATGTTGTTAAAGGACACAAATACCGGGCCGCTGTTTATGGATTTATTGAAGTGATGATATGGATTGCTGCAATGAGATATATAATGCAGAACCTTGATAACACATGGAATATACTTGGATACTCCGCAGGATTTGCTTTAGGTACCATTGCAGGCGTATCAATTGAAAACAAATTTGGGACGGGTTATTTGCAGATATATGTGATCTCAAAGTATCACACAGATGCTGTGGCTGACAAATTAAGGTCGCTTAAAATTGGCGTAACAATTGTTCCAGGAGAAGGAGCCAGAAGCGGCGTTGCCGTTCTGGTTCTGATAGTTATGGCAAAACGCCGATCTGAGATAATTAAGACGGTTGAGAAAATTGATCCCGGAGCGTTTATCTCTGTGCAGTCTGTTATTCCTTACAGGGGTTTCATACATTCACGGAAGTAAATCAATTGAATTAAGGCACTTCTCTGCATGTACTGCTTACTAATAACATTTATCAGAAATTTTAATAATTATTAAAAATTCCCGGAAATCGGGAACTTTATGATTATATATGTGTTGCAACACATAAGAACTAACCACCATTTTTAAACTAACACTACTTAGTAATGAAAAAAATTTCACTGCTTCTTGCTTTAATTGCTGTATTTGTTACATTTAACGTTAATGCTCAGACCGTTTGGAAACAGGATCCGAACCACTCTAAGCTGGGATTTGTAGTAACGCACTTATCAATAGCTGATGTAACAGGCTACTTCACATCTTTTGATGTGACAGTAACATCATCCCAGGCTGATTTTAGCGATGCTGTAATTGAAATGACGGCAGACATTAATACTATTAATACCGGAATTGAAGCGCGGGATAAACATCTTAAATCAGCTGATTTTTTTGATGCGGCAACATATCCAAATATGACATTCAAGAGCACATCAATTGAGAAATCAGGGGATAAAAGCTTTAAGCTTAAAGGTAACTTAACAATGCACGGTATTACAAAAGAGATCACAGTTGAGCTTATTCACCGTGGTACGATTCAGAACCCAATGGCAAATAACGCCGATGTGGCAGGTCTGCAGATACTGGGGACATTAAAGAGGTCGGATTTTAACATCGGACCCACCTTTCCTGATTTCGCGATCAGTGATGAAGTAAGGATCAAAGCCGATGGGGAATTTTCCAAGAAATGATTGCCTCTAAATTGTGTTTAATAGTTAATTGATTGAAAAATTATTGAACATTTCTTCACAGCCCGTCTGAAAAGACGGGCTTTTTTTATGAATGAAATTGATATAAGTCAATTGATTCCTTTAATGCATATTGTATATTTGTATACGGACAGATACACGAATAATCAAACACGAAAAATAGAATACGCATAGTTCTGTAATCATAAATCAATTAACTTCTCAATGAAAACCGAAGCGGAAATTTTAAATTTGAACCAATTACTCAGTTACCAGCATGGAGCTGTTGTGAGCAAAGTTCTTCTCAAAAAGTCATCAGGAAACATTACTCTCTTTGCATTCGATAAGGGTGAAGGTTTAAGTGAGCATACTGCGCCGTTTGACGCATTTGTTCAGATAACAGATGGTGAAGCGGAAATAACAATTTCAGGGAAAAAGTATTTGCTTAGCGGCGGAAACGCAATCATAATGCCGGCAGGCGAGCCGCATTCACTTAAAGCTGTTTCAGCCTTTAAGATGATACTGGTGATGATAAAATCGGAGTGATATCATGTTAAGTTTCCCTCCAAGGGAGTCCTATGGACAAACTGGAGTTTGGGAAACAGGGTACTGGTAAAGATTTTACCACGAATTGCACGAATCGATTTCTATGAGCAGTATGTATAGATTTATGCTCGCGTGGTTACATGCTTACTAGGGTGATACGTAATATTGTAGCCCCGCTCTTTAGAGCGGGGGAATAGTCCCCCCGCAAACGGACTTTAGTCCTGATTGGCTTTTACTATAGTACCAGGATGTTGAAATCAGGAGAATCTGGTGATATATTTGTTTTCTCAAAGCGAAATTAACAGTTATAAAAAAAGCCTGTAAAATACAGGCTTTATTCTTAAATGCAGTAAAGTATATGATGAATGCTATGCTGATCGGGAAAATTATGCCGGAGTCTTTCCGGTATCTTCAGGTTTTTTCTTTGGAGGTAATCCCAGTAATAGTCCCGAAGCGAATCCGTATCCTGTGGTAATATACCAGTTTGAGCTTAGCGGACAGCCGTTGGAACACCCTACGTAATAATAGTAAGCATATCCAATTAATCCGCCAATTATTCCATATATTCCAAGCTTAAGAAATTTGTTCTTCACGTATTTGTCTATCATATTACTGTTAACTCTTTAATTTTTTCCTTAAAGTATTCAAGCCTAATGGCAAGTATAGAGGGCAAGTGCCAATAAGACTTGTTAATACAAATATAACAGCGAATACCATAAGTAAAATTCCCAATGTTCCGGAAATCGTTCCTGTAAAATAGAGAGCAAATACTGCGATCGCAATAAGTACTCTTATTATTTTATCTGCTGAACCCATGTTCTTTTTCATGATCTGTATTTATCTTTTAGTTAACAAGTAATATTTCGTTGATCGCTTTTACAAAACTTTCCTTGGGAAGTGCGCCCATTGACATTTGCGGCTTTCCTTCCATAGGGATAAAAAGAATTGACGGAATACTGCGTATTCCGAATACCTGCGCCAGTTCCTGTTCTGATTCTGTATCTACTTTATATATCTGTACTTTGCCGTCATATTCTTTCGAAAGCTCTTCCAGAACCGGGGCTACCATTTTACAGGGGCCGCACCAATCCGCGTAGAAATCAATGATCACGGGGACGTTTCCTGTGAACTTCCATTCTTTCTGTGTTTCATAATTAAATACCTTCTGTTTGAATTCTGCTGCTGTTAAGTGTACCATTTTAGTCGTTCCTTTTGTATTATTTTCTTTATTAATATTTTCATTTTTAACCGGCTCGGGGTTACTTTTTGTTTCTTTATTTGTAACCGGGTTTTGGATCCCGTTATTCTGATTTACCGGAGTATTGTAATTTACTGTTTTATCCTCTTTTTTGCCGCAAGATATCAGCGGAAGTGCGAATACGGAAGCAATTAAAGCAATAGCGGTGAACTTCTTAGCCTTTTTCATAATTAGATTTGAGTAATTCTTTTTAGTTGCTAATGGCAACTTACTATAAAAAGTTCCCAATGTCAAGTGAGCATTCTTGGGATATTAAGTTGCCAAAAGCAACAATGATGACAAAAATCATATTTTTTAGTGAAACAAATCATATTTTATCGTTACCAGAGCGTATTATCTTTGTATAGTTGCCATTAGCGACTAACAAAATTGATAAAATAATTCAAAAAAAGGAAAAATGAAGAAAGTTACAGGTCTTTTACTTCTATCCATCTTACTCATATCCGGAATCTACTCTCAAAATGGCACCAGGCTGATAGGTTTTGATGCTAAAACCACAGGCAGGGGAGGTGTATCAACCGGTTTCTTTGATAATACAAGCCTCTTGATGACCAATCCAGCGGGAATTTCATTTCTTAAGGAAAACATGCTTGATGCTGACTTTTCGATGATGATACCCAAGTTAAAATTCACCAATAATATCAACACCGCAGAAGGAAATTCAGCAACTTACCCTCTTCCTTCTCTTGGTGTTACTTATACTCCCAAAAAATCCAAATTCACTATTGGACTCGGGTTTTTCACAAACGGAGGTATGGGTTCTGATTTCAAACTGAATCACCAGTTATTCAAAGATGCCGCAGGCAATTATGTTCAGCAGGAGTATTACTCAAAATTTGCAGTTATGCAGGGTGGACCCTCACTTTCTTACAAATTCAGCAAAAATTTCTCAGCAGGATTTTCGGCTCATATGTATTACAGCATGATGGATTTCCGTATGCCTAACAGTCTTTCACCAAATGAACTGAAAGGTGTTGTAAATCCACAGACCGGCATGACCTTCGGCCAGATGTTTTCTGCTCCGCAGAGCCAGGGCGGTTTGGGTTACAGCGAAGTTACTGCTTACGCTAACATGAGTGATCTTACTGCATTTGGTTTTGGCGGTAAAATAGGACTTGCATACAAAGTGAATGACATGTTCTCATTGGGCTTAAGCTACACCTTGCCGGTTGATCTTACATACAAGAACGGCAAAGCTGATATGGATATGACATACCAGATGAATGACGCATTTGGCAGGGTTGTAATGGGCTACATGACAAATTACCCGGGAATTACTCAGCAGCAGGCTATGGATTCAGCTATGACCGCATTTTCGCAAATGGGAATTGATCTCTCTCTTGGCGCAAAAGCCACATATGATCTTGAGAACAAGCTTTCAATGCCTCAGCAGATATCATTTGGTTTTTCGTACGCTGCTCCAAACAAAAAATTCCGTTTTGGTATGGATTTTGAATGGCTAAACTGGAAAAAAGCCTTCGAAAAAATGGAGCTAAGTATGACCGGCGGGCAGAATGCAAATATAAACAGAATGATGGGAAATACGGGCGCGTTTTCACTTAACTTCCCGATGGCATGGAAAGATTCATATATAATTCACGCAGGCGGCGAGTATGATATTTCCAAAATGTTCACTTTCCGTTTAGGATATACCTACGGAACAAACCCGGTGCCTGAAGCAACAGTGTTTCCTGTGTTTCCTGCAATAGTGGAAAACCATGTAATGGCAGGCGGAACGCTGAATCTTTCACCAAAATTCGCGGTGAACTTTGCATACGAAATGGCGCTGAATAAAGAGCTTGTTGCTTCCAATCCAAGCACTATTGCTGCAGAATACAATAATAGTACTTCTTCTCTGCAGACAATGCTGTTTCACTTATCTTTAACATGGAAATATTAAGCAAAGCAATTGTGTGATTGGCAGTATTTTGCTGAATAAACAAATATGTTTTTGGATCTATGATCTTCACAATGAAAAAAAATGAATATTACAAAGTCTGTTAAATATTTGATTGGATACTTCGGAGCGGCTCTGATACTTGTACTGGCAGTTTCATCGTGCAACAAAGATTCCCGCTCCGAAAATGATCAGGTACCCAAGCCGGTTAATCCCCTTGAAAACCGGGTATTGCCGCATCTCGACCATACGGCTTATTTTAAGGATTCAATTGCCACACCGCAGGAAGTTACAAGAAAATGCATTAGCTGCCACCCGGAAAGCGGGAAAGAAGTTATGAAAACTGCGCACTGGACCTGGATAAGCGGTGATGTGGAAAGGAACGGTAAAACCATTCCGCTTGGTAAAAAGAACCAGATCAACAATTTCTGTATAAGCATTGTTGGCAACTGGGGCTCATGCGTTACATGTCATGCAGGTTATGGCTGGGGCGATGCGAACTTTGATTTTACCAAAGAAGAAAATGTTGATTGTCTCGTTTGCCATGACGGCTCGGGGACTTATTCAAAATCAAAGTATGGCCTGCCTAACAGTAATGTAAACCTTAAAGTAGCTGCAGGAAGCGTACAGCGCCCTTCAAGGGAAAACTGCGGGGTATGTCATTTCAGCGGCGGCGGCGGAATGGGTGTTAAACATGGCGATCTTGATGAATCACTTATCAATGCAAATAAAGAGCTTGATTTTCACATGGGCAAGCTTAACTTTCAGTGTGTTGATTGTCATACAACACACAATCATTTTATATCAGGTAAAGTGAATACTACTTATTCTGAAAAAACACATGTTGAAAGATTTTCATGTGAAAAATGCCATACCGACCAGCCTCATAAGGAGCAAAGGCTGAACAAGCATACTTCAAGAATTGCTTGCCAGACATGCCACATTCCTGAGTTCGCAAAAAAGCTCCCCACAAAAATGATCTGGGACTGGTCAAAAGCAGGGGATTCGACCAGGGTTGACAGTCCGCATGAATACCTGAAAATAAAAGGTGAGTTCGTATATGAAGAAGGTGTTATACCAACTTATGCATGGTTTAATGGCAAGATGGACAGGTATGTGATGGGAGATAAGCTAGATAATGAAGAGGAACACAATATCAATTATCCGTTAGGCTCAAGGAACGACCCCAATTCTAAAATATGGCCTTTTAAGGTTCATCACGCAAAGCAGCCGTATGATGTTACAAACAATATCCTGATACCTCCAATTACAAGCGGTGATGGCGGTTACTGGACAAAATTTGACTGGGTTTTTGCGCTTGAAACCGGTGCAAAGATGAACAATCTTCCTTACAGCGGAAATTACGGTTTTACAAACACAAAAATGTACTGGCCAATTAACCATATGGTAAGCACAGGTAAAAATGCATTAGCGTGCGTTGACTGTCATTCCAAAAACAGCAGGATGAATTGGGCAGAGCTTGGATATAAACAGGATCCTTTGCAGGGTCCGGGTAAATAAACTTTTTTGAATATCACAAAATCATGAAAAAAATTCCTAAACCATACAAGAACCCGTATTTTGCCGGAGCAATTCTGGGAGTAGTTCTTTTTGCAGCCTATGCATTAACGCATAGCGGCCTGGGAGCTTCGGGCGCACTAAGCAGAATTCACGTTGCAATTACAAAACTGTTCGCGCAGTCTCACGTAGATATGGTGAGTACGTTTGCTTTAATGGGTGCCGGGGATACCAATGCTCTTGATCACGCAAGTGTATTTCTTTTAATAGGCACTTTTGCAGGCGGAATGATATCCGCCCTGATAAACGGAAGGCTGAAAGTTGAGATATTTAAAGGTCCGCAAATTTCAAATACTACTAGGCTCGTTTTTGCCTTGATAGGCGGTTTGATAATGGGCTACGGCGCAAGATTTGCACGCGGCTGTACTTCAGGGCAGGCTTTATCCGGCGGCGCAGTTCTCTCGCTGGGAAGCTGGGCTTTTATGTTCAGTGTATTTATCGGCGGTTATGCGGTTGCGTATTTTGTACGCCGCCTGTGGGTTGAACCAAAATATTAAATTAGAAATTCAATTGATATGTTACCTATAGATGTAATTGCGCTTCTCGGAAAATTCGGCGGATATGCCGTGTTTGTTGCTATTGGCATGGGTTTTGGCGCAGCCCTGGAGATTGCCGGTTTCGGTGATTCCCGCAAGCTGGCAGCCCAGTTTTACCTTAAAGAAATGACAGTTCTCAAGACCATGTTCACAGCTATCATAGTTGCTGCCGTGTTGATCTTTCTTTCTGCAGCCGTTGGTATACTGGATTTTTCACAAATTTCAGTAACACAAACATTTCTGTGGCCCGGTATAGTAGGCGGACTCATTATGGGTGTTGGTTTTATAGTTGGCGGTTACTGCCCGGGCACATCACTTGTATCTGCTGCCAGCTTTAAAATTGATGGAATATTCTTTCTGGGTGGAACAGTTCTCGGTGCAGGATTATTCGGTGAATCATTGCCCGCATTTGAGAATTTCTGGTATTCTTCATTTACTGAAAGGTATCTCCTTTCTGACTGGCTTGGCTGGTCAATAGGGGCTACATTGCTTGCAGTTGTGCTGATGGCAATTATGATGTTCTACGGAGCAGAAAAAACTGAGGAATACTTCAGGAATAAAAAGACCGGTGCCAAAATGTCATGGGGTATTTCAAAACGCTCATATCTTTTTGGCGCATCCGCGCTTGTATTGACTTCGGTCATAGTTTTGATAATTGGACAGCCCGGCCCTGAACGCAAATGGACACTGATGGAAGCTAAATATTCAGGCATGCTTTCCTCACGCGATGTTTTTATCCACCCGTTAGAATATATTAAGACCTATAATGAAGCGGCGATCAAGCTTGTAACAATTGACCTGCGAAGTGAAAGTGAATTTAAAAAATTCCATATATCCGGCTCTGAAAACGCGAAACCTGAGGATTTTCTGAATCCTGAAAATGTAGCCCCTCTTCAGCAGCTTCCGGCACAGGGAGTAGTTGTACTGATAGCTGATAATGAACCGGAATCCATCCAGGCATGGAAATATCTTAAAGTACAGGGTGTCAATAATATTTATATTCTTGATAACGGTCTGCATGACTGGGAAAAGCTTTTTGAAGGCAAAACCATATCCGGAAAATCCATAAATAGATCATCACCGCCATCTGAATTGCTGCAATTGTTCCCAAAAGATGCATTTACGCCAAAGATCAAAATAGCTACGAAAAAACGCTCAGGCGGATTGTGCAGCTAAATAATAATTTATTGAGAGTATGAAAATATTAATTGCAATAATAAATTTAATTCTTTACCTGGTAATATCCGGCACAGCAGATCTTAAAGCTCAAACAACTACAGGTACATTTACAAATACAGAGTGTATGCAGTGCCATGATAAGCATATCTCTTCTGATTCATATAATAAGTCAGTACACAAATCGCTGTTATGCTCTGCCTGCCATATTAAAGATGATGCCAAACCGGTTGATAACATTTCAAAAGGCAAAACAAGCTGTATAGTCTCTTTTAAACCAATGAACTGTGCAGGCTGCCACAGCACTGTTGCCAAAGAGCATGAAACCAGTATCCATAATTCAACAAGGCTGCCTGTAACATGCTCAAAATGCCATGCTGATATTCACAAGATCACTTCAATAAAAAATAACAAGAAGGAATCATCTTTATTATGCAGCCAGTGCCATGAAAAAGAAAAACCCTATTTTAATTCAGTTCATTTTAAGGCAATTGAAAACGGAAAGAATGATGCGCCGGGCTGTACTGATTGCCATAATAAACATGCTATCAGCAAGATAGATAATGTTTCTCAGGGAAGGACCTTTCACACGCAGGCCTGTATGAAATGCCATGCTGATGAAGAAATGATGAAACGCAACAGCGTTACTACAATTGCACCAAAATCATATTTTGAAAGCTACCACGGCAAGAATATACGGCTTGGATATCCTGAAAAAGTTGCAGGCTGCGCTGATTGCCATAGTTCACATAGTATTCTTCCGGCAAAAGATTCAGGCTCAACGGTTAATTCTGCAAATTTAATCAATACATGTAAACAGTGCCATAAGGAAGCCAGTGACGGCTTTTCAAAATTCATAGCCCATGCAGAGCCAAATAACAGCCAAAAATACCCCGGGTTGTTCTGGATCACAATATTTATGAACATACTGCTTGCAGGAACTTTCCTTTTCTTCTGGATTCACTCAATGCTGTGGATATTCAGGGGATTCGTTGAAAAGAAACAGAAACGTAATGCTGAAGATTTTACCGGTGAAACTAAATACCCTGCATCAGAAATAAAAATTAAGCGGAAAGTTTACAGACGCTTTAAACCATTGCATATTACACTGCACTTGTTTGTAGTAACCAGTTTTCTTGCACTTGCATTAACAGGTCTGCCTTTAAAGTTCAATTACACATCATGGGGCAAAGCTTTAATGGACCTACTGGGCGGCATAAGTACAGCCGGATTAATTCACAGGATAGGTGCAATTGTTACTTTTGGATATTTCTTTATTACACTTGTAATGAGTATCCGTTTCCTTTTCTCAAAGAAAAATTCCAAACAACCTTTCTTTAAGAGATTATTCGGACCTGATTCATTATTCATTAATAAAAAAGATATCTCTGATATCAAGGCTATGTTCCGCTGGTTTTTCTTCCGTGGCCCCAAGCCTTCATTTGAAAGATGGACTTACTGGGAAAAGTTTGATTTTCTTGCAGTATTCTGGGGAGTTGCTATAATCGGTTCAAGCGGGCTTGTACTCTGGTTCCCCGAATTTTTCAGCTATTTCCTGCCAGGCTGGATATTCAACATGGCAACTATAATCCACTCAGATGAAGCATTGCTTGCAGTTGGATTTATTTTTACAGTTCACTTTTTCAACACACATCTGCGTGCTGAAAAATTCCCTATGGACTTTGTGATATTTAACGGGCAGGTTACTGAAAAAGAAATGGTTCACGAGCGAGGCGAACAGTGGCAGCGTTACATTGATGAAGGTGTAACAGAGAAATTTGAAGTAAAGAAGCCAACCCCGCTTGGATGGGATATTGCTCTTCGTTTGTTCGGGATGCTGGCTGTATTTACCGGTACTGTACTTGCTGTATTGATATTTTATTCTGTACTTACATTAGGGCTTCACTGAACTGTTCTTTAACTGATCCTGTAATTATTCTTGTGCTGATTGTTGAAAATTTAAACAATTATAGTTAAGTTGCCTGTAACAACATTTAAATATATGAACAAGGGTATTGTTGAGCTGATTTTTGAACTCAAATTCACGTGTCAGGCAAAGGAAGAAAGCATTCGGGAAGAGCTGAAGCTTTCGCCTTCTGAATACAGGGGGCTGTTATCAATCAGCCCGGGCGAAATAAAATCCTGCATGCAGATGTCTAACATGATGGGACTTTCAAAATCACGGGGCAGCAGGGTTATTGATAAGCTTATCGAACACGGATTCCTGACGGAAGCAAGAGGTGATGAAGACGACAAAAGGATATATAACGTTAAGCTAACGGTAAAGGGGCAGAATGCCATAAAACGCATAAATGCGGTTATGAGCGACTGCGAACGCGCTATTTTAAAGAATGTACCCTCTGAAGAGCTGCAAAATTTTACAAAAACCCTGCACAGAATATCGGAGATAATTAGTCCTTAATCAGTTCTCAATCAGGTATTCGGCAGATTTGCAGTTTATTTCACTCTTTTAAATATTATATTAGCAGGTGGTTATATTAACATTAGTTTTAGTACTATGGATAAGCCATCTGTTTTTTTTTACTTCGAAGACCTGTATAAGGCATACTTAAATTTATTTTAAGCAGAGACCCTATGAAAAAATTATCTGATAAATTCGGAAGAGTGCATGATTATCTGAAGTTTTCAGTTACCGATAAAAGTAACCTCAGAAGATCATACTGTGATCAGGAAAATAAAACACATAAGGCCCTGAGGAAAAGAGATATGCTTAGCATCGATGAATCATTGAGGATAATTAAGATCTTCATAAATGATTTTGGATTTAAGAAAATACGTTTTACCGGCGGCGAGCCTCTTTTGAAAAAAGATTTTTTGTATCTGCTGGAGAAACTGAAAGAACTTAGAGCAGAAAATGATTTTATTACAGCGTTAACTACCAATGCAACATTATTGTTTGATAAACTCTCTAAACTGAAAAAATCCGGAGTCTCACGCCTTAACATCAATCTTGATACTCTTGACGGCAAAAAGTTCTTTCTGATAACCGGTAAAGATAAATTTGCTGAAGTTATGAATTCACTTTATGTTGCAGCTGGTTACGGGTTTGATAAAGTTAAGATAAATTGCCTGGTTGTAAAAGGGGTGAATGATGATGAAATACCCCACTTTGCGGCATTTGCCTATTTAAACAACATAAATGTCAGGTTCATTGAGTGCAGGTTACTCACTCCTGTTGCAATGAAAGAGAAAAGTTACGTACCTGTCAGCAGAATAAAGGATATTGTGGGAAGTGAACATAATATCAGTATAATTGAAAACACGGAGAAAGAAGTGGCTGAGAATTACAGGA
The DNA here is from genome assembly GCA_041859235.1 of Ignavibacteria bacterium. Taxonomy (GTDB): domain Bacteria; phylum Bacteroidota; class Ignavibacteria; order Tepidaquicellales; family OLB5; genus OLB5. Next base: position 9,047 of record JBHEKV010000047.1, on the reverse strand, counting down.
TACTGGGGACAAAAGGCACAGTCAGTTTTATCAGGACTCTTGACGGGAATTTTTGTGAGAAATGTAACAGGTTAAAGATTACCCCCGATGGACATCTGAAACTGTGTATGTATTCCAGAAGGTCAAGTGAACTGGACCTGAAACCGCTGCTCAGGGATAGTAACTATTCAGACTCAGATATCAGCAGGCTGATTGACGGCGCTATAAAAATTAAGAAAGACAGGCATCCTCCGTTAGAAGAACTTATTCAGCTAAAAATAAGGAATATGATATCTCCGTTTTACTGAAATCATCTGTTTTGAATATTTTCGAAGAATTATTTCTTGCCATAGCTTTTAATCAAATGAATATTATACAATAACTTAATCGCCTTGATCCGAAAAAAGACAATTTTAGTAGTTGTTATTAGCAACTATATTCACTATATTTGTATTGTATCATTAAAGTAAAAGAGAAACAGAGGTAACATTATTATGAAAATGGAAATATTTTTTGAAGATGGTAAAAAAGTTAATGCAAGGTATAATGGTATAGTGATCAAAACCGATCAGCCTGTGGAAGCAGGCGGAGAGGGTAACGCTCCTGCTCCATTTGACCTGTTCCTTGCTTCAATCGGAACTTGTGCAGGTATTTATGTAAAATCGTTCTGCATGCAGCGCGGCATACCCACTGATGATATAAGGATAATGCAGTCACTTGAATATGATTTCGAAAAGGGGCTTGTAGGCAAAATTAAGCTTGATATTGAACTGCCTGAGAGTTTCCCGGTGAAATACAAGGATGCTGTTATAAATGTGGCAAATCTATGCGCTGTTAAGAAACATCTTCAAACCCCTCCCGAGATCGAGGTGAAAGCAAGTATTGGAGAGCTTGTTTAGTCAATTCTGTTTAAGATCCTGAAAAACCGCCGGTCAAGGCGGTTTTTTAATAACTGTATCAGTTAGTAAATGGTTGATAAATTAAGTTTTTAATTTGGAAATATTATATTATTATTACTAAATTTATCAATTCAATAACTTTTTACTGACATGAAGAAAATATTTACAGCCTCTCTATTTTTGCTTTTGTTGACCTCGTTAGTTTATTCATCCGGCACAGTCTACATGCTGGCTGATTTTGAAAACACTTCTTTCCCGCCGGCAGGGTGGACTCTTGCAAACACTTCAAGTTATAATTTTATCAGAACTACTTATGCAAGCGGGTATGGTTCGGGGCTATCTTGCGCCGTAGCAGATTTTTATGATTATTCCTCCGGTAATTTTGAGTTGATCTCAAGGACCTTTCCGGCAACAACTTCAGGCGACTCGCTTATATTTGATCATGCATACACTACAGGTGCCGCAGAAAATGACAAGCTGGATATATATTACTCAACTGATAACGGTTCTTCATGGACTTTGCTTATAACTTATTTGGGCGGACCCTCCGGACCTTTAAAAACTGCACCCGCTACATATGACTTATTTGTTCCTTCTGCAAGCCAGTGGGCAACAAAAAGAAACGCACTTCCCCCGGGAACAAATAAAGTGAAATTTACAGGAGTAACCGCATACGGAAATAACCTTTATCTTGATAATATAAAAGTCGGTGTTCCATATGCCAATGATGCGGGTTTAAGCAGCATTATCGCACCTAAATGGTCAATTACCCCTCAGGGCGTTGCTCCGCAGGTTTCGGTTCGCAATTACGGAAGCAGCACGCAGTCATTTAACGTTACAATGACAATTAACCCGGGCGGATATACCAATACGCAGAGCGTTTCCAATCTAGCAGCAGGACAGGTACAGACTGTAAATTTTACAAGTTTCAACTTCGCCACTGTTGGCAATTATACAATGACATGTTATACTTCGCTGGGTTCTGACCAGAACGTTTCAAATGATACAATATCAAATACACTTGTTGTATCAACATCACCGCGTAATGTAGTGCTTGAGTTTTGTACAGGCACATGGTGCCAATGGTGCCCGTGCGGTGATGATGAAGCCCGCCATCTTGCGCAGGTTTATCCAAATTCAGTAATTCTGGCGTACCATGGCGGTTCTGATCCATGGCAGTCTTTCAACGGCAACGGTATTATCGGCCTGCTTGGATTTACAGGTTATCCTTCAGGATTGGTTGATAGACGCCTAGGCGCCAATAACGGCTGGGGATCTATGTTCACTGACGCTGAATACAGACTTTCGCAGAGTCCTTCTTCACCTGTAAAAATTGATGTGATCAGTTCAAATTATAACGTAGGGACAAGAGAGCTTACCGTTAATGCAAATGCAACAGCATTGCAGACACTTACAGGACAATACAAAGTTAACTACGTACTTAAGGAAAACAGCCTGGTTTACCCGCAGACCGGTAACAGTTACTGCCCGGGTAATCCAACTGCAATACATGATGATGTAGTCAGAAATATTGTCAACGGCGCAAGCGGAACAAATGTAAATACCGGTACATGGAATCAGAACCAGGTCTACCCGTTAACTTTCACAGTAACACTTGGGGCGGCATTGATTCCCGGTAACTGCAGATTTGATATCTTTATTTATAAAGATAACGGTGCGCTTAATGTTTCTGAAATGCAGCAGGGCGTTTCGTCTTCATTTGTTGTAACCGGTATCAATCAGCAGGGTACCAACATTCCGGATAGATTTGAGCTATCGCAGAACTATCCAAATCCGTTTAACCCTGTAACAAACGTACATTTTTCAATTCCAAAGAATACAAATGCATCATTCAAAGTGTATAACGGGATTGGCCAGTTAATGGGTGTATATTATGACGGTGCAATAACTGCAGGACAGTATAACGCGGAAATTGACGCTACGAATTTCGCAAGCGGAATTTACTATTATACCTTAAGTACAAGTGAATTCACGCAAACCAGAAAAATGGTTGTGGTTAAGTAATATTTGGTTAAGTAGTATCACAGAATTCTTTTACAGCCTCTGAAATTAATTTTTTCAGAGGCTTTTTTATTTGTATTTAGTGTATTCCGCCAAACTTGATTACCATTTTAATTGAATATCCAATAAGTTATTTTAGCGTTCATTTAAATATGTGAATTTGAAAAAACTGATAATTATTTTGATTTTGGGCTTTTCTTTTGTAACATTTTCGCAGGAAAATGTGAAAATAATGACATATAACCTGCTGAACTATCCCGATGTTGATTCCGCCATACGCAATCCGAATTTCAGGAAGGTTATAAGAAATTCTAACCCCGATATACTTGTTGTACAGGAAATGACAAGCCTTGCAGGCATGAATGGATTTTTGAGCAATGTTATGAACGCTTACGGTAATGTTTATTCAATGGGTACTTTTATAGACGGTACAGATACTGATAACGGTATTTTTTACAGGACATCAAAAATACGATTTATAAGCAATACCCGGATAAGAACCGCGCTTCGCGACATAAATGAGTTTAAGATAGTTCATGTAAATTATCCCGCGGATACTTTAAGAATATTCTCTGTGCATTTGAAATCGAGCGGCGGCACAGCAAACGAAAATCAGCGCGCGGCCGAAGTAGACAGCCTGAGGAAGTTCACTTCTTCACTTCCTGCTAATTCGTTTTATATGGTAGTTGGAGATTTTAATATTTACGGTGATTATGAACCGGCATATATCAAACTTAAACAGATCACTAATGGTAACGGTCACTTCACTGATGCCATTGCTATGACGGGTTCATGGAATCAGTTCGTTTACAGGCAGTACCACACCCAGTCGCCCCGTACCCGGGGATTCGGCGGCGGTTCAACCGGGGGAATGGATGACCGTTTTGATATGATATTGATGTCACCCGGAATTTTCAACGCAGGCAGAATAGCTTACGTGCCAGGGACAATGACGCCATACGGCAACGACGGAAATCATTATAATGATTCCATTAACCGCAGACCCAATACCGCAGTACCTGATTCAGTAGCTGATGCAATTCACTATGCGAGCGATCATATTCCCGTATTTGCAACTTTCACTTTCGGAAATGTAATCGGCATATCAGGTATTAACCAGAATATCCCGGATGAATATGAGCTGTCACAAAACTATCCGAATCCATTTAATCCATCAACTAAAATAAGTTATTCTGTACCGCCAGGGAATGGTCGTGACCGTTTTGTAAAATTGATCGTTTACGATATTCTTGGACGTGAAGTTTCTGTGCTTGTGAACGCCGAGCTTCAGCCCGGAAAGTATGAAGCGGTATTGAATGCCGCAAATATGACCAGCGGGGTTTACCTGTATACTTTAACCGCCGGTGAATACCGGGAAACAAAAAAGATGATATTGCTTAAATGATTTCTTTTGTGATGCACTTTCAGGTGCAAAAATAAAGATGCCCGCCGGAAAAGAAGCGGGCATCAAATGCGACTATGAGAACGATGAAGATGTTGAACAGTATAAATGAGGAAAAAGATGAAACAAAAACCTGTTTTATTTAACCAGAAGCATTTTCTTTGTTTCTGTGAAATTGGGCGTTATTATTGAATAGAAATATACCCCCGATGACAATGAAGACGCATCAAATTTAACCGAATATGTGCCCGCGTTTCTCAATTCATTTACAAGCGTTGTAACTTCTCTTCCAAGAATATCAAATATCACCAGCTTAACTTTTTCAGTCTGCGGTAATGCGAATTTGATAGTTGTTTCCGGATTGAACGGATTCGGGAAATTCTGGCTTAGATTATAATAGTTCGGAATTTCGACCGTCTGAACACCGCCGGTCGGACAGTCATATGTAATCACCAGGCACCATCTCTTCAGAAGACCGGTATCTCCGGTTGCTGTATCAGTAATCGTGAGCTTCCAATATCCCGAAGAAAACGGCCCGTTAAACGGCGCAAGCGGATTTGAAGGCTTATACGATCCTGTAAAAGGCGCTGTTCCTGAAGCTATTAGTGTGATTGCTGAATCATTTAATACGGTATTGATAAAATTATCACCGGAACCGCCGACCTTATTGATTATCTTAACACCTGTTGTGCCTTTGCTTAAATAGAATGAAAGATCAGAATCCCATGTATGTGTTACGGTATCTATTCTGACATTAACATCAAGTACATTACATCCGGCACCAAGAACAACATTTACAGAGTCACGCAAAGTGGAATGATCAGCTATTGGTAGATTGAGCCCGCCTCTGCATAAAGTCATTAATTGACCCGGCGGTACCAAACAATCGCCTATATCAGTATTCCATGTTGCTGTAATTTCACCCTGTGAAAGTGCCCTTCTGTATACCCTGAATTCATCCATTTTACCGGTAAACCCGGCTACAGTTGTGTATCCGCCAACCTTAAAGCCTGTGCCTGCTGCAAGATTCAGCGGAGTTTGTGCGACTGTAACTGTAAGCACTCCGTTTTTATATACTTTAATGTTTGCCAGGGCTGAATCATATACAAAATGAACATAAGTGGGTCCAGACGCAAAACCGGTAACGTTTACATTTGTTATTCCTGTACCGCGCAGTGTTATCGCGTTAGTTCCAGCAGCGCCGTTATTAAAGCATCGGAATGAACCGGCTCCATCGCCGAAAAGGTAACCAAAGGTTGTAGTTGGAATATCAACCCACATGCCAATAGTCCAGCTTGATGTTCCAAGGCTGTTATTCCACCCGGTAACAACTCCCGCGCCGGTAACACCGGAACCTGTTATACAGCTGTCATACTGTCCGCCGGGAGTGAGCGTTAGTCCGGTCATTGGTGCAATTGGAGTACCCGCGTTTCCGCAGTTTACCACACTTAAAGGAGTCGGGTTCCTTTCGAATTTGTAATAAAGAAGATCGGGAAGCTGTGAAAATGTGCTGGAAGTAATTGCCAGGAGGAATACCAATACTGCAAGAACATCCGTTTTCTTAAACAGAATATTTGTTTTCATCTGATGGTCCGTTTAGTTAGAAAAATAGTTTATGATTATTGTTGCTGTTATAAAATAATCTACTTCACAATTACAGATCATTAATGAATGTTGCCGGCAAATCATATTGGAATAGTTAAAGATTATGAAAGTTTTTTATAAATGCAAGTTAATTTGTAGGATATTTTGAAGTTTAATGTAGGATTATACCTACACGCTACGCGATTATGCGCTATAAATGACATTTCATTGTGTTCTAAATCCCGGGTCAGTTAAGTTCCTCCCTGATAAGAATTTCACTTTGATAAGACTCTTACTTTTGTTTTCCCGGAAGCGGATTTGTTATATCTGAAACGAGGGGGGAGCAGTTTGAATAGAATACATGAATCAAGGAATGGCGGAATACAAATTGATATCATTTGCTGTACAAATGCTGTATAGTGCGTACAAAATTAATAGATTTCGTAAACATACTTTATCAGTCTTTCTTTTCTATCGTTTATATCATATTTCACAATATCGATCAACTTATTTTGGTCATCGTAACCATAAGAGTTATGATTTTCCTTTTCACTCTCGCCGCGGTATTTGATCTCTTCTTTCAGCAGTTTTCCTTCGTAAATATAAACATACTTTCCGTTGATCTCACCAAATCTGTTGAACCATATTTTTTCTTTGATGTTGCCATTTTCATCATAACTCATGCTAAGTCTGCCTGTTATACTGCCGCCGGGTTCAACTCCCGCTGATTCGATAAGCCTTCCGGAGCCGTCATAGCTGTAAGTTTCCATACTCACGGGCTTGCTGTCTTCGTTGTACTTTGTGTAAGATATTCTTCTTCCGGCTGCGTCATATTTAAATGATTCTCTTTCAATTGCATTGCCGGAAGTATTATAAACTTCCCGTTTGGTCAGATTACCCGCTTTATCATAGCTGAACTTTACTTCATTAATGAATTTGCTCACATATTCATGTTCCTTCCTGTTAGGCCCCTGGTAAGCAAGCAGCTCTTTCTGTGTAGCCATGCTAAGCTGGCTCCACCAGTAACGCGGACTCGACGGGTCGGTTTCATCGCCAATCACTATATACTGGTTTTGTTCTTCCGGATCTGTGATATTAACAATAATTGTATAACTCTCAAGCCTTGGCTCAATAGCAAGCTCATCCTGTACACGGCCAAAAAGCTCGCTTTCCATTACGCTTGCGAGGATCGTGAAATAAACTCCTACTCTCACAGAGTTGTAATATGCTTCATGCAGTTCACTTTTGAGCTGGCCTTTTTTGTTATACTTGTAACTTATCATTTCTATGATATCATTTTTGGAGTTATACCTGTTGGCCTGAATGATCCTGTCGTTCTTTCCGTATTGATAAAATTCCTTTATGGTAAGATCGGTAAAAACGTGGAATTTGGAATACTCAGTAATATTGCCGCGGTCATCATATCCAAAGTAAAATGATTTATACCCGCTATCGGCAAGTACGCCATCCTGCTCTTTTGAATAGCGGTATTCATATATGCTTTTTGATTTGATCTTGTTTTGCTGCACAAAATTTTTATCTGAATTCTTTAGCAGGATATCATTTTGCGGCTGTGCAATCAGAACTGAATTGAAGATCACTATAACTGCCAGCAGCCGGTATTTCATATAAGTATTATACATATAAAAATTAACAATTTTCCGGAGGTTTTGTTCCAAAAGTGAATAAGTTTAAATGTTTTATCGGAATAAAACAAGTATGGATTTTATATAATTAGTAGGGTTTAAAGGTAGTTTAAATATTGTATGAAGATGCGAAAAGGAGAACACAGGATTCTCCTTTTCATAAATATCGATAATTTTTCAGCAGCAGGCTACTTTACAATTACCATTTTTCTGGTTTGGATAAGATCACCTGAGCTGAGTGTATAAAAATATACACCGCCTGCCAGGTTTTCCGGGTTAAAATTAACTGAATAATTGCCTGCGTTTAATTCATCTGAAACCAGTTCCGCAATTTCGTTTCCAAGCATATCATAGACTCTTAATTCAGTATATCCTGCGCGCGGGATTGAATAACTTATCACAGTTTCGGGGTTAAAAGGATTGGGATAATTCTGGTTCAGCTCAAATGCTGATGGGATCTCATTCTGATTATTTCCCGTTCCTACAAGATTGCCTGTCATTTTATATATTCCGCCGCCAAATCCTACTGCCCATCCCATCTGGCATCCTGTTAGTCCGTCAGGGAAATCCATGTGCATCAATGTTTGCGCTGCTGTATGAACCTGCTCCCATGAGCTGCCGGAATTTGTTGACCTGTAAATACCCGTACCGCGTATAAACCAGAAATCTTCACCTTCACCCTGAATTGCTTCAATATTCCCTGCGCCGGGCGCGGGTAAAGATGAATAATTGGCGCCGCCATTAGTTGATTTTGACATTGATATGCTTGCGGAAAATCCCGTGCCTGCTGAATTATAATGAACTGCCAGAATATATATCCCAGAGACATTAGCTTCATGTGATGTGAAACTTAAGCCGCTGTCGGTTGAGCGGTAAACAGTGGTAATACTTGTACCCCACCAGATATTAGGCATTGATACCTGGAAGCTGCCCGGAAGGCAGGTTTCTATGTTGCTTAGTGTTGGCGGCGCATTTGGCGAGAGCTGCCAGTTCATTCCGCCGTTTGATGTTATCATAAGCTGCCATACATTTGAGATCGGGTCAGCAAACGCAAAGCCGTTTGCAGCATCAGTCATTTCTATCCCAAAGATCCTTGTTTGTGAAGATGAAAAGACCTGCTGCCAGAGCGTGCCGCCGTTTGTGGTTTTATATATAAAAGTACTGCCTGCGTTAGTTGAAGTAAGCCATGCGGTATTGCCGTCAATCGCATCAATGCTGTTTGACATTCCAACAACTACGCCGGGGTTCGGATTCGCATTAAGCCACGTTGCTCCGCCATCTGTTGTGCGCAGGACCACTGCACCGGCTCCGGCTGTCCAGCAAGTAAGCTCATTTACAGCTTTCACAGTTGTTAACTGACCGGCAAAGCCTGAGTTCTGCGGTGACCAGGTATAAGTGCAATTCTGCCCAACTGTTTTTGCTGTGAATAATAGCAGTAAGGCTGCTGTTAGAAATGAAATAAACGGATGAAGTTTTTTCATGGCTTGTCCCTCAAATTTTTTCAGGAAAAATCCG
>JBHEKV010000020.1:0-37638 GCA_041859235.1 Ignavibacteria bacterium | reverse complement strand
CAGCATGTCTGAATTATGCCGCTCAGGCGGATGCTGGACTGTAATAAGTGATGGCAGTATGAACATCAGGGCGTTAACCCTGCATAAGTTCATTATGCCTAAGGAAATGGATATAACCGGCAAGGTTGCAGTTATAGAGGGAGTTTTCAGTATAAAAGAAATAACCGAAGATCAGGCAAAACATTTTGCTGAAGAAGCAGGCACTGATCCGAATTTGATTACCGGTCCGCAGAAGATGTACAGGATTATGGCGACAGGGATAAAAATTCTTAAATAAAATGTCAAATTTCAAATGACAAATTTCAAAAAAGTAATGTAAATTTTTATGGGGCTATAAGCCCCTTTTTTATGTGCGATTTTAATCCCGAAGGGATGACATTATTGTAAATAAAAAAAATTTAATTAACTAAATCCTGAAGGGGTGACATTCTAATAAAAAAAGGAACGCCGATTTAGCGTTCCTTATAATGCGCATTGAATCAGTCAATGCACTCCATAAATAGATCAGCTACTTATTCTTATTAACAGGTAATCTACCTTTCAGATCTGCGGGTTTGACCGGATCTTTTTCAGCGATTATCTTACGTGCTTCATCAACTTGTCCCCAAACATTCCATAAAAGCACACCTTTTACTCTGCCATCCCTTAGATAATAAACGACACCTTCTTTAAATTTTTCTTTCCAGTCAGCAAGAGTTTCAAGTTTGGAATCCAGCTCACCAACTGCCTCATACCCAAGCTCAAACATATCAGAGTAGAAGAACGGAAGGTAATGATAGGGCGTCTTATCCCCTGCCATTATGCGGCCCGCCTGCTTACCCATTTTATTTGCATTATCTTCATGCTCAACTCTTATTCTTTTATCAAGCAGGGGATTATAGAAATTTGCCGCGTCTCCTGCAGCATATATCTCCGGCCTGTTTGTCATTAACATTTCATCGGTAATGATACCGTTATCAACTTTAATTCCCGCTTCTTCAGCAATGGTTGTGTTTGGTTTTATTCCAATACCGCCGATCACAGCATCTGTTGCAAGAACCGTTCCTTTTTCAGTTCTCAACTCATATTTTCCGTTCTTATCGCTTATTGCGCTTACACTCTCGCCGCTCATTATAGTTACACCTTTATCCCTGTAATAGTTTGTAACATATTCAGCAAGATCTGCCGGAAAGATCCTTTCACCCAGATAATTACCGGGGAAGATCATGGTTACTTTCATCCCGTTCATTACAAGGGCGGCGGCTATTTCAGAACCAATGAATCCCCCGCCTATTACTGAAAAGTTCTCTTTTGTTTCTGCCAAAGCACGGAGTTTTTTATAATCGTCAAAAGTTCGGTAATAAATGATGTTTTCACCTCCAAACGGAAGCTTAATCACATTACCGCCTGTAGCAAGCAGTAGTTTGCTATATGAAATCATTTCACCGGTGGAAAGCGTGACCGATTTATCATTATTAATTGATGACACCATGGAATGAATAAGAACCTCAGCATTCTGTTCATCGGTTTTACGCCATATTTTTTCTTCAGAAGTGCCTTTCCACAATCCCTTTGTAAGCGGCGGCCTTGAATACGGCGGATTGGGCTCAGCGCTGATAACACCCACCGAGCTGATCTTATCAAGCTCGCGAATTCCTTTTACAGCGGAATCACCTGTCATTCCTCCGCCGATAATAAGATATTTGAAATGCTTCATAGTTTTATTTATTTAATTAAATTTAGTGTTATAACATTATAACAATATTTATATTATAAAGGTTTGGTCTGGGATACAATAATAAAAAAGGAACGCTTGTTTGCGTTCCTTTCGTATAGCATTGAGGCAGTCTATGCACTCCAAAAATGATATCTACTTTGCGAATGTAAATTTAACCGTTTTTGTTTCAGTTCCGCGTACAAATGTTACTTCAGATTCTTCGCCGGGCTTAAATTTTGTTAATGCATCGGTGTAGTCATAGATATTCTTTATCTCATACTGACCCAGCTTTGTGATAACATCACCTGCCTGCAACCCTGATTTTTCGGCTACTCCGCCGGATTTAACCCCCGTAATTTCGAGGCCTTCTTTTGTGCTGGAATAATCCGGGATAACACCCAATGTTACCCTGAAACCCATATTGGTTTCTTTCTTTTCTTCGGTAACCTTAATGAAATCAGGTTTTGCTGAAAGTGAGTTAACATAATTAACAATACCTACAACCATATTCAGTACTTTTGCTTCGCCATCAGCGTTTATGAGCTGCCAATCATCACTTGGTTTATGATAATCCTTGTGAAGTCCCGTGAAGAAAAACAGTACGGGAATATCCTTGCCGTAGAAGCTTGCATGGTCACTGGGTCCATAGCCATCTTTGTTATAGGCTGCGGTAAAGTTGTATGTTTTATTCAATGAATCAAGCAGCCCCTGCCAGATAGATGATGTTCCTGTTCCGCCAATGGTTAATTTGTTATCAGTCAGCCTGCCAACCATATCAAGATTTATCATTGAAACCACATTATACTTTTTCATCAATTCGCTTTTTGTGAAGTAAGCAGAGCCTATTAGTCCGGCTTCTTCTCCGCTGAATGTCATAAATATGATACTGCGCTTCAGTTCTTTTTTCTTGGTAGAATAATATTGCGCTAATTCCAGTATACCTGCAACACCTGATGCATTATCATCAGCGCCGTTGTGAATTTCAGCAACATGGCTATCATGGAGCGAGCCGTATTTTAAGCCGTCACCCAAATGATCCATATGCGCGCCGATAACAATATATTCATTCTTTAAAACAGGATCTTTACCTTCAATTTTACCAATAACATTATTTGTCAGTGCTTTTATCCTTACAAGGTCAGTTTTTAATTGTGCCATACCACCGCCGAACTCAAATGAGATCGGGGTTCTTAAACTATCAATATTTTTCTGCACTTCTGACAGAGTCATTTTTTTAGTGTTGGTAAAAATGTACTCAACGTATGAACGCTTTACATTCATTACTGGAATATCCATTGTTTCACCGGGACCGGACATTCTTAATTTTACCAATTCATCTTCACCGCTTTCTGGTCCTTTTACAACAATGATACCCGCTGCGCCCTGTTCTTTTGCGGCGGCGCATTTTATGCGCAGTCTTTCGTATTTGCTGAAGGGATTATCATGCGGATTGTTGTAACCCGGTGAGTACATAAGCATCAAAGCGATCTTCCCTTTCAGGTCAATGCCGGCATAATCATTGTAATTCAACTCAGGTGCGTTTATTCCATAGCCAACAAAAACAATGTTCCCCTGTGCCGTTCCGTTTGCCGAGAGGTATAGTGTAGTAAACTCTTCACCTGCACCTTTGATAAGCTCACCATTACCGATTGAAAGCGAGTTATCTTTGCCAAGCTTTATTTCACTTATGTAATCAAATGGCTGCAAATAGCCGTCTTCGCCGGCGGGAGTGATGCCATATTCTTCAAATTCATTTACGATATACTCAACGGTGAGCTTATCGCCATCTGTCCCGGGGAAACGGCCTGCAAGCTCATCGCTTGCGAGGTATTTGATGTGATCGGTCACTTCACCGGAGGTTATTTTAGGTGATTTATCACCGGGATTAACGAATGCAACGGAAGCGACTAATAAAGCTGATAAGAAAATTTTGAGTTTAAGCTTCATATTATATAAATTTATTTTAAAACCTGCAATTTATTGTTGAGTCAACGACGAAACATCATAGTATTATTACTGAATATATTACATCAATTTTTGTCATGCTGAACTTGTTTCAGCATCTGCTTGCTTACCCCCAAATTAACGAGTACGATAACAGACCCTGAAACAAACTTAGAGACAAGTCCAGGTTCAGGGTGACACATTCTACTTATAAAATGTACTCCATACGACAAACTCTTTTGACATTTGAGTTTTGACATTTGACATTTTGTTTCTATTCTACCCAATCGCAGATAAATACATTAGTTTCGCCCTGCTTGGCGTTGAATCGGTTTGAGCAGAACACGAATTTTTTGCCGCCATCGTGGAGCGAAAACATCGGGAAACCGTCAAATGTATCATTGAATGTTATCTGTTCATTTCCCGTGCCATCTGAGTTGATCAAATAGAGATCAAAATTCCTGCCTTTGGGGTCACCCTGGTTTGAGCAATAAATTATCCTTTTATTATCAGGCAAAAAATACGGACCGAAGTTAGCAGCTCCGTTGTTTGTAACCTGCCGGATGTTTGAACCATCTGCATTCATAACATAAATTTCCAATTGGCCTGGTCTTATCAAGCCTTCGGCAAGCAGGTCCTGGTACTCTTTTAACTTAGCAGGGTCGTCAAATCTGGATGCGCGGAAAACTATCATAGTGCCATCATATGAATAGTATGCGCCGCCATCGTATCCTGCAATATTTGTGAGCTGCTTCACATCTGAACCGTCGAGGTTCATTGAATACAGATCAATATCTCCGTTGCGTGTTGAAGTAAATATTATTTTATCGCCCTTTGGTGAAATTGTTGCCTCAGCATCGTAACCTTTTACATCTGTAAGCTTAACAGGATTTGAACCATCAACACTTGCTTTAAAAATATCATAGTCCGAATAAAGCGCCCAGACATAACCTTTTGAGTGGTCAGGTTTCTGAGGACAATTATCGCCACCCAGGTGAGTTGAAGCGTACAAAATACTTTTACCATCGGGGTAGAAGTATGAACATGTTGTTCTGCCCTTTCCGGTACTGACAAGGTGTTTACCTGAGCCATCGGTATTCATAATGAAAATCTGGTCACATTCATATTCGCCGGTTGACTGAAAAATTATTTTTGAACCGTCAAATGAAAAATATGCTTCGGCGTTCTCGCCGCCATTGGTTAACATCTGCATATTTTTGAAATGCTTTTCCTGCGGGTAGATAAGTGAATCTGCGGTTAAATTTCCTTTTGATGCATTAATTTCATCAAAATTCCAAATAAATGAGTATGCTGCAATGCATACAATGATAAATGATATAATTTTTGTTTTCATAATTGCAAATATATTAATAATTGTAATTACCTTTTATGATAAAAGTCATAAGCCGTGAAATGCATAAAATACAAGGGAAATTTTGAGAAAAAATCACTACTCTTCAAATCTTTTTACTTCAAAAACACCTTCTATGTTTTTGATCTTTTCAATAAGTTCGTTTAAATGAGTGATATTCTTGACCATTAAAATAACGGTACCATCAAATAAAGAGCCTTTTGAGGCAATGCTGACGCTTTTAATATTAGTGTTACTGTAAACGGATATTACATTCGTAATTTCATTCAGCATTCCCGGTCTGTCTTCTCCGCTTATCTTTATTCCCACAAAAAACTCATCTTCAACCTGTTCAGGCCATTGTACATCAATAATTCTCTGCGGATCAGAAAGGAACAGGTTTGAGAGGTTCTTGCATGATTTTTTATGTATCTTAATACCTTCGGTTTTTGAAATGAAGCCAATAATATCTTCACCCGGTATCGGGTTGCAGCAATTAGCATAACTGAAAAGAAGATCCTTTACATCACCGCCTGCGATGATCTTATTCTTGGTAGAGCGCGCTGTTTTTATATAGGTCTCAAAAAGGCTCTGCTCGTTCTCTTTAATTTTAACTGACTGCGCTTTTTCAATAGGCTTAACCCACGGTGATACAACTTCACCGCTGATAAGTTTATTTCTATCCTTAACAAGCTCATATAGTTCTTCCGATGAAAGCCTTCCTTCGGCAAGGCTCAGATACATATGCTGCAGACTTTCGAACTTAAGCCTGGCAAGAAGTTTTATCATGTCGTCTTCGCTAAGAGTGAGTTTCATTTTCTTCAGCTTCTTATTCCACATTTCCCTGCCTTCATCAATTTTCAGCCTGCGCTCATTGTTGAAATACTTATGAATATCTGATTTGGCTTTATGGGTAACAGCAAACTTTTCCCAATCCTGGTGCGGCTTCTTGATCTTTGAAGTTATGACCTCTATCTGGTCGCCGCTTTTGAGTTTAGAATCAAGCGGAACGATCTTTCCGTTTACCTTTGCCCCGATGCATTTATAGCCAACTTCGCTGTGTATATCAAATGCAAAATCAATTGGTGTGGAATTTATCGGAAGTATTTTCAAATCGCCTTTAGGCGTAAAAACATATATCTCATCCTGGTACAGATTAAGTTTTAGCCCTTCCATGATCTGTTTAGGTGTCGATTCCTTTGAAGTGCTGTCAAAAAGATCGCGTATCCAGCTTATCCAGTCTTCCATCTGGTTATCGTTCACACTGATATTTTCCTTGTATTTCCAGTGCGCGGCAACTCCTTTTTCGGCAACCTCGTGCATATCGCGGGTTCTTATCTGCACTTCAACCATTTTGCCTTCGGGCCCGATTAGCGTTGTGTGTATTGACTGGTAGCCGTTCTGTTTGGGAAGTGAAATGTAATCCTTAAATCTTTCAGGCACCGGGATGTATATTTCTGAAGCAATCCCGTATGCGGTGAAGCAGTCATTCCTGTCATCTGTATCTAAAATTATCCTGACGGCAAACAGGTCATATATCTCTTCAAATGATTTGCCGCGGGATATCATCTTTTTCGCAATGCTGTTTAAATGTTTTGCTCTGCCTGAAATTTCGTATTTAAAACCTTCTTTATCAAGCTCATCTTTAATAGGCTGAATGAACTTCTTAATGTAATTTTCGCGCTCGCGCTTTTTTGCAATAACTTTCTTTGAAATCTCTTTATAGAACTGGCGATCAAGGTATTTGAATGCCATATCCTCGAACTCTATTTTAACCCGGCTTAAGCCTAGCCTGTGAGCAAGAGGCGCATAAATTTCCATTGTTTCACGGGCCATCCTCACCTGCCGTTCTGGATTCAGGTATTCAAGTGTCTTCATATTATGCAGCCTGTCTGCGAATTTTACCAGGATCACGCGAATATCATTTGACATAGAAAGGAGCATCTTGCGGTAATTTTCGACCTGTTTGGCTTCATAATTCTCGAACATACCTTCTATTTTAGTCGCACCGTCTACTATATCGGCAATTGTTTCGCCAAACTCCGCCTTAACATCTTCATAGGTAAATTTGGTATCTTCCACTACATCATGCAGCAGCGCCGCGGCTACTGTAATATCATCCAGCGGAATTTCTTTGGCAACAATTGAAGCAACTTCATAGGGATGAATTATAAAAGGCTCGCCTGAGGCACGTTTATCCAGCCGGTGTGCATTGAGACTGAACTTAAATGCATCAGTTATCAGCTTCTCGTTGAATTCAACCAGGTTCTTGCGGCAAAGCGCAAGCAGGTCATCGAGCTTCTTTTTATATAAAGTATTTAACAATACAATAAAAATTACGAATTAAAAATTAGGAATTAGGAATAAAATTATTAATTTTTTAATTTAAGTGTTTTAATTATGGTCCCTAATATCCTGCAAATTTCATCTATATCATCTATAAATGAATTAAATATTTTTACATTTACATATTTACCGCTATACAGCAATTTCAGCCAATATCGGGTTTCTCTTGCCTCTTTATACGCTATTGACAATTTATTTTGAAAATCTCTTTTTGATGTACCTCCTATAGCTTCTTCAATGTTTGCGCCAATAGAAGTCCCGCTTCTCAAAACTTGTTTTGAAAGAACATACTCTTTTTCTTTAACAATCAGATGTTTATATAAGTTTACACTTCTTTCAGCAAATCTGAATGTTTTGTCCTGAATTACGTTATTAGATTTCATTTTTATTTTAGTTTAAGTTATAAAATAACAATTCTTAATTTCTAATTCGTAATTCCTAATTTGTAATTTACCAAGAATTAATACTATAAAGTAAGAGTAATTTCTTTACAGAGTTCCAAAAAGTCTGTCGCCGGCATCACCAAGTCCGGGAACAATATAACCAATACTGTTTAGTTTTTTATCAACTGAACATGTAAATATCTTAATATCTTTATGATATTTCCTTACCTCTCTAACACCTTCCGGCGCAGCTACCAAACACGCGATCACAATTTTCCCGGCACCGGTTCTCTTAACTTCATCAATTGCGCTGCACATGCTGCCGCCGGTTGCAAGCATGGGATCAAGTATATACACAATTGTATTTTTCTTATCCCTTAGCCTGGGGAATTTGAAGTAATACCTTATCGGCTGAAGTGTAGCTTCATTCCTGTAAACCCCGAGATGACTTATCCTCGCTTCGGGAAAGATAGAAGCGAAACCGTTCATCAGTCCTAATCCGGCTCTCAGGATCGGCATTAATACAATTTCATCTTTTATGACAGAGCCGTTATAAGGCGCAAGCGGCGTTTTGATCTTCTTGTTCTTTAAGCCAAGTTCTTTGCCTGCTTCGTAGGCCAAAAGCATGGAGAGTTTATCTACATACTGGCGGAACTCGAAATATGAAGTGTTCTTATCCCGTATTTTTGACATATAGCTCTTAACAAGCGGGTGTGTAAGCTGTATTAAATTTTTATCTTTCATAAAAAATTAATTCAGCAAAGTTACCGTAAGATTTGTCGTAACAGCCTGTGTTGAATTGGCTGTCTGCCCCTGGGCTGAAAGCTTCATATCAAGCTTCAGGTTAGTAGAAGTCTCTTTGTTCTGAATGCATCCGCGGCTCAGATTCAAAGCAATTTTACCGCTGCCAGAGGTTTCAGAGTTTTCAACTTTTATGGTCATACCGCGCTCTTTAACTTCCTTGTTCTTGAACTCAACTACAAGAGCAGCTTCAATGTTCGCAATTTTCTGTCCGTTCTTATCTTCCACTGATTTCATTGTGTACTTGGCGTTATTAACCACTTCAAAGAAAAGAACCGAAGTATTGAAGGCTTTTGTCCAGTTTGAATCCATAACAACCGGGTTTGGCGGGCAAACCTGGTACTCCTGCTGAAGAATTTCTTTGATCGACTCTTCGCCGAATGACTGCTTAATTTCCTGTTTGTCTTTTTCTTTCAAAGTATCGCCAAGCGCTTTAAAGAGGACTTCGTAAATTTTTTCCATACCGTAAACATCTGTGATCTCTCCGGATGAGTTAACCCTTATGTAAAAAGGATTAGCGATGACCGCATTGTACTGAATGAATGCCGGATTCTGCTTCACGCTGTCATTAACATTTGAATTATACCTGATGCTTTGATCACCCATTGAGGATGAAATGGTGATAGAGTCGAATGTTATTTTATAGCTCACAATTCCTGATGCATCAACATTATCAGCTTCTTTTGAATAAAAGTAATTTATCTCATTATCCTGCTTAACTTCTTTATCTTCGGTAGCGGGAGATTTTTCCATATTCGAAGTTCTTGCTACCATTTTGTAATAGAACTTATCTCCTTTTTTAACCACGTATTTCAATGTAACAACATCTTTTCCGGTAACACTATCTTTTTTTACAAATTCAGATGCACTGTTATTCCCGTCAGTTTTTTTATCGTCTTTTTTATCACCGCAGCCATATACATAAATGAATAAAGCAGCAAGAATAATATTCAGAACAAAATATTTACGCATTATATGCCTTTCCTGTATTAAAATGCGCCACTCCGCATGGATATGACGCTCAGTTTTTTATTGTAATCTGCAAATATACCCAAAAATTGAAGGAGTTTCAAAGTAAAAGCGAAATAGTACATTCCCGTGTTGTTTAATTTAATAGTGTACCCAAAAACTCATGATCCAGCTGAAAAATGCAGAAAAATCACTTACATTTATTTCTTGTTTAAACTGATATTTAAACTTAAATTTGGGAAATCCTGTAAAACAAAAACAAAAAACATGAAAAAACTTCTAGCGGAATTTATTGGTACTTTCTGGCTGGTTCTTGGCGGCTGCGGCAGCGCAGTTCTGGCAGCGGCATTTCCGGAAGTAGGTATTGGCTTGGTTGGTGTATCTCTGGCATTCGGTTTAACTGTATTGACAATTGCTTATTCACTTGGACATATTTCAGGTGCGCATTTGAATCCTGCTGTTTCTATTGGCTTGTGGATCGGAGGCAGGTTTAATGCAAAGGAATTGGCGCCGTATATAATTTCACAGATACTTGGTGCAATTGCGGCAGCCGGAGTTTTATATATTATTGCAACCGGTAACGGCAGCTCAATTGGCGGATTTGCTGCTAACGGTTACGGAGAACACTCGCCGGGTCACTATAATATGATAAGCGCACTGGTTTGTGAAGTTGTGATGACATTTATGTTCATCCTGATCATACTTGGCGCAACTGATGAACGCGCCCCAAAAGGGTTCGCCGGGATTGCCATTGGACTGGGATTAACGCTGGTTCATTTGATAAGTATTCCCGTTACAAATACATCTGTTAATCCCGCAAGAAGTATCAGCCAGGCTTTATTTGTCGGCGGGTGGGCAATTGAGCAGCTTTGGATGTTCATTGCAGCGCCGGTTGCCGGTGCAATACTTGCAGGTGCTGTATACAAAATAATTGGTGCTAAAGTTTAATTCAGTTTGGAACCAGATGCAAAAACGGCTCCTCAAAGAGCCGTTTTTTTTGTGATGATTCTGCAGGATCTTTAAACTTTGTTATTGAGTTTTCCGCAGATTTATCTGCCCCACGATCATCGTACTATCCCGCAATACTATCCAATCCTTATGACTTTTGACTTCCGGGCTTGATTTGGTTACATTATAGTAAACCAACAGACTATCTCCGTTTTCCTGAACTATTTCATACGATCCTTCTTCAGAGATAGGGGGATAACCTGACATCCTGTAATTTCTTCCTTCAAACTCATACGTTATGAACCAGGACCGCATATCGGTTGAATCACTAATATCACCGGAAGCAGACCATTTGCCCTGAATCTTAGCTGCATTTTTGCTGCACGATTGAATGATCAGCATGAAAGCAGCAATTAACCCAATATAAATGCAATACTTAGAAAGTATTTTCCCAATAGATCTATTATTCATTATTTAAATATAACAAATTCCCGAATCATAAGTTATGGAAAATGGAATTATCACGCGAAAACTAAACTGCATATTTACAATATTTTGGCATAAATGATTAGGTGATAAATATCATACTTTCTGTTGACACAGGTCATATTTAAATATGACCGTTTACCCTAATTTTGTAGCAGAATATGCAGATTTCAGATGTAGTAAACCTAAAGGAAGGGACTCTCTGCTATCACTGTGGTGATGTATGCAACAAGAGTCTGGATATTCGAAGTGGAGACAAGGTTTTTTGCTGTACGGGGTGTAAAACTGTGTATGAGATACTACAGGAAAACAACCTTTGCAAATACTATGACCTGGATAGTACACCCGGAATATCACAAAAAAAGCTTGAAAGTGCGGCAAGCTCGAGGTACTCTTATTTGGATGACCCGAAAATAGCGGCACAGTTAACAAGCTACAATGACGGAAAGATATCCGTCTGCAATTTTGTATTGCCCCAGGTGCACTGCTCTTCCTGCATATGGCTGCTCGAAAAGCTTTACAAACTGAACAGCGGCATTATCCACTCAGAAGTCAACTTCGTACAAAAAACCGTAACTATTAAGTTTAATCCAAATGAGATAAGTTTAAGGCAGGTTGTTGAGTTACTAACCGCTGTTGGGTATGAGCCGCAGATAAGCCTTGATGATATAGAGAATAAGGTAAAATTCAGATCCAATAAGAGCCTTTATTACAAAATTGGCGTAGCAGGGTTCTGTTTTGGAAATATAATGCTGCTTAGCTTTCCTGAATACCTTGCACCGGTTGGATCGCTTGAGCATTCATTTAAACAATTTTTTGGGCTTCTGAACCTGGTATTGGGCGCACCCGTTCTGATCTATTCTGCGAGTGACTACTTCAGATCAGCGTGGAACGGAATAAAACAAAAAAGTATAAATATTGATTTCCCGATCGTTCTGGGACTTGTTGTGTTATTCATCAGAAGCTCATTTGAAATTATTACAAATACCGGAGTTGGATTCATAGATTCAATGACGGGATTGATTTTTTTTCTGCTTCTCGGAAAAATTTTCCAGAGCAAGACCTATGATGCCCTTAACTTTGAAAGAAATTACAAATCATATTTTCCTGTTTCGGTTACCCTTCGCAGATCAGGAACAGAAACCAGCATCCCGGTTTCAAATCTGAAAAACGGCGACAGGATACTGGTAAGAAATAATGAACTCGTTCCCGCTGACGCAATTCTGTTTAACGGTAATGCTAACATAGATTACAGTTTTGTTACGGGAGAGTCCATTCCTGTACCAAAAGTTGCCGGCGAGATAATTTATGCAGGCGGGCGCCAGCGCGGCAGCGCAATTGAGCTTGAAGTAATACGTACTGTTTCCCAAAGTTATCTTACCCAGTTGTGGAACAAGGATACTTTTGTTAAAAAGGATGAAGACAGGTTCAATTCTCTTGTAAACATTGTAGGCAAGTATTTCACTGTAGTAATACTTTTTGCGGCCGCTGCTGCTTTCATGTACTGGTATCCGATAAGTCTAAGGACTGCGATAAACGCGTTCACCGCTGTACTCATAATTGCTTGTCCGTGCGGCATAGCGTTAACCAATCCTTTTGCGCTTGGCAACGCCCTCAGGATACTTGGCAGGAACAGATTTTACGCTAAAAATGCATCGGTGGTAGAAAGAATATCGAAGGTAGATACGATAGTTTTTGATAAAACCGGAACGATAACCAAAACCGGTGACGCTGATATAACTTTTAACGGCACCGTACTCAGCGCGGCGGAACAAAAACTTGTTAAATCGCTGGTGAGGAATTCCACTCACCCGCTGAGCGGCAGAATATACGATGCAATTGAAACAAGCGAGCTGCTTGATGTGACTTCATTCACAGAACATTCCGGCAAAGGCATTGAAGCACTTATAGAAGGAAACACTGTTAAATTAGGAAATGCCTTATTTGCAGCAGATAACAATAAGATATTATTGGGTAAGGACAGGAATACCACAAAGCTTGATTCAAGGATCTTCCTTTCGATAAACGGCTCTATCAAAGGGTTTTTCGCCATTAACAATATTTACCGTAAAGGGCTGGAAGATATCACTTCAGGGCTTAAGAACAACTATAAGTTAGTTGTGCTTTCAGGCGATAATGAAGGTGAAATGGAAAATCTTGAAAAGTACTTTAATTACAAAAGCACGATCTGTTTCAACCAGTCACCGCAGGATAAACTGGAATATGTAAAAGAACTGCAGAGTAAAGGACACAGTGTAATGATGATAGGTGACGGTCTTAATGATGCAGGCGCGCTGAAGCAAAGCGATGTTGGCGTTGCCATATCGGAAGACATAACAAATTTTTCACCCGCCTGCGACGCAATAATGGATGCCTCTGAGTTCAGCAGACTGAACAAATTGATCGGTTTTTCAAAAACGACAAAGAAAATTATCATAGCCAGTTTTGTGATTTCAGTAATATATAATATTCTTGGCGTCACTTTGGCGTTTCAGTCTGAAATATCGCCGCTCCTTGCGGCCGTTTTGATGCCCGCAAGTTCAATAACTGTAGTACTGTTCACGGTAATTTCAACCAATCTTACAGCAAGGAAAAGAGGACTGTAATGAGTGTAATCGTAATACTTGTTTTTTTCAGTGTTCTGGTAGCCGGTGGATTTTTGGTTGCTTTTATCTGGGCGGTAAAAAGCGGTCAGTACGAAGACAGGTACACACCTTCTGTGAGAATATTATTTGATGACGAAAGCGAGAGCAAGAAGTGAAGAAATTCGACCCCAGCACAAGTATTCATGATTACCTGGTATTCGGTGAATTTGGCGATGTGAATCCCAGCATAACGGATTCATCCACTTTCACTTTCCTGAATCCGGCAACAATGGCTGAATCATTTAAGCATGAAATTGAAGGCTGTTTTCTGTATTCAAGGCACTGGAATCCGATCAACAAGTTCCTTTCCAATGCCCTCGCGAGGCTGGAAGATGCTGAAGCAGCACAGGTTACATCCAGCGGCATGGGCGCAATAAGCTCGGTTGCGCTTCAGATCTGCAGTTCTGGAGATGAGATAGTTTCTGAAAGGACAATTTACGGCGGCACATATGCATTCTTTAAGAATTTTCTGCCAAAACTGGGAATTACTGTAAAATTTGTTGATATGCAGAAGCCTGAAATGGTTGAGCTTGCTGTTTCAGAAAAAACAAAGATGATATATGCCGAATCGGTTAGCAATCCCCTTCTGGAAATTACTGATATACCAAAAATAAGTAAAATTGCCAAAGAGCATAACATAAAGCTTGTAGTTGATAATACTTTCAGCCCTATGGTTATATCTCCGCTGCATCTTGGCGCAGATATAGTTATACACAGCATGACAAAATACATCAATGGTTCAAGTGATTGCGTAGCAGGCTGCATATGTTCATCAAAAGAGTTTATTGACAGCCTTACTGATGTTAATTCAGGCGCTACAATGCTGCTGGGTCCGGTATTGGACAGCCTGAGGGCTGCAAGCATACTTAAGAATCTGCACACTCTTCATATCAGGATGAAGAAACATGGCGAAAACGCGATGTTTCTTGCCGAAGAATTTGAAAAGCTGGGTATTAGGGTATATTACCCCGGACTGAAGAGCAGCAAACACCATACACTGATAAACAGTCTTCGTAATGATGGTTTTGGGTACAGCGGAATGCTGGCAATTGACGTAGGCACATATGAGAAAGCCGCTTTGTTGATGGAAAAGATGCAGAAGGAAAGTGTCGGTTACCTGGCCGTAAGCCTGGGGTACTTCAAAACACTGTTTTCCTCACCTGGCCACAGCACCTCTTCTGAAATACCGGAAGACGAACAGAAAGCTATGGGACTATCAGAGGGTTTGGTAAGATTTTCAATTGGTCTGGATGGCGATATAACACTTGCGTTTGAAAGAATTAAAAAGTGCATGAAAGAGATCGGCATTCTGTAGATCTCATCAATAAGGTTCAATCTGCTAAAATAAACAAGATAAATTTTACTTTTAAAAACGAACTAAACTTAATTCAAAAAGGAGATTCCATATTATGGAAATGGAAAAGTTCAGTTATGATAATCGGATAGTGCGCAATTTTGCATACGCCACAATGCTTTGGGGTGTGGTAGGTATGCTGGTTGGTCTATTGATAGCATTTCAGATCTACATCCCGGCTTTGAACTTCGGCATACCGTATCTCACGTTCAGCCGAATTAGGCCTTTACATACAAACGCCGTGATATTTGCTTTCGTTGGGAACGCAATGTTCATGGGAATTTATTATTCTCTTCAAAGGATTACAAAAACCAGGATGTTCAGCGACCTTCTCAGTAAGGTACACTTCTGGGGCTGGCAATCAATAATACTTTGTGCAGCACTAACACTTCCTTTAGGTATTACCACAAGCAAAGAGTATGCTGAGCTGGAGTGGCCTATTGATATCCTGATCGCACTCGTGTGGGTGGTTTTTGCCATCAACATGTTCGGGACAATAGCGAAACGCCGGGAGAAGCATATGTATGTTGCTATCTGGTTCTACATAGCGACTGTTGTCACGGTCGCAGTGCTGCACATTGTTAATTCTATAGAAATTCCTGTAAACCTTTTCAAAAGCTACTCTATTTATGCAGGTGTACAGGATGCTTTGGTACAATGGTGGTACGGTCACAATGCTGTTGCATTCTTTCTGACAACCCCATTTCTGGGACTGATGTATTACTTCCTTCCCAAGGCGGCAAACAGACCGGTATTTTCATATAAACTTTCTATTGTGCATTTCTGGTCATTGATATTTATCTACATATGGGCAGGACCGCATCATTTGTTATACACATCCCTGCCGGACTGGGCACAATCTCTCGGAACGGTATTTTCGGTTATGCTCATAGCACCTTCCTGGGGCGGTATGATAAACGGTTTGCTTACACTGCGTGGTGCATGGGATAAGGTCCGCGAAGACCCAATATTAAAATTCATGGTTGTGGCGGTTACCGCTTATGGTATGGCAACATTTGAAGGTCCGATGCTCTCTCTGAAAAATGTAAACGCTATAGCGCATTTTACTGACTGGATAGTTGCACACGTGCACGTAGGCGCGCTTGGCTGGAACGGATTCCTTACGTTTGGTATGCTCTACTGGCTTATCCCCAGGATATTCAAAACAAACCTTTATTCCAAGAAACTTGCAAATGTACATTTCTGGATAGGTACACTGGGAATAGTATTTTATGCTGTACCAATGTACTGGTCAGGTATAACTCAGTCATTGATGTGGAAACAATTCACACCCGAAGGAATTCTGCAGTATCCTAACTTCCTTGAAACTGTAACAAACCTGATACCGCTGTATGCTATCCGTTCAGTGGGCGGTACTATGTACTTTGCGGGCGTAATAATCGGTGTTTACAATCTCGTAAAAACCATAAAACTCGGGAATCTTGTGGCAGATGAACCCGCCGAAGCACCTGCAAGGGTAGCAATAAACCTGCCTGAAGCAGGCGAAACAAAACACAGGTGGCTTGAAAGAAAACCCATGCAGTTTGCATTAGTTGCAACAGTAATGGTATTAATTGGCGGAATAATAGAGATCATACCGACCTTCCTTGTAAAATCAAACGTGCCAACAATACCAAGTGTAAAACCATATACACCGCTTGAACTGCAGGGAAGAGACCTGTACATCAGGGAAGGCTGCAATAACTGTCACTCTCAGATGGTTAGGCCATTCAGAAGCGAGACTGAAAGATATGGAGAGTATTCCAAGGCGGGTGAATTTGTTTACGACCATCCGTTCCTCTGGGGTTCTAAACGTACCGGCCCCGATCTTCACAGGGAAGGCAAGAAATATCCAAACATATGGCATTACCTGCACATGCAGGATCCGACCCAGATATCTCCGGGCTCATTGATGCCAAGCTACGCATGGATGCTTGAAAATGACCTGGATATATCGACTACTGAGGCTAAGATCAATGCTTTAAGATCAATAGGGGTACCATATCCTGAAGGTTTTGAGCTTGTTGCCAATGATGAGCTGATGAAGCAGGCAAATGAAATTACCGCAGACCTTCAGAAAAATGGCGCGCCGGTTACCCCTGAAAAGGAAATTGTAGCGCTGATAGCCTACCTGCAAAGATTAGGTGTTGATATTAAAGGCGAAAAGACCGCCGACCTGAAGGGAGCGAAGTAAAATGTATAAGCAGGTACTTCAAAGCATAACCGGAATTGAGGTATACCCGGTAATCGCACTGATCATGTTTTTCCTGTTTTTCCTCCTTATAGTGGGATGGATATTTACGTTAAATAAAAAATATATCAGCCGGATGGAAAACATTCCGCTTGATGATAATATTAACAGTAAAGAAGTTAATAATTTTAATGCGGGAGGTGTAAAATGAGAAAGATCCTTAATAATAAAACTGCTGCTTTAATGATGATGCTTGTGAACGCAGCGTTATTTGCCCAAACAACCGGCCAGACAGACAGCGCAAGCGAATATTCAAAGCTCGCAGGGGCAATGGTATTTCTTCTTGTTGCGTTCCTGTTCGTTCTTTTCTTCATTTTGTCATCTCCAAAATACAAATATTCCTATGAACGGAGAGAAAAAGGCTTATCATTGATAGGCAGGCTTTCCCAGAAACTTAACCGGGCTGTGCCGCTGGAACGTGAAAAAGATATTATGCTCGATCACGATTTTGACGGTATAAAAGAGCTGAACAACAGCGTTCCGCCATGGTTTAATCTGCTGTTCTACGGCACAATTCTGATTGCCATAATATATATGATAGACTACCATGTGCTTGGAACGGGTACTGTGATGGTTGACGAATACCTGAACGAAGTTAAGATCGCAAATGAAAAACGCGAGGAGCTTATCCGCACGGGTGCATTTATAAATGAAAACAATGTTGTGTTACTTACAGATGCTGCGGAGCTTGATAAAGGAAAACAGATTTGGACAACCAACTGCACTCCCTGTCACGGACCCGATGGCGGAGGTACTGTTGGTCCTAACCTGACAGATAAGAACTGGATACATGGCGGCGGAATCAAAAATGTATTTATGACCGTTTCCAATGGCGTGCCGGCAAAAGGCATGATATCCTGGAAAACATTGCTTACGCCTAAACAGGTTCAGCAGGTCAGCAGTTATGTGTTAAGCCTGCAGGGAACTACGCCCGCAAACGGCAAACCGCCGGAAGGCAATTTATGGGTTGATAGTGTTAAAACTGGAAACGATTCTGTGAAAGTTACGGATACTTCAAAGGTAAAAACTGATTCTGTAAAAGTGAAAACAGATACCAGTAAAGTAAAAAAAGATTCGATAAAAGTAAAATAAAATTTATATATCCCTGCCGCATTCATCCTGCGGCAGGGATAATTTAACCCGGAGCAGCAGATTTAGAGAAATGCAAACGCAAAGCAAAAGCACACCAACAGAGAACGACTCTTTCAGAGATCATGTTGGAATAATTACAGATGACGGCAAACGGAAGGATATCTATCCTAAAAAGCCAAATGGCAGATTTTACAATGCAAGGACCATCTTCAGTTTAGCTCTATTGGCATTTTTATTTGGAATGCCCTTAATTAAGATAGACGGACACCCGTTTATGATGCTAAACATTGTAGATAGAAAGTTTATTATTTTCGGGGTTGTTTTTGGCACACATGACTTCTTTATTCTCGCTTTGGGGTTCATAGCATTCATTGTATCAATTATACTTTTTACAGCCGTTTTTGGAAGGGTCTTCTGCGGATGGGCATGCCCGCAGACGGTATTTCTTGAAATGGTTTTCCGTAAGATTGAGTTTTTCTTTGAAGGTGACTATCTTTCGCAGAAGAAAATGAATGATGCTCCTTGGACAGGAGGAAAGATCTTTAAAAAGCTTTCGAAATGGACCATCTTCTTTACTCTTTCTGTTCTGATTGCAAATACTTTTCTTGCGTGGATAATAGGAATTGATGAGCTGGTTCACATTATTTCTGACCCCGTTTCAAAACACGTATGGGGATTTGGGGCAATGCTCATTTTTTCAGGTATGTTCTATTTTGTTTTTGCGTATTTCAGAGAATATGCGTGCATATATGTTTGTCCATACGGCAGGCTGCAGGGGGTTCTGCTCGATAAAAACACAACTGTTATTGCTTATGACTATATACGCGGTGAACCAAGAGGTAAGCTCCGCAAAAAAGAAGAGCGTACCAAAGGTGATTGCATTGAATGCAATGCATGTGTAGCGGTATGCCCGACTGGAATTGATATTCGCAACGGTACTCAGCTTGAGTGCGTCAACTGTACAGCCTGTATTGATGCGTGTGATAACATAATGGATAAGATAAGTAAGCCGCGCGGACTTATCAGGTTTGCATCAGAAAATAACATCAGGAATAAGACCAGGTTCAAATTTACTGCCAGAGAGATCGCATATACGCTTGTACTTGTAATACTGATTAGTGTGTTAACATATCTGATAAGCACTCGTAAACCGATTGACGTAACCATATTAAGAGCTCCCGGAATGATATTCCAGGAACAGCCCGATAACAAGATAAGCAATCTTTACACAATGAAGCTTACAAACAAAACATTTGATGAAGTTCCTGTAACTTTAAAACTTGAAAACCTGAACGGTGAACTGAAAGTAATAGGAAATGATATCAAAGTTGCTTCAAATGATGTAAGTGAGACAAAATTCCTGGTTTTGCTGAACAAAGATGAATTGAAAACGATGAATGTGCCTCTGGAAATAGGGTTATATAAGAACGGTGAACGATTTGAAATTAAAAAGATAAATTTTCTCGGACCTGCTCCGCAGAAGTAAAGACTAGAAAGGGAGGAAACATTATGAGCTGGGGAAAAGGAATAATTCTGGTATTTGTTGTATTTGTTCTTGGAATTGGCGTATTGGTATACCGATCAATGACAAAGAACATTGATCTGGTTACAACAAACTACTATGAAAAAGAACTGAAATACCAGGAACAGATAGATAAGATCAATAATACAAACTCACTTAAAGAGAATATTAAAATTGAGTATAACGGAAGCGTAATTTTGATCACTTATCCTTCAGTAAAAGAAAATATTACCGGAGAGATATCATTTTATAAACCGTCTGACGCAAAAAGCGATTTCAAAGTTAAGGTAGAACCGGGCAGTGATCTGAAACAGCTGATCGGAAAAGAAGTGTTTTCAAAGGGTTTATGGAAAGTGCAGATAAACTGGGCAATGAACGGCAAAGATTATTTCAGTGAAGATAAAGTTATGATACAATAATCAATGTACAATTAAGAATTTGCAATTAGCAAAAAAATAAATGGAATTATTAACAGGATTTTTGGTAGGATTACTCGGCAGCTTTCACTGCATAGGGATGTGCGGACCGATAGCCATTGCCCTGCCCAAAACCAATAACCTGGTGGTTTCAAGGCTGCTTTACAATTTCGGCAGAGTTATAACATACTCATTGCTTGGCTTGCTGTTCGGTATGCTTGGCTCCAGACTTGAGATGTTTGGACTGCAAAGAATAATTTCAATTTCTCTTGGAGTTTTGATCATACTTACTGTTATCACACCAATATCTTACCGCATAAAAATTTCAAACAAACTTGGATTGTATAAACTGGTTGGAATGCTGAAAATGTATTTTGGGAAGATGTTTAAGAATCATTCAAATTCCTCAATGCTTGCAATCGGTATATTGAACGGCTTACTTCCATGCGGATTTGTTTATATTGGCATTACAGGAGCAATTGCTGTTGGCGATACCCTGAACGGAATGCTTTTCATGACGATGTTTGGGCTTGGCACACTGCCTGTAATGCTCGGCGCATCGCTGATAGGCAGTGTGATAAATCTGAATATAAGACAGAAACTAACCCGGCTCCTTCCTGCATTTTCGCTTTTACTTGCCGCAATATTCATATTGCGCGGGTTGAATCTTGGTATCCCTTACATCAGTCCAAAGTTAGAGCATAAACCCGCGACGGAAGAAGTTATTTGCCACTAAGACACTCTCAATTGCAGCACAGTCATTCCCCCCTCAGTGCAGCTTATACTTCAATCACCTACCTGCTGTAATCGTTGTTTCCTAAACGGCTTTCGTAACGCTTGATCAGCTCGATATTTTTCTTTTCTACATCGCTTAACAAATTATCCACGTTATCATACCTTGGGACATACCACTTTTCATACATAAAATAGTTTCTCATTTCTTCCTTTTTGAAAATATAGCCATGACGGGCAAATATTTCATTCCTCATGATCTTAAGCTCCCAGCCGGTCAGATTGTTCACGTCATCACTTGTAAGCAGCCTTTCAGAGGCATGAGGATAGATGCTGGAGTTAACTGCCGATGAATTGCCCTGTGAGTTCTCATTGGCATTTGAAGAGCCCTCTGAACGCTTCTGCATGTTCAGTTCTTTTTCTCTGAGCTCAAGCTCTTTTTCCTTAAGATCAAGTTCCTTCTTTTTAAGGTCACTATCTGAAGTTGAATTATCACCTTTTGTACAAATTGCACCTGTTAAAGCCAGTGCCAGAAACGGAATTAAAATCAGTTTTTTTATCATTATAGTGCTTTCGTTCATTGCTTATTATTAATTGTAAATTGTTCATTGTTAATTGCTCATTGTTTTCATCTTCCATATTCATCATAATACTTCTCAGCGTGCTCTTCAAACCGTTTTATCAGGTCTATATTCTTTTTTTCAAGTTCAGTAAGTTCATTTCTTACATCTGTTGATACAGGCATATACCACGGGACAAACTGGTCAAAAATGAAGCGCACTCTGCGGTTCTTAAATGAGTAACCGTGACGCGCGTAAATTGCATTCCTGATGATCTCAAGATCACCTTTGTACAGATTCTGAAGGTCATCTTTCTTCAGTTCTGTTGTTGAACCATTGTACTTTGTTACTTCGGAAGTTAATTGCTCGATCTTATCAGGGAACTTTGGATTGGAGCCGTACAATTCAGCCCACTGAATATTCACGGGAAGTTCGTTATGCGGGTCATACGCAAAGTCCTTTTTAAAAAGATTGTAAGTTCTTTCCGTAACATCAAGCTTTTTATCGTTAGCTATCCATTTGCCTTCCAGATAAATCTCGTTAGTATTGGCTTCATCAATCTTAATCGTAAAATTGAATTTGCCGTCGTATTTATCATCACCTGGTTCATTAACCTCTGCTTTGTAATTACTTCCCTCTTTTGTGAACTTGCCGCTAAAAGGACGGTTATTGCCTGCTACAACACTGCGTCCGTACATCATATCCCCGGCCAGCGAATCAATAAAGATCGTTATCCGGTTCTCGTAAACAAAATCTTTCTTATCATCGTATACCGAAGCAGTAAAAGCTCCGGAATAGCTCCCAATTGCAGGTGAAGTTTTACCTTTAGTTTCTGTTTTTTTTACATCTGATTTTGTTTCATTATTTGTGCTGCCGGAATTTGTATTGTTCCCTGTAGTATTGCTCCCCTGATCTTGTTTCTTTCCGCATGAAACAAGAAAGACAATCATAACAAATAGAAGTAATAATTTAGTTTTCATTTATGTTATCTTCTTAAGTTTATAATTTTCCGTATTATCAATTCTGCTATGATTAAGTTGGGGATCCACCCCAGCCATGCTACTATTTGGTACACATCCATCGGTCTGGGTTCAAACAAAAGTACTAGCAGGTATTTCCATGCTCTTAACGTAATTGCCGATGTGGTTAGTGCAAATGACCTTATAAGAAACCCGCGATGTGCTTTATAATCACCCTGCACTGCTTTTATCACTGCGATTAATGTGAAAGATATCCACAATCCAGCCAGTAAAACAAACGAGATCTGAGATACAAGTCCACCGTTCGCATAAATACCCATGTACAGCCCCGAAGGTCCCGCAAGCAGTATTACAACCGCTGCGTACAACCATCCTGAATATCTGTGCAAGGCAGGAAATTTCCTGCGGACATATGAGGAAAACTGTGTGAAGCCGGCGGGTAAAACAAAGACCGCCGTATATACATGTGTGAAGAAAGCCAGTTTATAAAAAGGGATATCTATAACATCCTGCTTAATTCTCAAAAAGGCAACATCAGTATCATACGGAATGTACTGTAATGAGATCTTCAGCAGCAGGTATGCAAAAAAAGCAAACAGCAGAAGCAGCAAGGCATAAAAGAACTTATATGCGCTAACTTTGGAAGTGCCTTTTTGGGACGAATATGTACTGTTTTGAAGTACCTGCTGCATTCAGATTTATTTGATTCCACGAATATAGCATTAGATTTAAATCTTCACAAGTGAAGGAAATATTATGATAAAACGATAAAAATCATATAATTCATTGATAGTAATCATTTTACAGCAATTGTGCAAATGCTATCTTTGTAACGGTACTTATTGAGGGCTGCTCCTCGGTAAGGATGGATGAAGGTGGCATTGAGCCATTCAGCAAGGCGGGAGGGATCCCGCTTTGTGTTTTTATAAAGAGTACATTCAGCAAGGCGGGAACTTCCTCTGCTTACGCATAGTAAGTCGTAGGGGATCCCGCTTTGTGTTTTTATAAAGAGTACATTCAGCATGGCGGGAACTTCCCGCCTGCCCGAACTGCCGTTACGGCAGGCAGGTGCTTACGCACAGTAAGTCGTGGGAGATCCCGCTTGGTGTATAAAAAATAAAGATGACCTAAAAGATCATCTTTATTAATAAAATCAAGAACTGTGATACCGGCTTTTGCTTGTATAGATACTATTTCAGTTTGAACACAAATGGTACAGTTACCCATACTTTAACAGGTTTGCCGTTCTGCAGCCCCGGCGTAAACTGCAGCTGCATGGATTTTGAAGAAACCTCATCACGGAAGACATCAGGCCCATTTACGCTGCCAACCTTTATAACACTTCCGCTTCCATCTACAAGCACTTTAACAGTTACTTTACCTTCTATCTGGGCTTCAATTGCCATTGGAGGATAAACCATTGAGCTTCTTACCTGCTGCAGATTTACGCATTCAGGCGCTTTCTCAACTTCAAAAGACTGGTAGACGGTTTTTTCTTTCTCTTCAACTACTTCTTTCTTAGTGATCTTCTCCTCTATCTTCTTTTCTTCAATTTTGATGGGACCTGAAAATGAGAATTTTCCGGTATCTCCAACATTTGAAACCGGTGTTTTGATCTCTTCCAGCTGCTGCTGAGTTTTGATCGTCTGTACATCAGCTTTTTCCCTGGCAACAGGCTCGGGGGTCAGTGCTTCCAGGTCCTTTGTCGGGGTAGTCAGTTCCTCTACCTTCGGCGGGGGTTCTTCTTCATCCAAAGCCGATGGCGGCGGTTCAAGGTCAGTCAATGAAACATTGATTATCCTCTGCTGGATGTTTTTAAGCTCCTGTTCCTGCTTATATTTAGTGTAATAGTGCACACCTCCGTATGCAGCCACAACACATATGTGTATGATGATAGAATATATCAATCCTTTCCTCAGGTATTTACGATAAGGTATCTTAAGTTCATCTGTAAAACTTGAAGGAAGACTGTTCAATGCAATTATAGCGCTCATAATAACGCCCTCCTTTTCAATTTATGATTTCAAAAGTGCAAAAAAAAATAAAGCATCCTCTGCATTAGCATTGGATGCTTTTGAAAATCGTTGGCTGCTGTATTTAACAACCTGTTTCATGATATTTGTATTCTTATACTACTTCACTCTATTATCATACTTTGCTTAAAATGTTTATGTTCCGGCAATTTATTTAATTTAAGCGTGTACAAAAAATCCTTCTTTTATTTTTTCTCTCATTTCATCCAGTTTTTGCCTGGGCAGAACGGTGTTGATCTCTTTTATCAGCACGTTCTTTTTCTTGGCAGCGTCACGCTGCAGCAGGTCAGCAAGCGCTATCATTTCGGCCTGCAGAAGATCCTTTTCTTTCCTGATCTCATCATTTTCAGAAAAAATGTTCTTCAAAGCTTCAAACAGAAGCAAAATATTGGAATTTTCATTCATCAAAGCATCTGCCAGCGCTCTTTCAGGGAGTATCTCCCTGAGCTCCTTAAACAGGATATCTTCTTCCATCTTAAAAAGCCTGCTCAGTTCATCATAGAACCTGTTGACTGTTTCGTTAATTGAACGTACAACATGAGTGTTTATTCCCTCTTTTTCAATATCCCAGTAAAGCTCATCAAGAGCCCCTGACATTTCTGCCATTCTGTTATATTCTTCTTCAAAGAAGAGTGTCGGGCTCTCTGGCTTTTTTCCGTTCAGGCTGAATATTTCTTTGTTTTTCATGTCAGTTCAAGCTGATTTTGGTTAAAGAAACCGGATTGATCTTTATTTTAACCCTGGTGTTACCCTCTATATCTTTTATTTCATCAGTTATACAGCAGGAAACAGGACATACAGCGTTACATCTTGGTGATGAATACACATTATGACATTCATTGCACCTTGAAGGAATGATGTAATAATGATCAAAAGACTGGTAAAACTTTGCCATAAAAAGATTATTAAGGTATTTGGGTCGTTTGGAATTTAATATAGTTTGTGTGTTCAGCTTAGGCATAATTGCATGAACAGGGCACTCTGTTTCGCAGGCGCTGCAGTTTATACAATCATCTGTAATATGTACGGACATTTGAAACCTTTCGTAAATACCGCTGAAATATAATTTATGTTTTCGGGGATTGAAACAGTCTGTAATAGCTGCTTTCATTGTGCAGACTTTGCGGCGCAAAGGATCAGCTTGCAGACTATTTAAAGTATCCCGTACTGAATCTATTCAAAAATAGCATTTAAACGCCACTGTTTCCTATGATATGCCTCAATTCTCAATATGATATATATCATATAAAAAACCTGTAATTAAATGATAATTACAGGTTTTTGCGGCATAGTATACACATTTGCCAAAATCCGGGTTCGGATTCCAGCCTATTTTTTTTGTTTTTTCAGATTAACTATAAGTATTGGAATATGTGAAAGTCTCACTATTCCTTCTGATACATCCTCAGAAAAAAACCTTCTCAGCCCCCGTTTGCCATGCGTTCCGATAGCAATAAGATCGCCTTTAACTTCCTTTGTATAATTCAATATGCCTTCCTCTTTCATGTAATCACTGTAAAGTGATACTACATACTTGCCTCCAAACTTTCTGTTGAAATCACCGATCTTTCTTCTGTCATCTATAGTCCGGGAAAACTGGTCCATAGTATTGATCTTGAGCAGGTGTATCTCAGAAGAGTTAATTCTTCCAAACTCCTTTACAAAAGGAAAGATCCTGTAAGCTTCCTCTGTAAAATCTGAAGCGAAAATAATCCTCTTAAAAAGACCTTTTGCAGGTTTGACAGGGACAACAATTACAGGTTTAACAGCAAACCTGACAACGCGCTCGGCTGTGCTTCCCAGAATAATTTCCCTGAGATTGCCTGCTCCGTGCGAGCCCATAATGATCATATCAGCTTTACCAGACTCTGCACAGGCTGAAATGGCGTTATGAACATTCGCAGTAACTTCGGCTGAAACTGAAACCTTCAGTCCCTTAAGAGAGGACCTTTTCTTCAGCAGATTCAATTTCGAATGTGAAGTTTTCAGCAGCCGGTCATTTATACCTTCTATCATTATGGATGCAGGCGGAGATATTACCAGCGGGTCCGCGGCATAATAATAGTCAGAAACTTCACACGCATTGAAAATGTGTATAGAAGCCCCGGTCTTGCGGGCTACTTCAGCGGCCGCATCAAGGCCGTAGTATGAAGGCTCTGAAAAGTCAGTTGGTACAAGTAATTTCTTCATTTTATTTTGATTAATTGAATATTGTCATAATTCAGGTTTATTCTTCTCCGCGGCTTCTTTTTCAGCTTCCGCTTCCATTTTTTTAAGCCTGGTATAGTAGTCCGGTATCACCTTCAAATGTGCCAGGGCTATCCTGGCAGTCATTACAAGGTCATCCCCGGTAACATTTGTAACTGGATCCCTAAGCCCGTGCTCCATTTCGACTTCGAGCCCCATGCGAAACT
This sequence comes from Ignavibacteria bacterium, assembly GCA_041859235.1. Classification (GTDB taxonomy): domain Bacteria; phylum Bacteroidota; class Ignavibacteria; order Tepidaquicellales; family OLB5; genus OLB5. Next base: position 10,715 of record JBHEKV010000020.1, on the reverse strand, counting down.
GCTCTAAATCATACTTTCCCCAGTCCATACCGATCTGCTCACCCGCCCAGACGGCTTCCTCTGCGGAAAATTTTCCCGGGGTCTTTTCTTCACTTTTATTCATTTTCTTATCCGGAGTAAATTGTACATTTCAAAAATAATACATAATATTTAAAAAGCATCTGTGAAAATATATCCATATAAATAATAAACAAACAAATTAATATTATGGTTCATAATGCAGGGTTATTTAAACAAACGAAAAGAGCCGCGCATTAAATAAAATACGCGGCCCTATTCAAACGAAATTGCAAATATGAGAACTCTTCACAGCATATGAATACCGGAACGGATCAATTTATGGTTGCTTTGGTATTCAGCATTGCTGTATTGCGCAGTAACGGCAGGTTTAGCACCTTTATGTTACCCGAAGAAAAAGTAATGAGTCCGCGGTGAGTGAACTCTGTAATTATCTTTTTCATATAACTTTTCGATGTACAGGTATAGCTTGCCAGTTCATCAATGGAAAGATGTATATTTATCTCTTTTGATTTGCTGATACCGTATTTTTCAACCAGTACCAGTAAAGTATCGGCAAATCTTTCATCAGACATTTTTTCGCTTATCCTTACGATGTGGTCTTCCATGGAATCAATTCTCGAGCAAAGGCTTTTCATTACAAGAAGCTTATAAGTATTATTTGAGTTAATGAGTTTCATGAAATCACTTGCTGAAATAAAACTTGCCCTTGTTTCTGTTATAGCCGTTGCCGAGTTTGTATATGGGTGATTATTAACTATTGAATGCAGCCCCAGAATTTCACCTGCGGTAGCAAGATGAAGAATTCTTTCCTGTTCGGCAGGTTCTTCTTTGAAAATTTTTACACTGCCTGATTCAATGCAGTATAAACCTGCGGGCTGGTCGTTTTCCTTAAAGAGAACATCATTTTTATGAAAAATGAATTGGGTCAGTTCTCCGTAATTTTTGATTATTTCTTCTAAACCCGTATTAGTAGCCATTTTGTTATAAAATTCAATTTCATAACAAAATTAGCTGGTTTTCAATGCATTTTACAATGATTTGAGTCATATAAAAATATGATTTATGTAGCTGAAAAATATGACGAAAAGGGTCGTTTTGAGGTTAAAAATCAGGCTTCTTTAATCAGGATACTTGTTTAATCGTAAATATGAGCTGTCTTTATCAGTCCCTGGTGATTATTGACCTTTATCCTTTTGCCAATAAGATCAATGAGTTTTTCACCCTTAAAATCGGACAGGATCCTGATAGTCGTTTCGGTAGCCGTACCAACAATATTCGCAATATCCTCCCTTGAAATGACGGCATTGATAGCTCCTTCTTTATCTGTTCCGTAAAACTCCAGGAGCATTAAAAGAGCTTCGGCCATTCTTTCTCTCACAGGTTTCTGCGCCAGGCCAGTGAGCCTTGCTTCTGCTTCCTTTAGGTCATGGGATAGAAGCTGCATCATCTGAGTGGAAAGATCAGCGTTGGTATGCAGAAAATCAAAAAATGTTCTCTTGGGAATAAAACAGACTGTAGCATCTTCCATAACGGCGGCTGTACCTGAATACGCTTCTCCGCTGATAAGTGAACGGTAGCCCAGAACATCTCCTTCTTTGGCAAGTCTTAGTATCTGTTCTTTGCCTTCTTCACCCGTTTGGTAAATTTTTATTTTTCCTTTGTTAACACAGTAAACCCCTGCAGGTTTGTTACCTTCGTTAAAAATTATCTGTCCTTTTTTGTATATACTGCAATTCTTTTCTGAATCCATTTCAGATACCTGTGCAGTAGTAAGAGCGCAGAAAACATTACCTAGCCTTGATCGGCATTCATCACAAACGGGATGTTCAAACTGGGGTTTCATATTTTTTAATTACTGTTTTTTTTCAGCCGCAATTTGGCCGATTTCTGTAATTATTTTTATCAATTATATAAGGTTAAAACATAAAAATAAAGCCATTATTACATCAAAAATCATATTTTTAGTTAACCGTTGGACTAGCTTAATTTGATAATTTACAATACTTTAAAAATATGATATGTATAGCTGGAGGTTTTTTTGAGAGTAATCCAGTTTTATGTTGAATCTTTTCTCATACCAAAATCTGATGATTTGTGCCTTGCCATCTGATATCAAAATACTAAGTTCAACAATATCATCTTCAATTGCACCCGGGGGAATTTCGTCTCTGATATCATTTTCATATCCGAAGTTCTTTACCAATTCATCATAAATTTCCGTAAAACGGTTCGCATTGGGATAGTTGATCGTACATACGAAACCAAGCGTTCTGTTCAGCAGAACGCGGTCAAACAAACCTGGATCATTCTTAAGGTATACATCTGTATTAGCCGCATCAAGCGAATTATTAAATACATAACCGCTTGTATCATACGGATCAGAAATATCTATGCCGCAGATACTTTGAGCAAAAGCAGTGGCACAGCTCATGCACATAATCAGGGCCGCTAACTTTATGATCTTCTTAATTATGATATAATATTATTTAACGTCTCTTATTATCCGGTTAACCTTGTAAATTTTAACAAACTCATTTTCAAAATGGTTCGTTGGGGGGAATTTTGTATTTATACTATAAAGCGTTATTATTTTCTTTCTCCTATCCCAGCTTATAAGCTTGGCATTGGCTTCAAAAGTATCAGGCATTGATTTGAATACCGCAACAACCGCTGTGTTATCCCTGATCTTTTCTGTATGCTCACTGCATACAAGTTTATCACCCGGATTGATATATGGCCTCATTGAATCACCCTTGGCAATAAGTACAAACGGGTTTAACAGATTGCCTGTATCGGCCATATCCATAACCTTAACCGCGCTATCAAGCCATGTGGCCGCAGGCGAGCCGCACTCAGCATAGCCCAAAACCGGCACTTTATGGAATTTCCCCGGTCTTCCTTCAGATTCAGACTTGTTTTTATGCACAACGCCGAACATTGAATCAACAGAAATACCGTGAATTACGCGAATTTTTTCAAGCTGGTCTATTGACCAGTCGCTTATACCCCTTTTAATTTTGCTTATCGATCCGGCATTCTCATTAATACTGCGCGAAAGCGCGTAAATTGAGTTAATACCCTTTGCCGCAAGCATAGGGAATAATCTTGAATTGATCTTACGGGTCAATGACCTGTCTTTTGTGTGTTTTTTCTTCATAATTAATTATTAATTAAACATATATTTATGAAAATTTATTTGCTAATATCATATATTGCACTTGACATATATGCTTTTTGCATATATCTTTGTAACGTTGTTTGAATAGTTATTCAAATATAACAATAAAAACCCATAAAAAATTTCTAAAAATCAAAACCCTGTTACCTTGGCAAAAAAAGAGAACAAATCCACAACGAGCATAAGTATCGCGCAAAGCGCGGCAGAAATGGCAAAGTTCGGCTTAAGCTATGAACAAATGGAAAAGATCCTGAATGTTGATGAAGGCTCTCTTGAACAGCATTCAAAAAGATCTTTAAACTTCCGGCGGGCTGTGGAAACAGCGGAATTAAAAGCTATCATCGAGGTCGAAAAAGCCCTTCTAAAACGCGCACTTGGTTACGAGATCACAGAAGAATACAGGACATACATTCCGGCTAATGCTGAAGACAAAAGTAATGATCCCCCAACAAAACTGAAGGAGATCAAATTCGTTAAAAAATTCGTTCCGCCGGACGCCTCAGCCTCATTGATATATTTGTACAATCTGCGGGGCAGCAGGTGGAGCAAGAATCCCGATAACAGCAGCGGCATGACCGTTGAAGAATACCTGGATATGAAGGATGCGGTTCAGAAACAGGCAGAAGAAAACATTTAAATTCATCTTTATCAATCTTACCGTTTTAAAATGCCAAACAAAAAAGATCTTACAACCAGATGGTTTGATATAAACCAGAAGGCTTTAAAACATCCCGTTCAAAAGAAATTAAATGAGGACTTTAGACAAAATAAATACAGAAATTACCTTATAGCCGCCGGACGACGTTCTTTTAAAACCGAGAGGTTTGCAAAAAGGCTCCTTATCAACGAGATATTAAAAAAGAAGAATCACAGAAAGATCTTCTTCGCCGGAGCCCCGACCAGACAACAGGCAAAAGAAATTTTCTGGGAAGACCTTAAGAGTCTTACACCTCCGAAAAACGTAAAAAGAATAATTGAAACCAGTCTAAAAATAGAGATCAGCGGCGGCGGAACACTGCGTGTTATAGGTTTAAAAGAATTCAAACGGGTACAGGGGCAGCTGATGCACGGTATAGTGATTTCAGAGTACCAGGATTGTGATGCGGCGGTCTATAACGAATCAATTGAACCGATGATAAATGATACCCGGGGATGGTGCATCAAAGAAGGCAGGCCATTCGGCAAAAATCACTTTTTTGATGAGTTCTTAAAAGGCAAGCACGGCAAAAAAGGGTGGCAGTCATATCACTGGACAAGCGAAGAAATATTGAGCAAAGAACAGATTGAGGAAGCTAAGTCAAATCTCGCCAAACCTGATTATGAAAGAGAGTATAAAGCATCGTTTGAATCAGCTACGCAAAGACCGTATTACAGCTACACCGAAAAGAACGATAAAAGGACAGAAATACTCCCCCACTTGCCATTCATTGTCGCATGCGATTTCAACGCGCAGGATAAACCAATGAGCTGGGTAGTGGGTCAAAAGCACACAGAAGGCACAAAGGAAATAACATACTGGCATAAGGCATTATCTTTTCAGTTCACAAATACAATTACAATGTGTAAAATACTTGATGAAGATTATTTTATGGCGCTTAGCGCCGGATACCCGAAGAAGATAATATTCTATGGAGATTATGCCGGTAAAAAACATACGTCAAATTCCAGTTACAACGACTGGGAAATAATTGAAAACTACTTCAGAAATAAAACCAATATTGAAAAGAGGATCAGACCCTGTTTATCCATACGTGACTCGATAGGCGCAACAAATGCGCAGTTGTGTAATTCCAAGGGTGAAATAAAACAGTACGTTGACCCCGAAAACTGCGGAGAGCTGATTAAGGACTGGGAATACTGCGCATGGAAGGATAACGGAAGAGAGCTTGATGAACGGGATCCGATACGCACGCATTTATGCCGTGCTGTTGACTACTACAATGAATATGAATATTCAATACGCGGCAAACCTAACGCAGCATCTTTCAGAACAATCTAAAACTTAAAACCATACCTAATATGCTCTTAACAGGAAATATATTCAGTGAACTAAACAAAGCTTTCAGCGCCGCGCTTAAAAAAAGCGAGATTTACAGGCTATCGCTTCACAATGAATTTGCGGCGTTTTACAATAATGATTACGAATCAATTTGCGGATACCTGCGCGAAGCTACTTTGAACAATCCATTTTCCGAAGAAACCTTGCAGGATCTCAGGTTCCGGCATGTAAACGTCATCAGGAAAATAATCGGCAGAATAACCAGCGGTATATTCACCAAAGATCCTTCTATAAAACTTAATGATGCCTCAGAAGAAGAACAAAAACTCCTTAGCCGCATACTGAATGAAAGCCGATTTGTTCAAAAGGTAAAAGAAGCATTCCAGAAAGCGGTTTACTTCAACATAGCCGAAGCAAATGTTGTGTGGGATAGCGATTTGAAAAAAATAAGAATTGATATCATAACTCCCAACAACTACACTGTTGAGTCCGGCAGTGATTACCTTGAAAAATCCAAAATAGCGGTGCGTAAGGCCGATGAAAACGGTGAAATATACTGGTCTTACTGGAGCAAAACTGAACATTACCTGGTAAAAGGAGATGATATAATTCCGCCTGAAAATAATCCGGAAAAGATAAATCCCTACGGACTCAGCGGTGACCCAAAATTTGCCCTTCCATTTGCAGCACTTAGAATTGAAGAAGGCGAAGATTACTTTGGTGAGCCTAACTGGAATATTTTCCTGCATCAGAAAAATCTTGATATCAGGCTGACTGACCTGAACGAAACAGAACTAAAAACCCTGCACCAGATATACCTGGGGATAAATACAAATTTTAGCGAAGGCGAATCATTTAAGGCCGGAGATTTTAAGCAAATAAATAATGTAAAAGATGACGATAAAGAACCGAGAATTGAAAGCGTGATTGCCAATATTGATTATGGTTCCGTTAGAGAAAACATTGACTGGCATAACAGGCTTGTTTTAAACAGTGAAGCCATAAGCGGAGGCTCCTCGAGCACAGAACTTAAGGCTGAATCAGGCGCAGCAAAAATGATTGATGAGCTTGAACTGCTTGAACGGCGGGAGGAATATAAAACTGTGCTGTACCACTTTATACTGCACCTTTTGGAAGTACTTAGAGTTGTATGGAATTACTATAATCCAAAGCAGGCTTTGCCTGCGGATAGAAGTTTTGATGTTAGGTTCACAGATGCGAAGATATTTGAAACAATTGACGATAAGAAGAAACGCTACGATATGGCTCTTGAGTACGGGTACAAAGATAGAATTGATATTACTGCCGAAGAGCTTGAAGTGCGCGAAGAAGAAGCGAAAGAGATAATAAGCGAAAGGAAAAAGCGGAACACTTAACAATTAATAATTACGAATTAAGAATTACGATTTAGGAATTACAAAAGCTAAAAATGTTTCAAATAGAAGCCGTTTGCTTCACACTCATAGCTTGGGTGTCTTAGACCCCCTCCCTGCTAAAGCAGGACTCCCCCTTTGTAAGGGGGAGATGAAGCATGCTTCCTAAAAATGAAAACTAAACCTTTAAATAAACCTGTAAAGAAAGGGAATAAAGAATAAAATGAGATTACAATTCAACATTGATGATGGTTCATCAGGCGGAGGCGGCTCACCTGCTGAAGAGAAAGTTACCCTCACAAAAGCGGAGCATGAAAAGCTTGTTATGAATTCAAATGAATTCATTAATCTAAAAAATGCCAGTGTAAAGACTGAAAACAGGATCAAAGAACTTGAGGGTTCAGTGAAATCACTGACGGATGAAAAAGAAAGCGTAACAAAGAAATTCACAGCCCTGGAGCAGAGCGTAAAACAGCAATATTATGAACAATTACCTGAAGAACATAAAAAGATCGCTGAGCTTATTCCCACAATAGAAGGCCTGCGCGATTACGTCAGCCTGAACGCGGCAAAGCCGCCCGCGGGAAGTGACGCCGCAAGACCCGGCACAGGCGGAGCGGAACTTGCCGCCAAATGGGATGAGCTAAGCTACAACGAAAAGGAGGATCTCCGCAAAAAACGCCCCGAGCTCTGGAAAAAACTCTACCGCGAAAAATTCGGCTTTAACAATTGACTCAATTAACAATGAACAATTAACAATGAACAATTGTTCAATTACTGCAATTAATCCATTTTTACTTTTTAAATTGTTAACTTGTTAACTTGTTAACTTGTTAACCTGTTAACTTGTTAACCTGTTAACTTGTAACCGATTCATTTAACTAACACTTTTACAAACTAAACACAGAAAGAAAAGATCTATGGCATCATTAACACTTGATGATCTCGCAGGTAAATTCCAGAGTGAGACTTTTAAAGCCACACTGAGAGGAACATTTACCAAGGCACTAAGCTTTTTCGGATCCGGTTTTATGACCGAAGCGCCCGATGAAGTTGTTGACCCGAACCAGACGGGTACATTCGGCAACCTGCCGCAATGGAACGTCGATACATCTGACCCTGACCAGATAACTACATCATCAACAACCCCGATAAACAAGCTTTCAGCTTACAAGGACCGCTTCGCATGGATGGAGCTGGAAAAAGGCTGGGGCGCACAGGAGCTTGTCAACACCGTTGCCGGCAGAGGCAACGATATGATCGAAGAGATAGCAGTTCATATTGGCGAATACTGGGCATATGCACTCCAGAAAAGAGCGATCAATATCTTAAAAGGAAACTTCGCAACAGCCCTTGCATCAAGCCACTCAACCGGCAACACATATTCAGGGGCTAACATATCAAACGCGGGGGTACTTGCCGCAAAATATAAGCTGGGTGACTGGCACAGAATGCTTAGCGTAATTTTAATGCACTCAAAAGTGCACGGCGATGCCGTTACAAATAACCTCATTACTTTCCCCGCCGGACCCGTTGGCAATAACACATTTGTTACCGGCAACCCCGGGCAGATACTGGGACTGATGCCCTTTGCTGATGACGATCTTTCGGCAACTGCGGGAGTGTACTCAACATTCCTTGGGGGAAGAGGCTCAATGGTCTACAAGCTGCGCAACAGGCCGGGCAGCGCAATGACAAATAGGAATGTTGTTAAGACAGGAGGTATATATCTTGAGCTTGCCCGTGATGCAAAACAGGCAGGCGGAACAGATGAGATAATTACCAGGGTTTCGTGTATGGTCCACACGCCGGGAGTTGCTTACGATGATGCAGCCCCTGAAAATCCGACCCTTGCGCAGCTTGCAACAGGCAGCAACTGGTCAAAGGTCGCACCGGATAAACTCATAAAGGTAGCTGAGCTGAAGACAACATAAGCGAACTGTCACCCTCACCCCCCTGCCCCTCTCCCAAAGGGAGAGGGGAGAGTTTACCGGGAGTCAATTGTATATGAAAAATTACTCTTACTAATTCTCTTACGAGTACTTCCCTGCCCTGCTCATATAACAATGAGCAGGTAAGGGATTAAAAAGAACAAATTAACTTAATACTACTTATGACTGATAACAACAAAGGAAAAGATTTCTACGAAATAAATCCCGCAGTGCTGAACTCACCAATGGGTTACAGCTCACAAATTGATGGCGATAGTATTATGGTTGTTGCGCATCTGTTTGGAGAAGGGTTCAACAGGCACAACGAAAAGATACGCATTATCAAAGAAGAAGGATTTGTGCTGGTAAACGGCGAGCGAACCGCCTCAGGGAAATTCGAAACACTCAGTGACAGGCAATTATACGAGCTTGTAACCGCGGGAGTTATTCTGCTAAATGAAAAACAAAGAAATGATTTCAGAAAGAAATTTTTTGCATCAAAATAAAACACACTTACAATGCCACTAGAAGAATACTTAACAGAAAACGACATCAAAAGCTGCATACCGGAGCTCTCAAGGTTCCTTTGGATTGAAGAAACTGATTTTACGCCTCAGAAGCAAAAGGCAATCGAAGAAGTGACGCTGGAGCTTTCAGCAAGGGGATTCAATCCCGCTGAAATAATGCCAAGGCTCTACATCAGATATGCAGGCACAACTGAAACCGCAGATCATATTACAGAATCTACCGGAGAAGACCTTGCAGCCCGGCTGCGTTATGTACTTAACATAAAGGTATTCACTGCAGGAGGACTAAAAACTTTCAACCTGGAAGGTAGCAACGATAGATCAAACTGGGAAACCATTGATTCACGCAAAGCCGAATCAGCCGGTATTATTACATTCATAATCCCCCGTTCATTTCTATACTACAGGCTGAATGTTTCCATTACAGGAGGTGCAATTGACTACGAAGCATTTTTGTGCGATACATCAGTTGAAAAACTTGTATCATATAAATGGCTTGAGCTTATCCTGCTCGATAGATTCACGGCAGAAAACGACCAGTATCACCTGAAGATGAAATACTTCAGGAAAGAATACGAAAATTTGCTTGGCAAGATAAGAATATGGATAGATAAGGATTCAGACGGCTCGCTTGCATTGAATGATTTCAGCAAAACCACAACAATTAAGATCTTAAAATAACAATGATGCTATACAAAGTAATTAGTGACTGGGTAACTGAAAAAATTACACTGCTGAATAATAATCTAGCGGCTCAGGAAAGGCTCACGGCAAATACAGTTAATTTCGATATGGATTTCCTGCCGGCTAACCTTAAAGATAACTCATTTTTAATTAAACTTAGCGAAGTTTCATTTCCGGAGAATGAATCAGGTGAAACTATAGTGAATGTAAAAATTGAATTTCATTTCAGGCTGTACAAAAAATCACCTGAAAATTACAAAAAGACAATTGATGATAAGCTCTTTGCACTGTGCAAAATGCTGAGCGATGATTCACAGGCAGGGTTAGAGTATCATTCAAATGGCTTCACAATTGCGAACATTCATAAAGTTAATATCACAGGTACAGATAAAGCGTATAAAGGAGGTGAGTTTATGTTCCCCGTGGTAGGATTTGAGCTTCAGGTATTTAACAATGAACAATGAACAATGAACAATCCCGCAAAGCGGGGCTTCGAAAATTACTCTGTAATTTTCTTGTGAGCAATAAACTATAAACTATAACTTATAAACTATAAACTAAACAAATTATGTCAAGAGCATTAAGAGATAAGGGCGGCAATCAGCTTGTGATAATTGAGCTTGATGACAGCCTTGCAGTTCCCGGCTCAATTACAAACGGTGTAAACGCGTTAAACTGCGGATTAATATCTGAATCGCAGGTAGATATTGATGCCAAGACGGAAAAATTCAAAGCCGAAGACGGCAAAACTTACGGACAGGATGAGGAGTTCGAAGGCAAGACCTTGGGGGTGCTGATGGAAACATCAAAGCTTATTGCCGATTACCTTGCCTTCGGTACACGCGGCAAGCTTCATCTTGAGATCAAATACGAAGGAATAAAAGGCGGCAAACACCAGGAAGTATTTAAGATCGCAGATGTTACCCCCCAAATGCATTTTAAAACACCGGGAGGCACAAAAGCGATGAAGTATGAATCAGTTTCGATTGTTCAGCCGCAGGC
>JBHEKV010000201.1:0-25474 GCA_041859235.1 Ignavibacteria bacterium | reverse complement strand
GTCATTTCTTCTTTAATATAATTCATCGGTTCTTTTTTGAACTTGGCAACGCATCCATCGCAGCAGAAAGTGTAATCTTTGCCGTAGTAGCTGAATTTTACTCCCTGGCCTTCACCAATTGCTTCGCCTGAAACGGGGCACGTCATGCCTGTTGATACGGTTGAATCACCGCCGGCATTACCGTGTTTATCGCAGCATTTGCCTTCTTTGTTCTCGTTTGAAGACTTCATATCGCCGCAATGGCTTGATGATTTATCTTTACAGCATTCTTTTTCCTGGCTGTATGTGTTAGAAACTGTCAATGCGAATAATGCAATAAATAATGATGCTAAAAATAATTTGGTTTTCATTTTATAAAATTAGTTTAGTTTAAACAATAATGTTATTTCAAAAAAAGCACCGGTTGAAATAAATTAAGTTTAAATCCGCAGAATTGAATTTGAAAGATATGTATCTGTAGAATATTTGAGTGGTGGTGAATAATCCTGTGTGAAGTTGCTGATCAATTCAGGATGAAACCCTGATTGAACAAGTGAACCATACTGAATTGTCCTGTTTGAAACATTTGTGTTTGAATTCTTAATATCGTGGTAAAGATCACCGGCCTGCTGGGTTTCCTGCATTGAACAACCGCAGTGACCTGAAATTCTTTCATCAAGAGTAATTTTGAGATGTTTAATGCAGCATTGTTTTACCTTTTGGGTTATATGGCAGCAATCATCTTCCATTGTAAGCTCAGAGCATTGCAAAAAATTGCCGAGATTCAGCGTCAACACCGAACAGGCAACAAGCACAGAAAGAGTGATTTTTGTAATATTTCTAAATAAATCCTGCATATATTCTCTCTACTAATATAACGAAATTTTATGATACAAGTTCCGCAAAAATATGGTAGTTGAATAATATAGTGCCGCCGCTTTGCGGTTACAGAAGCTTAGAAATAATTCAAATTACGATCATGATGCCGGCATGCAGCATAGAAATTGCTCTAATAAACCCCGAAGAGGTGGCATTTTTGCAGGTATTTATCAAACGATTAAATAACCCCGCTCCGAAGGAGTTCCTTTGGAAAAGGGGTGACATTATTCATTCTATCCAATCAAATAAATATTTTTCATTGAATTCTATTTCAAATTTTTTAAGCAGTTCCAGGTATTCTTCTTTGAATGTTTTTTTCTTATGATGTTTATCCTGATTTAAAATGTAATTGTAAACTCTATCTATTTGCGATCTGGAATAAGAAAAAGCTCCGAAACCTGATTGCCAACTGAACTTACCCTTTATCCAATGATTATCATTTATGAAATTTGATGAATTATTTTTGACATCTCTGGTAAGATCAGAAATTGATATCGAAGGTCTCAGTCCAATAAAAGCATGTATATGATCCGGCATTCCGTTTACAATGATAGATTTACATTCTTTTCCCGTTATGATACCCGAAATGTACTTATTTAATTCAGCTTTATTTTTATGAGGAATTAGATTTTGCCTGCCTTTTACAGCAAAGACCAATTGAATGTAAATTTGCGTGTATGTTCCAGCCATTGTTTATATTGTAAATTTTAGAATGTCACCCCTTCGGGGTTTCGTACAATAATAATAATTTTCTACAATAATATCACCGCTTCGCGGTTACAGAAACATAGAATCAATTCATAATTACAATAATGAAACTTCTTCACTGTAATGTATATGACACGATTGTAATCCCGAAGGGATGGCATTATTGTAGCCGCGCAATTAGAATAAATATATAACCCCGAAGGGGTGACATTATGGATGAAACATTATACAACAGTGTTTTTTGATCAATAACATTACCGCTTGAGGTTAGAACAATATTATTTAATCAGAATCATCTTTTTTGTTTCTGAATACTCACCCGCTGATAATTTATAGAAATACAACCCGCTGGGATAATTTGAGGCGTTCCAATCGACTGAATAAGTGCCGGGGGTGAGTTGTTGGTTGAAGAGAGTAGTTATCTCGTTGCCGAGTACATCATAAACTCTAAGTGAGACGACCCCCCGGGTCGTCTCTACAGGCGGAATGCTGAAATTAATTTTTGTAGATGGGTTGAACGGATTGGGATAATTTTGGGATAGCACAAATTCTATTGGAATATTGGATTGGATTTGTGTTACGGGAATTATATTCCCGCTGTATTCCCATATCCCTCTGCCGTGGGTCGCAACGCGGAGCTTATTCTGTACAAGGTTATAATCTAAATGAATTGAAACAGTATTGGGTAATCCCGCGGCAAGTTCACTCCACGAATCACCGGAATTATGCGATATGAACACACCAATATCTGTAGCAGCAAGCAGTGTATTAGTACTGTACCCCGGCCAGTAGAACATCCCGTCATTTACGGGAATATCGGGCAGGTTCGCTGATACATCAAACCAATTCATGCCAAAGTTTGTGGTTTTATAAACATGCCCTCCTCCAAAACCGCTGAATGTTGCTAATGCAACCGCAGAAGAATCGGGGTGGAAATTTATGCTTGTTATGGTTCTCACCGGCAGTCCGTTTATTCTGTAATCAAACGTTAAGCCTCCATTGGATGATAAAAATACAATGTTATTTGATACCGCATAAATAAATTCCGGATCACTTCTGGAAATTGCAAGATTTGAAAGTATTCCGGCAGTACCAGTTGAATACGCGAACCAGTTATCGCCATTATCGGTTGATTTGAAAACCTGTTCTCGGGCAGTGTAGAATATTCCCGCAGAATCAGGGTGACTTATTATTGGCGCGATCCACGCAGCCCTGCCGAAAAGTCCGGTTGTATCAATAGCCCAATTAAGTCCGCTATCTGTTGAGCGCTTTATTCTGTTAAATTGGTTTTCTGCAAGTATAAAATTATTGTTAACCTCCTGAAAACAAGCGTCACCGCCATCGCCGCCAAAAATGAGTACATCCCAAATCTGCGAGCCTGTAGTCTGCTGAATACCGTTATCCTGAGTGCCGCCTACCATATGCAGCCCGTTTGAGGGATTTGAGGCAACTCTGTAAAATTGCGTTAAATTGAGATCTGAATTGAGGTTAGCCCAATTATTGCCTGCGTTTGATGATGAATATACCCCGCCATCGGTGGCGACTATGATTTGAGAGGGATTAAGCGGGTTGAATTCCATGTTATGATGATCAACGTGAACGGGTCCCGCTGAAGTATTGGTAATTTTTGTGAACGTGGTGCCGTTTGTTGTTCTCCACAAGTCGATAAGTCCCAAATAAGCAATGTTAGGATTGACCGGATTAACGTGAATGTAGAGGTCATACCATCCCTGGTTGGCTCCGGTAAAATTATTCTGCAGCAGGGTATAATTATTTCCACCGTTAGTTGACTTATATACGCTTGCCGTTGTTCCCTGGTAAGTTACGGCATACATAATTTCAGGTACGGCATTGCATATTGCAATATGATTGCGGGTTCCCAAAGGGAAAGGAGTGTATGCACTGAATGTATTTCCGCTATCAAGAGAGATTCTATAACCGCTCCCCTGCCCTATACAATATACTTTTGCTCCATCCGGCGAGAACAATACATCATCACACCTGCCGCTTACTGCCTGAGCCCATGAGACACCTGAATTGGTACTCTTATACAATCCGCCTATACCCATTGCAGCAAAAAGGATATTGCTGCGGTTCGGGTCAATTACTAATCTAGAAAAGTATGTATTAGCGGGCAAGCCCGCTGTAGAGTTGATCCAGTTATTCCCGCCGTCAGTTGATCTAAGCAAACCGCTTCCGGAATATGAGTAAGTAAAATATGTAGCTTCACCTGTTCCGTAATATATAATTTCGGGGTTGGTCTTATCAATAGCCAGTGCGCCTGATGAAAGGGTGACTTCAAAATCAGTTTTAGGCAGCCAGTTAAGTCCGCCGTTAGTCGATTTCCACACTCCCCCATAAGCTGCCGCAATGTATATAATATCAGGGTTTGCCGGATGGTACTTCACAGAAACAATGCGTGATGAAACGTTGCCGTAATAAATATTCACGGCAGGTGTTGGTCCTATACTTACCCACTGGTCAACCCGGTCATAATACCCGGCGGAATTGAGTAAGTTAATTTTTTGGGTTATAGCGTTTTGATATACATTTGCAGGGAAATTTGAATTGGGGAATATTCTCTGTTCATAAAACCATTTTTCACGCTCAAAGGAGTTCCGGTATCTTATTTCATCAGGAATATTTTTATAAATATCTGAAACATGATCATTAATTTGTGAATTAACTGCTGTCACAAAAAACAATAGTATTACAGTAATTATTTTGAACATATACAAATATAATTAAATCATGCGAAGCAAGTTAATCATTTTATTAAGATCATCCGTTTTGTTTCGGTAAAATTACCTGACGTTAATTTGCAAAAATACAATCCGCTGGGGTAGTTTGATGCATCCCACTCGGCTGAATAAGTTCCGGGAGAGAGCTGCTGATTGACAAGAGTAGTTATTTCGCTGCCGAGAGCGTTAAAAATTTTCAATATGACCCGCTCTGTGTCTCTCACATGTCCCAGGCCAGTCCTTCGGCCTTTCAGGGGGAGATATGATTTGGGTATGCTGAAATTAATTTTCGTTGCAGGATTAAACGGGTTAGGATAATTCTGAGAGAGTATAAATGATTTTGGAACATCTGAAGAAATTGTTTGAATGCCTATAACGGTACTCGTATCACCATAAAGTATATTATTAATTACACAGCCTTTTAAAATTGAATTGCAGTGATAAAAAGGATTCCCATAGCCTGTTTCACTTATTCCGAAATCCTTTACATACCTCCAGCCGCTGCCGGCTTCAATCCCGGTAACAGTAAAAAAAACTGATTGTTTTGTATACTGAAAAATGTTCTGGCTAGCAGTGTCGGAACAAATTATCGGCGTTCCCGGATAGTAACAGGCATATGCTGAATCGTTTAGTTTTGCAAAAAGGCTGTCTATCATATATTCAGCGGAATCCTCCTGACAAAACTCCCACCCGTAAACTTTTCCTGAAAGTGTATCAACTCTTATCTCTCTGCCGTTACCGAATAACCTGATTCCGCAAACATTTGTACCCTGTATAAATATTGTTGATATATTGGTAACTGCGTATGTTTTGGAATTGTGAATTGAATTAGAAGTTACCTTAACGACTTGATACCCCGAACTGTTCCCATTATATGTTGATGTGTACTGGAATTGATATACCCATATATTTCCTACGCTTAAAGGCAGATACCTGTATATAGTGCTATCCTGTGAAAAAATACCATTAGCAAAAAATATGGATACAGTAAGAAAGGAAAATATGAGTTTCATTGTAATCAGATCACGATTCAAAAATGAAATCTTATACGAATATAATGAATAAAATCTCCGGATTATATACAATCATGAGCGGAGTCAGTTCGCATAAAAATACACAGCTTTACCGTTTACGCCATCGTTAATTTCACCGTAAAACGTTTCATCCATTTTTGTTTCCAGTTTATCAATAGTAAGGTACCGCGCGGTTATTTCGACCCTGTTGTCTTCGTAAACTCGCAGTTTAACGTAATTGTAGAGGTATCCGCCAAATCCTTTAAGATATATCATTACAGTTTCAGAAGTTGAAATGAATGCTATGTTTTTGCCTATTACTCCTGATGCAAAGTATTCATATGGCAGGATATCCATTCCGCCGATCGCATCGGGCGCATTGGCTGTATCCCCTTCTGAAACCAGCAGGAAATCCTTATAATGTATAACAGCATTAACCCGGTAACCGCTGTTGAGGGCATCTAAGATTTGGATAAAATTAGTTAATTGTTTTGGTTCAGAATGAACGCCTGAAATTAGCAGAAATAAAAACGGTATTATTTTTAGTGATTTGAGCATAAAATTAGCGGTTTATTTTTATCAATTGTTTCCAAATTGCAGGAAGATTTCATAAATTTCAATGTTATATTTCGTTTAAAAAGCTCAAAATCTATTTGATTTAACCCGCGGAAATTGTATTTTTGTTCATTAATAATTTTAAAAATAAACTTAAAACGAAATGACAGACCTAAATTCACAGCTTAATGCTGTAAAATCAAAAGAGAACTTCCTTGAAAAGATAACAAGGATAATACCCGGTTATGACGGGTATGTGAACAGGGATAACTCCCGTGAGCTGGATACTATATTAAGGAATACACTTGCGGCAAGGCTTGACGCAAACCATGTGAAGTTGAAAAACGTTATATTGAATCTTTCTCAGCGCGGAAAACTGTTCGAATCAGATGGTATTGATAAACTGGATAAAAAGCTGCAACTTTGCGTAGGAAAGTTCAAAGCAGCCGCGCGCGGCTACAGCGGAGCTTTTGATGTTGTAAAAGTTAAGGAAGATAAACTTAACCAGCTTTACCAGTTTGACGCAAGCCTGCTGAATAACGTAGATGTGATAAGCGCAGCATGCACGGATATGGATAACAACTCAAAAGCGAATGTTGATATCAAGGCAGATATGGATAAAGCCGGACTGCTTATGGATGAACTTGTAAAAATGTTCGATCAGCGCGAACAGATACTGAATACTGTATAAAATCAATAATTGATAATAAGAAAAAATAAAATCAGGAAAATTAAGGTATTGCCTACAATGTTTGAAGGTAATACCTTTTCCGTTAATTTATTTCTGTTCCTTTGCATTACAGGTTTCGTTATTGCCGGTATCGATCTCAGCACAGAGCTTGCCAGGGAAAAGAATGAAATAAATTTCGTTCTTGATAACCTGGAAGACAGCTGCAACATTCCCCAGCTCTCGCCAAGAGGACTTGATGAAATTTCACTTCCATTTCAATGCTCAATACCGGAAGTACATAATTTTAATTACTCACACATATTTAAACCCTCTGATACCGACAGGGGTCCCCCTGCTGCTTAATTTCACTCAATTTATTTTTATTCATTTTTAAACTCTCAGCACAACTACGCGTTGCCGCTGTGCTGTATTCATTAATTTAATTAAAAAGAAAACAAATGAGAAAATTAGGCGTTTTACTCTGTGCATTTTTATTATTATCCGCATCATCAATATATACTCAGCCCAAATTAACGCTTCATTTAACCGGCGGTTACGGCGTACCGCTTGGCGATTTTAAAACCTCCCTGCCGCCAACGAGCCCGGTAACTGAAGACAACAGGGCAGATGCGGATTACTTTCCGTACTTCACAAAGCAGCTTTTGAATTTCGGAGTAGACGGTAAGCTTGCTTTCGGGAAACAGGGTAATGCAAGGGTAACAATGGGTTTAACTTATAACATGTTCAGCAACAATGCAGACGCTATATTCAGGATAAACCCGAATAATGATCTTGCAGTAACCACTTTTAAGCCAAAAGTAAATGTACTTTCAATTTCTCTTGGCGGCGAGTGGGCTTTTGCACCGAAGAAAAAGGTAAATCCCTTCTTAGGGGCAGGAGTTGCGGCAAACTTTTTCAGTGGAGAGTTTGAATTTGGCCGTGAGGTGCGTATCAAGGGCGCACAAAGAACCGGGCCCATGGATATGAAATCCGAAACAAGGATCGGGATCATTTTCGACGGCGGAATAGATTTCCACCTGAGCCCGCAGGTTGGCGCCATAATCGGCGTTAAATACCATATGATAAATCCTTTGGGTAAAGGCGCAGATGACCCAAGTGAAGTAGGTGCCAATGAGATAGATCTGGGTGACCAGGAACATACCGAAGACGGCAAAACATTCCCAAACAGAACGATAAGTTCTATTAACGGGTATGTTGGCGTATCATTCTATTTTGGAGCTCCAAAAACTGTTAAAAAATAAATATCTGTTTACAAATGAGGGGAACAGCTGAAAATCTGCTCCCTTTATTTTAAGCTCCATAAAAATGAAAATTAATATTCTCGCAGCCGTTTTGCTGTTTCTTTCGATAGACCTGTATTCACAGGTAACAGTTCAGGGCAGAGTTACTGACGCAGTATCAGGAGAGCCGCTGGCGAATACATCAATCTATTTAAATGATGTCCAAAAGCTGATCACTTCCGACAGCGAAGGGAACTTCATTTTTTCAGGGCTGCCCAGGGGTTTCTTAAAATTTCAGTTTTCATTACTGGGCTACAAATCGCTTAGTTTAGTAATTGAAACTGACAAAATTGATTCTCCGCTTGAGGCAAAGATGTACCAGGATAACATAACCACCGAAGAGATACTTGTTAACGAATTGAGACCGCAAAAATCATACCCCACAGCGGAAATTAGCTCAAAAGAATTGATGCGATACGGTGTAATGAATATTTCTGAAGCAGTGACCAAAGTTCCCGGAGCCTGGCAGCTATCAACCGGCACGGGAATTTCCAAACCTGTTATCCGCGGGTTATACGGCAACAGGATAGGCATTATGGTAAACGGCATCAGATTTGATAATCAGCAGTGGCAGGATGAGCACGGACTTGTAATGAGCAGTGACGGCATTGATAATGTTGAAGTAATAAAGGGGCCCCGCAGCCTTCTTTACGGCCCCGAGGCAATTGGCGGTGTTGTAAGTATTACTGATGAGCATCCCGCGCCTGTAGGCGAAGAAAACGCAGACCTGAATACGAAATTCTATACTAATACTCTCGGCATCCTGGCGGATATAGGAATGAAGGGTTCACGGAAAGACTTCAACTGGCTGGTGCGCTTTGGCGGCGAGACACATGCCGACTATCTGGATGGCAATGAAGACCGGATACCGCAAACAAGGTTTGGCGGATATACTGTTAAATCCGCGTTTGGTTACAACAAATCAAGCTGGGTAAGCAGAATAAATTACAGTTATACCAACTATACATACGGTATTCTTGAAGCGAGGGATTTTGAGAAAGAAATTGCAGTAAACGAAACCAGGTTTGACCGAAGTTTTAACGGCCCGCACCACCAGCTGAAAGTACACAATATTGTACTATCAAATACTTTCATAATGGAAAGATCAAAGTTTAAGATAAATATAGGACACACATATAACCGCAGGCAGGAGCGTGAAGGCAACGATGAAAGATTCCTGCCCGATAGCCTGCAGTTCGGCAATCTTGATATGGTGCTCAATACAACATCAATTGATGCAGGCTGGATATATACCTTAAGTAAATCCACTGAGCTTACCTTTGGCACACAGGGATTTATACAGTCAAATATTAATTACGGCAAAAGAAGACTGATACCCGATTCTGATGTAAAGTCAATTTCGGCAACAGGAATGATAAATATCAGAAAAGGAAAATTCACATTTGAAGGCGGGGCGCGGTTTGATATTTTCAGTGTAAAAACTGTTGAATACGGTGTTAAAGATTCGCTCGATTACTACCCGGCAATTGACCCGGCATACAGGTCAGTTAACGGTTCCGCAGGTTTAACATACAGGTTCATTAACCTGCTTCTGCTAAAAGCAAATGTTTCAACCGGTTACAGGGCGCCTAATCTTGCGGAGCTTACTTCAAACGGATTGCATGAAGGCGTATTCCAGTACGAGCTGGGCAACAAGGATTTTAAAAGCGAGCAAAGCATTGAAGCAGATCTGGGATTTGATCTTGAAAGCAGGTTTTTTTCCGCTGAAATATCTGCATACGTGAACAGAATAAATAATTACATTTATCTGGGGCAGACTAAGGACACTTTGCGCGGTTATCCCGTTTTCAGATATATACAAAGTGATGCGACGCTCAGGGGATTGGAAGCTGACCTTACAATTAAACCAATTGACTGGTTAAGCCTGAGAACGACATATTCAACTGTATTTGCAAAGAGAAGTGATGATGTAAATCTCCCGTTAATACCGGCAGATAAGATCACAGCCGCGCTTCATTTTGAGCTGAACAGCTGGAAGTTCTTCCGCTCGCCTTATATTGAGCTTTCATCTCTCACTGCGTTAGCAAAAACGCGGCTTGGTGAAAATGAAACCGGCGTGCCCGCATACACTATTTTTAACGCAGGTTTTGGCTGTGATTTGAGATTTGAAAAACAGCTCATTAACATTACTATCAGCTGTAATAATCTGCTGAATAAAGTATACACCGATTTTATGTCAAGGATCAAACTTCTAACGGCAGAGTATAACGGCAGGGTTTTTAACGCGAATAATATCGGGAGGAATATAGTGCTTGCTGTAAAAATACCTTTCAAACTTTCGTACAACTAAAAATAGACGCAATAGAAAATTTTACATAATATATCTAATCATAAAAATTGAAATACTTATTTTTACTGTTAATCAGCCTGCTCATCAGCTCAGCTCCTGTACTCACTCAGGATGAAGAGGATGAAGAAGAATATGAATTAAAAGAAGAAATTCCCGATACCACAAAGAAAAAAGTAACAGCCCTTGAAGAGATTGTAGTAACCGGTACCAGAAGCGAAAAAAAGATAATAGATATCCCCTATTCTGTGTTCAGGGTCAGCAAGAAGGAATTTACATTCGGGCGTGATTTAAATGCAAAAGATATTTTGCAGGATGTGCCCGGACTATTTATACAAACACGCTATGGCAGCGAAGTTAGGCTATCTATCCGGGGTTTTGGTACCCGTTCAAACTCAGGTGTGCGCGGTATAAGGATCCTGCAGGACGGTATACCGGAATCAGAACCTGACGGAGAGACAACCCTTGACGCAATAGATTACACTTCTCTTGGAGGAGTTGAAGTTGTTAAAGGTAATCTTTCATCACTTTATCCTAATTCACCGGGCGGCGTTGTGAATTTCCTTTCTGATATGAATTTTACAAAGAGCTTTGTAAAACTGACCGGGATCGCGGGAGAATACAATCTTTACCAGGGCGGTCTCAGGGCAGGAATAGCGGGAAAAAATTCAAAACTATTCCTTTCACATACCTATAAAAGCTATACTGGTTTCAGACCGCATGGCGCGGAGTTCACTCACCTGCTGAACCTGAATTACGTTACATACCCAGGTAAAAGGTCATCGTTGATGCTGCTTGGTAATTATTTGCGCGGGCTCGCAAGATTCCCGGGCGCGCTAACTGAAAGCGAGTACAACACAGACCCATTCCAGCCTTATTTCCAGTCTGTTGCAAGCGATATAAGAAGGATAACACAAAGAGCGAGGGTAGGATTGAAGTATAAAACTTCATGGGGCAAACTTAACAGCAATGAAATTGAATTCATTGGGTTTGGGTCAGTAAAAGATCTGCAGTATACTACAAATACTCTGTATTTTATTAAGTATAAATACACAACAGGCGCTACACTTCGCTATACAGGGAGGCACCCAGTATTTGGAAAGGATAATGAATTCACTACGGGCATAGATTACAATTACGTAACAGGACCTCTTACCTCTTTCAACAACTCCGCGGGCAGCAAAGGTGATGACCTGCAGAGCCAGAATACTGAAGGACAAAGCAACCTGGGTGTGTTTTTTGAAAACCAGTTCAATTTGCTTAAAGGAAAACTGTACTTTTTGCTTTCAGGAAGGTATGATAAGCTGAACATCAGCAATGATGATGAGCTTTTTTCCGCAAGGAATTCTGAAAGAGATTTCAGCAGATTCACACCAAAGGCAGCCTTTAATTTTAAGCTTACTCCAACAGTTTCAGCATATACATCCTATGGCTTTGGTTTTGATACGCCTTCTGCGGCAGAGCTGGAAAATTATCCGCTGAGCTCAAACAGCGGCTTTACAACGCTTAATCCTGATATCAAGCCGCAGATATCAAACAATTTCGAGCTTGGAATAAAAGGTAATGTTTTCAACAGGGGAAGCAGGATATTCAAAAAAGTGCTGTTCGAATTCACCCTGTTCAATACAATTGTGAAAGATGAAATAATACCCTTCATTATCAGTGACAGAGTGTATTACAGGAATGCGGCTCAGACGAACCGTATGGGTCTTGAAAGCGGAATTAAGACTGAACCTTTTGAAAGAGTTGACCTGATACTGAATTATACATATACAAATTTTAAATATGACCAATATTCAGCACAGACAATTGATTCAACCGGAAGCCTTGTAGAAATAAGCTATAAGAACAACCGGGTGCCCGCCGTACCGCAGCACCTGTTTAACTTCATATTAGAGGGCGAACCTGAAATTGCCAAACACCTGGACGGTCTGCTCATTTTTGACTGCGATTACGCTTCATCAATGTATACAGATGACAAGAATACAGAATCAACGAGTCCATATTTTTTTGCCAATGTTATGGCCGGAATTGACTATAAGACAGAACATTTTAATATGATATTTGCCGCAGGCGTGAAAAATATTTTTGACAGAAGATACATAGGTTTTATCAATGTAAATGCGAACCCGGAATTGCCTTCGGGGCAAAGGCGGTACTATGAACCTGGAGAACCGAGAAATTACTATGTAACACTGAATTTGAGCTATAAATTCTGAACAATCAGGCATCGGGTGGCTTTTTAAGTGGCCGATAAGGATAACACTTCACAATTAAAAGTAGTGAATATTAGTAGTTTATCCCGCCAAAAATCCCTTTGAATTTCGCAAAGTTTAAGTTATTTTACTTTTGCAGATGAAATTGAGGAAAGAATTCGTATTTTTAGTTTTTTGAGATTTGAATTAAAACACCAGGACAGATAATTGTTATCAAAGATAAGCGAAATTAAAAGCAGGATAAAATCTACTCCGCTGTTCAGGGAAAACTCCGGAACAGTTGACGTAATTCTTATTTTACTTTTAGTTTCGTTTTTTGTCGTTGGCGCCGATCTCACAAAAGAAATGGCCAAAGGCGAGTTCATTTTCTTTGCCTGCATTCTGACCGAAACTCAGACAGCCGACGCAGCAGCGATAATAAATTCATTGAAGATCGATCCGCCGTTTATCGGCGTGATAAGCATTAGCAGTTTTATTCCTCCAAATAGTGACGTCTCAGAAATTTACCGCGGGAGAGCACCCCCGGAACTGCCTTCACATATATAATACCAATGTTACGATCGCTTTGATCTTTTTTGTTACACCATTAGTTACAGGGTGCTGATTTATCGGTTATGATTGGCATCCTCCGTTTAATCATACCGGCGCAGCATGCCGAATACAAATGTGAACAAAAAAGGTGCACAGCGAAGATTTTAGTTTCATTTCATTTGTGATTAGATGGAGGCAGGTGCTGACCGAATTTCGCCGGACAGGCGTTATGGATACGGATACCCCCTGCCTTCAGATTTATTTTTTAACAGAACTACTAAATAAATACAGGAGCATATAATGTTCAAGAATTATAGGTTTCTTGTTCTGCTATGCCTGTCTGTTATCTTCTCGTTTCCTGTTTTGGCGCAGGATGACCCGGTTGATACCCTGGAGTATAAGACCGATGAGATAATTATTACAGGCACAAGAGTAGAACAAAAGATCATTGATATTCCATACCCGGTTTTAAGAATAAACCAAACAAGCTGGATCACCAGCAGAAAAGTGGGAGTGCAGGATGTACTCCACACTGTTCCGGGGCTCTTCCTTCAGCCCAGATATGGAAATCACGATACCAGAATAACTATACGCGGATACGGAAGCCGTTCTAACACCGGCATAAGAGGTGTAAGAATTCTGCTTGACGGAATACCTGAATCAGAACCGGACGGACAGACAAGAATAGAAGCAATTGACTTTGACGCAATAGGAAGAATTGAACTTGTAAGGGGTTATTCATCGTCACTGTACACAAACGCACCAGGCGGTGTAATTAACTTTCTTACAGATAAATATTTCCCTATATCTTTCTTCCAGCTTAACAATGAATTCGGATCATATGATCTGAGGAAGAACGGGTTCAAAATGGGCATTAACTCAAAGAACTCAAGATTCATGACTTCATACAGCTATCAGAACTATAACGGATACCGGCAGCACAGCCAGGAATTCCAACACAGGCTGAATAGTTTGTTTGAAACAGACTTCACTCCGAATTCAAAACTTTCTGTTTATGGATATTATGTGAACGGGATCATTAAGCTGCCGGGAGCATTAACACTTGCGCAGTATAATGAGAACGATACGCTGGCTAATTCAAGATCACTAAGCCGTGATGAAAAAAGAGATTCAAGAAAAGGACGCGTTGGCGTTACACTGCTTACCAGCCTTGAAAAAGGCAATATGAAACATACCTTTGAAGCCACCGGTTACGGAACAGTAAAGATCTTCGACAGGGTCGCCAGGACTTACCGTTTATTTACACGGTACGGCATAGGCGGCTCGTTCAGGTATGTTAACAAATATACTTTTGGAGGCAAGGTAAAATCAAAGCAGCGGACAAATGAATTCACTGTAGGTACAGACTTATTCTACCAGGATGGCCCTATCAGGGAATTCAACAACATTGGCGGTACTAAAGGTGATGACCTGGTTGGCGTATCCAACGAGGTTATTGCAAATGTTGGCGCATACGCCCTGAACCAATTCGAACTGGTTCCGCAGAGACTTTCGCTGCTTGTGAGCGGAAGATACGACAGGGTTATATATGACTTCAAGGATGAACTCGCAGGATTCAGGGATACTACAAGAATATTTGCCGAGTTCACACCAAAGGCAGCATTGAACTTTAAACTTACTCCGCATGTAGCTTTGTATACATCGTTTGGCTTAGGTTTTGATTCCCCTGCCGGAAATGAACTTGATAACTATGTATATTCCTCAGATAACGGTCAGCATACTATAAACCCGGACCTTAAACCTCAGAAATCAACAAGCTTTGAGGCAGGTATAAAGGGTGAAATACTGAGTCTGAAGAAGAAATATTTCATGAACACTTTCTTTGAAGTATCATTCTACAACACAAAGATTGAAGACGTTATTGTACCATTTGTTGTTGACGGGGATGTGTATTTCAGGAATGCGGCTGTATCAAAAAGAACCGGTATCGAGATCGGCGCAAATTCTGAAATTGTAAAAGGCCTGACATTAAAAGGCGCATTTACATACCAGGATTTTAAGTACGATAAATACGAAGCCGGCACAATTGATTCAGCGGGCGCTTTGACCAATGTTGATTACAGCGGAAACCTGGAGCCTTCAAATCCTAAAATGTTCGTTTCGGGGGAAGCAATGTACCAGTATACTTTTTCAAAAAAGTATACAGTATATGTTAAATCAACTTTCCAGCATATTGGTGAGATGTTCGTAAACGATGCAAATACTGACAGTCTGAAAACTGCGTCATATTCATTGATAAATGCTCAAGTCGGCGTTGATCTTAATTTTGATAAATTCAGGCTTGTTGCATACGGCGGGTTGAACAACATCGCAGATAAGAAGTATGTGGCATTTATCAATATTAATTCAGATGCAAATAAAGATTATTATGAATCAGGTCCAAGGAGAAACTTCTTTGGCGGATTGACACTGGCATATATGTTCAGATAGTAATCTATTATCATAACGATCAGGAGGCAGGGTTACTCCCGGGGAGATTTTTTTTCCACCGGGAGTATTCTATACCCTGCCTTTTATATTAAGAACGAAAGGCTGAATGGACACAAAGACAGATAGAAGAAAAAAGCAGGCAGCGCTAATCAGATTTTTCAGAAAGATCCACAGAACAACGGGGGCTATTTTATTCGTTTTCTTCTTTCTGACGGCAGTTACCGGCCTTAGCTTAGGCTGGAAAAAACACAGCGGCGGTTACATATTGCCTGAATCGTACAAAGGCAGTTCCGCTGATCTGAAAGACTGGATAAGCATTGACAGCCTGCACACAATTGCCTGTAAGATAGCCCGCGATTCGATCTCACCGGGACTTTCTCTTGAGCTTGAGCGAATTGACGTCAGACCGGATAAGGGAATGGTAAAATTCGTATTCCTGGAAGGCTTTTGGGGTGTGCAGCTTGACGGTGCTACAGGCAAACTTCTTCATATAGAAAGAAGGAGGTCTGATTTTATAGAGAACATTCATGACGGCTCAATACTGGATCATTTATTGGGCATAAAAAACGAGATACTTAAGCTTATATACACAACTATAATGGGACTTTCATTGTTACTGTTTACGATCACGGGATTTTGGCTATGGATTGGACCCAAAAGAATGAAAAACAGATACGCTGTTTAGTCCTTTTTTGTGATACGCTAAGGACTTTTTAAAAAACACAGTAATGGTTAAATTTAGAAAAATGAAGCCAGAACAAAAAATTAATTATAATCCGATGAATACTGCATCCACAATTTTTGTTTTTATATTCAGTTTGCTGATGGTAGATCCTCATATAAACGCGCAATGGTCTAACTTCATAATTTTCCCTTCGGCGGTTAACCAGATTGAGCCTACAATAACACGGCATCAGTCAAACCAGCAGATACTTTTTGCCAGCGCGTATACACTGAACCTGAATTCCAGAAGCGAAGGAACATATTTTTCAACCAACAGCGGCGTTACCTGGACAGGCACAGATTTCTGCACAGGCGCTCCCGCGCAGAATCACGGCGGTGACCCGGGTACCATAATAGATAAAGACGGCGTATTTATTCTGACACACCTGGGTAATATCCAGTCTGGTATGTTTGCCAATACAACAACAAATTACGGCGTAAACTGGTCAGCGAATATTTCTATCCAGTCAAACGTTGATGTTGACAAAGGCTCTCCCGGCACAGATGACGCACCCGCCAGTTCTTTCTACGGAAGAAGTTACCTGGCATGGACCTATTTCGTGCCTCCGTTCAGGATCGTTATGGCGTACACAACAACAAACGGCTCAAGCTGGTCTCCGATAATTAATGTTAATAACGGTTTCGGAGGCAACAGATCATACGGCCCGGCAATATGCGTTAATCCTTCGGGAACACTATTCATTGTGTGGGCTTCGGCCAATCCAAACTCGCCATACACCGAAGATTACATTGGTGTATCACGTTCAACCAATGGAGGCGTTGATTATACTATTAATGAGAATGCCATAGATATTAACGGCATCAGGACTTCGCAGCTCAGCCCGTGGACAATAAGAGCAAACAGTTTTCCGGTAATAGATATTGATAAAACCGGCGGCTCAAGAAACGGCTGGATATATATAGCAACTACAAGCAAGAATCTTGCGCCTGCAGGCAATGATCCGGATATCGTAATGTTCCGTTCAACGGATAACGGGAACTCATGGAGCTCCGGGGTAAGGGTAAATCAGGACCCAATTAATAACGGGCGTAACCAGTTCTTCCCTTCAGTAAGAGTTGATGAGAACGGCGGACTTAACATAATTTATTACGATAGCCGCAATTCAGCTGATTCAGTTGATGTGTATCTCTCAAGATCAGAAAATGGCGGCAACACCTGGAGCGATTACAGGGTAACTACTCAACGGTTTAAACCAAGATCAGTAGCCGGCGCTGGCGGCGGTAATATGGGTGATAACCTTGGACTGACATCAGGCAACGGCAAACTTCATCCTGTTTGGATGAGCAATCAGCCTGATGATGTTTTTAAGATATGGAGCGCGGTCATTGATTACTCAACTATTGGTATAAATCAGATCAGCAGTGAAGTACCCGCCAAGTTCAGCCTAAAGCAGAATTACCCAAATCCGTTTAATCCGGTAACGAACATAGAGTTCAGCGTTCCCGCCGCAGGAAGCATCGCGCTTAAAATTTATAATTCTGCCGGTGAACTGGTAACCACACTGGCAGAACAGCAGCTCGGACCCGGGCAGTATTCCGTTGAATGGAACGCAGCAAACGAGCCAAGCGGAATTTATTTTTATACACTGGAATCAAACGGCTACAGGGAAAGCAGAAAGATGATACTTGTAAAGTAGTTGACAGTTGACAGTTGATAGTTGACAGTTGATAGTTGATAGTTCGGTAAGTGATAACACTTTTTGAGATAATAAGATCCGTTAACTTTGTTTACGGATCTTTTATTTTACAATGACCATTCTCTTTGATTCGGTAAAAGTGCCCGCTTCTATCTTATATATATACACTCCTGATGCAAGCCCGGGATTGATGAACTTCATCCTGTTAAAACCGGCAGGGCGCATACCTTCGACAAATACTTTTACCTGCTTTCCAAGCAGGTCAAAAAGGGTTATTCTGACATTTTCCGGTTTTGCCAGTTTATATACTATATTAGTAGAAGGATTAAACGGGTTTGGATAGTTCTGCCCGAGGGAGTAATCACCTGTAACAATACTGTTCCCGGGGGTCAACCCTATTACCGCAGTGTTATATTTCATAATTGCTCCGTAGGAGCCGAACGCGAAACCGAAGGTTGGTGATTTAAAAACTGCGGCATAAACAGCAGTTGTATCCGGAGCAGGAACACCGATCCATGGAACATTAACATTACCGGAGTCAAGATGCACAGCCCACGCCTGGGCAAATGCAAGCGGCATCCATATTTCCTTTTCAGTTCTGAAAGCAAGGTCTCTTCCAACACCAAATAATCCTGTATTGAAATAATTCCAGCTTGAGCCCCCGTTAAACGAAGTTGTAGTGATGGACCCAAACTCAAAATCACCGCCTGATGCTACTATTTTATCTGAGTTGATAACTTTCACATCAAACAGGGGTTCAGGTGTAACGCAATAAGTGCTCCACGAAACGCCGGAGTTTGTAGTCCTCCAAACCGCTCCAATCATATCATACTTTCCGCCGCAAATATAGCCTGTAGTTGAATTTACAAAATTCAGCCTGTGTTTTGGAAATCCGTAAAGCAGCGGGCATCCGGCGGAATCGATAAAACACTCACTCCAGTTATTACCGCCATTTGTGGTCCTGAATATCTTGCCGCTCACGCCTGCTGCGTAACCGTGAAGAGAATCAGTATATTGTATAGTTGTTATAAGCACCGAAGTATCAGGGAAATTTGTCATGGTCCAGTTCAGACCCCCATTAGTGGTTTTAAGCATGAATGTACCGTTGAAGAAGTAATCATTTGAAAGCGCCCAGCCAAGTCTGCGGTTCAGGAAGAAAACATCATCAATGTTGTAATTTGCAATACCTGTATTCTGCAATCCCCAGTTCATGCCGCCGTTGGTAGTATAAATTATAGTACCTGAGTCACCTGCAACCCAGCCGTAAACTGAATCAACAAAGCAGCATTTTGTTAATATTCTTTGCGTTGGAGAAGGCACTCTGAGCCAGTAATCCTGCGCAAAGAGCTGAGCGCTGAATAACAGCAAAAGTGCCGCAGTAAATATAGTATTGTAAGTTCTTCTTTTCATTTATTTTTGGATGCTACCGGCACCGTAACTTCTACTTAACCAGGATCATTTTAATTGTCTTTTCAGTACCGCCGGCGGATACTCTGCAGAAGTAAATTCCGCTTGGCCTTGAAGATGCATTCCATTTAACACTATGGTAGCCGGGAGGCTGGTAACTGCTGTTGAGTACCTCAACCAGTTCGCCGGTAACATTGTATACACTTATATTTACAAGCCCTCCCCTGTTAAGCTCATATCCAATTGAGGTAACCGGATTAAAAGGATTGGGATAATTCTGTTCCAGCGTAAATTCCTCAGGTATATTCTCGGAATGATGGCCATTAATGCCAATAACAGAAGTATTGTACTTAAATATTGTACCGCCAGTTCCAAAAGACCACCCGAATGTGGGTGACATAAACACAACCGAGTTAATTGTTTCTACTCCAACAGCGGGGACCTGTGTCCAGTCTGAACTGAGATTTCCCGAATCAAGATTTACACCGTAGGCAGGTACAAAGTTAAGCGGAACCCATAATTCCGCCGGAGTCCTGAATCCGAGCGAGAGTCCCCTGCCCGGCAGCGGTGTTACCCTGTAATTCCATGAAAGCCCTGCATCAGTCGAAAGCACCATGCTCATTCCATACTCAAGATCTCCGCCGGTAGCGATAATTCTTGATGAAGTCACAGCTTTTACATCATATATCGGTTCAGCCGCTACGCAATAAGTGTACCAATGTGCGCCGCCGTTGGTTGTTCTCCAGATCATCCCCTGAATATCTATCTGCCCGCCGGAAACAAACCCGACCATATTATCTATGAAATAAAATTGTTTTTTGGGCATGAGATAAAGAAATGAGCAGTAAGCGGTATCAATAAAACAATTGAACCAGTTATTGCCCGCATTGGTTGTTTTGTAAATAAGTCCGCTTGCCCCGCTCATGAATCCTGTTGCTGAATCAAGGAAGTAGATGGTATTAAAAACAAGAGTTGAATCAGGGTACCTGGAATCACTCCAGTTTAATCCGCCGTTGGTAGTTTTAAGAATGATAGAGCCGTGAAAGAAAAAATCATTTGAAACAGCCCAGCCAAGATTCCGGTTTATAAAAAAAATATCATCAATCGGGAATTCATTTGTCCAGTTTGGCTGCAGTACCCAGTTAGCCCCGCTATTGGAAGTGTGTACAATTGTACCTGAGTCACCGCATGCCCAGCCGTAAACAGTATCAAGGAACTGCGCTTTCATTATCTTGTGAGATGCAGGCGAGTTAACAGGCAGCCAAAAATCCTGCGCATTTGCCGCTGTAACCAGGAATGTACACATTACTATCAAAAACACTCTCATATTATCCAAAATATAATACATTAATGAAAATAAGGTTAGTCAAGAAAGTATCTCAAATGATTAAGTAGTTTATATTTATTAAGGTTAACATGCCTGTTTTCATTGCAATAGAAATTGCTTATTAGTAATTTAGTGTAAATATAAAAATCATCAGCATTTACCAACATCCATCATGCTAGATATAGAATATATCAGGGAAGAATTTCCCATAACAAAAAAATGTTTCCAGGTTTACGGAAGTACAGAACCAAAGAACCTTATCTATCTTGATCACGGCGCGTCAACTCACCCATGCAGTACGGTACTTAATAAGTATATCGATTTCATAAAAAATTACTATTCAAACGTGCATCGCGGCAAGCATTATTTAAGCATGATATCTACTGAGTTGTTTGACAGGGTTTACGAAACTATTTTCAATTTCATAAACGCAAGTAAACCCGATAATGCTATTGTACTCACCGCAAACACCACAAGCGCGCTTGATATGACTGCATGGCTGATGAAGGATTATGAGGGAATTACACTTGTTTCACTGATGGAACATCATTCTAACGACCTGCCGCACAGGCACAGGGGTGAAACTCTTCATTTTGGTGTAAATAAAGACGGCACACTTGATATGCATGACCTTGAACACAAACTTGCAAAGCATAAAGTAAAACTTGTTGCGGTAACAGCCGCATCAAACGTAACGGGAACAATAAATGATATTCATAAAATTGCTGAGCTTGCGCATAAACACGGCGCGCGGATACTTGTAGACGCTGCGCAGATATTGGCGCATAAGCAAATTGATGTAAAACCGAATGACGATCCGCAGCATATTGATTTTTTAGCGGCGGCGGGGCATAAGGCATACGCACCTTTTGGTTCGGCATTTTTGTTTGGTCCAAGAGAAGTGCTTGACAGGGTTCAGCCATACACGCCCGGCGGCGGAACGGTATTATTTGTAAGCGAGCATGATTACATTTACGCCAGCTCACCTGATAGGCACCAGGGCGGGACACCAAACATAGCCGGCGCGATTGCGCTTGCGGAATCACTTAACTTTTTAACCCGCGCAGGACTTGATAACGTAAGGCAGCATGAAGTTGAATTGACGGAATATGCACTAAGCAGATTGCAGGAAGTACCTGAGATAAATATATTGGGTGATATTCCGGCCGCAAACAGACTTGGTGTAATTACTTTCAATATTGGAGATATAAGCAACGGGCTTGTTGCAGATATTCTTAATCATGAAGGTGCGATCGCAACACGCAATGGCAGGTTCTGCGCTCACCCGTATCTTAGCTTTTTACTCGGAAGGAGTGATTCCGAAGAAATTATTGACCGCTTAAGGCGCGGCGAGAAGTTTGATATTGGCGGAGCGGTGAGAATATCGTTTGGGATATTTAACACTGAAAGCGAAGTAGATGATGTGGTTGAAAATCTGAAGATGATCGCAAACCGCAAATGGAAAGCGAAGTATGATAATGACGCCGCATATTTTGACTGTAAGGGCGTGCAATTGAGCGCATCGTAATTATTTGAGATTTGAATTAATAAGACTTATGAAGAGACGACCCTGTCTGGCTGGCTCAGACAGCTGGGTCTTCTTTTTTATGACCCAAATCATTGTATTGCCGCAATTGCTGTATTATATTTGTTATGATTTCATTACTATCCAAAGAAATTTGTAAATACCCCGAGCCTTGATGATGAAATATACCGTAAATATATCATATTTTTTAAAACTTATTCATTAATTACATTTTGTTTTAATATTGCAAAAAGCCAAAAAGTGTATTATTTTAATTAAACTTACTCTCGAAACTTTCATTTTTTGGAAGTTTTATACCTGCGAAGAAATTTAATAAATAATAAGTATTATGAAAGAAAAATCAAATTACCAAATGAAATGTATTAGAGATCCTTTAAAAGTCGCGGGTTTGGCATTTACATTTTTTGCTGTGTTAGCGAGTAATTGTTTTGGGCAGAGTATTACGTGGGAAAGAACTTATTTACAATCAAACTGGACAAGTGGTTATTCTATTAAACAGACAAGCGATGGTAACTATATTACCTGTGGTTTGCGAACAAACTATGGAGGGTTTGTAGCAAAATTAAATCCATACGGTGATACAATATGGGTGAGATATTACCCTGTAGCTGAGTTTACTTCAATTGTAGAATCGAATGATGGAAAATATGTTGCAATTGGATGGACTGATTTTGTGCATATTGTGAAGCTTGATACAAACGGTAATAATATATGGATGAGGCAAATAATTGAATCAGGGTACGAAACACGCGCTTATAATATTTGCGTAACAAACAGTGGGGGTTTCGCAATAGCCGGTGAAGCAAAA
Source organism: Ignavibacteria bacterium (assembly GCA_041859235.1). GTDB lineage: Bacteria > Bacteroidota > Ignavibacteria > Tepidaquicellales > OLB5 > OLB5. The sequence continues at coordinate 2,653 of JBHEKV010000201.1, read as the reverse complement.
ACGAATAACCCGACTATATTATCAGGCTATTTATTGAAACTTGATAATAATGGATTTAAATCGTGGTCGAATATTATTTCTAAAATAAATACCAATATTGTTTTATCTACAGTTAAAGAAATTCTACCTTCCGGTTTTATATTAACAGGAGGTGAATTATTTAATAATAATGTGCAGTTATTAAATGTGAAAACCGATTCATACGGCGATACTTTATGGACACATACAACCGGTTCAAATTATGATGAACATGGATTTTCAATTTTTAAAACGAATGACAATGGATTTTTATCAATCGGACAAATTTACTTACCTGGTGGACAGGCGAAAATATATTTATCCAAATCAGATAGTTCAGGAAATATACTCTGGTCAAAAATTTATGGTGATACTTTAAAAACTTTTGAGTTAAGGTCATCAGATTGTGCAATTTATAATGCTTTTACCAACTCTTTTTTAATTACAGGAAGATATTTGACTGGACCTGGTTCGTTGGATACAGTAAAATTATTTATGTTATCAATAGATTCAGATGGTAACAGGATTTGGGAACGATACTACTTTAAAGATACTGCTGATATTGAAGGTTCATCAATTGCATTATGTGATGACAGCGGATATGTAATCGCCGGTGATTTATTGGATCCACCTGTTAATAACGGTTTAACGTCGCCGCAATATTTGTATATTATTAAAACCAATAAGAACGGTGAAATACTCCCTATCGGCTTAAATAATCAAAATATTTACTTACCAAGTAAATTTAAATTAAACCCGGCTTTTCCAAATCCATTTAACCCAGTTACCAATGTAACATTTGAAGTGACAAAAACTTCAAAAATTCTTATTACTCTTTATAATGTATTAGGCAAGGAAGTGAGAGCATTAGTAAACAGCGTTTTAAGAAGCGGATTATATAGCTTGAAATTAGAAAGTGAGGGTTTAACCAGCGGAATTTATTTTATCAGAATGTATTCAGATGATAAGTTTATTAATACACAAAAGATAATTTGTATAAAATAAAAAATACTTAGATGAAACCATTATTTATTTTATCATTACTATTTATCATATTTACGGCTAAAGCACAAGACTTAGATCCACCAGCTGAATTATTTATCGAAAACCATGACACAATGAAAAGTGTATATGTAAAAGTTATTCCAATTGGATTCATTTTCAATGGCAACTATAGCTCTGTTTATTCAAATCATGATTATAGGTACACACCAGAAGCTGCTAGAAGACTTATACTAGAACGTCCTAATTTTTTATTTGGTGGCAATAAGAACTTGTTAAAAAAATCTTCCAGTCAAGGTATCCAACGTGAAAACAGATTTTATCTTTCTACAGATAATTCTTCACATTCATCTGATATTGACAGTTTAATTGGAATTGGTAAATATAAAATTGAGTTTTGGAATATAAGAGAAGATGACGGTTTGCCAGATGGATTAATTGATACTCTACACTTAGACTTCAGTGATTTCAATTATCCAAGTTATTCTCAAAATGATGTTTGGATTAAATTCTATTCTGACAACAATATTGTTTTTGCATTCCCTAGTATTGAGATCCCAATACAGCATTTGTGTGCAAATAGAAATTTAAAGATTTGGCAACAGATTATAAGTTTTGGTACAAATCCATGCACTTTAGGGGTTAATTTAACTCCCAATAAAAATGGTTTTGAGACTACATCAGAAACTAATGGTTTATCTTATCTGTATTTACCAATAAAAGCGACCGATTATGCTGGATTCACACAGCATTTAGGTTATAATAGACTTTTTCTAAATCTCAGTATAACTTCAGGTCATCATGCTTATATAAAGCAAAATGAAACGTTGTACATTGAAAACGGAGCAAAGTTCATTGTTTCTGATAACGCTGTATTAACTTTTCAAAATAACAGCACTTTGTATATTAAAAACGGAGGAAAGTTCTGCAACTATGGTACTGTGAACGGAACTGCGCCCGGGAACGTTAATATTATTTACGAACGAAGAGGGATATATAATTATTGTTCACCATCTCATTCACCATTTATTGGTGGAAACGTTACGATAGAAGACAGCGCAGTAGTGGAATTCCCTGACAGTACAACAATAGTTTTTGATAGTTCAGCTGTCTTTACAATGAACCCACATTCTGAATTGAGATTGGGTAATCTAACAAAACTGGTTTTCCAAAATGGTGCAAGAATTAAATGTGATAATGTTAGGATTACTTCACTTGATTCTACTCAAGTTTGGGACGGCATTTACATTGACGGAATTACTTATGACACATTAAAAAACTGTACTTTTCAGAATGCAGTAAACGGAATAAATATAACTGACAATTACGATCCTTTCGGCTCACCCGGCGCAGTTGAAATAAGTAACTGTACTTTTAAAAACTCAACAAGTTCTGATTTACTGAATTATGTTTATATTAATAACAGCTATAATGTTTTGATTAAGGGCTGTAATTCTGAAAAAACTGGTTCAGGTGGGTTTACTGCGGGTATTATAGCTGAATACTGTCCTACAAACGGTGTTGTCATTGCGGATAATATCATTAACTATGTAACAATGGGCATTTCATTACTTCAATCATCTGAATATATCGGCAGAAATACCATTACAGGAAGTACTAATTCAGGTACAGG